>JAEZUI010000049.1 GCA_023421115.1 Bacillota bacterium | reverse complement strand
CAGGCTGGTGGAAGTCTGCAAAGAATATTAAAGTTGGGGATAGGGTTTTAACTGCTGAGGGTGAGCTTAAGGAAGTTACTGCAACGGGCATTGTAGACTTGGAGGAAGCTGTAAGGATTTACAACCTGAATGTAGACCAGTTCCATACATACTTTGTAGGTACTAATGGTCTTTTAGTTCACAATGACTGTACGGCTGACATGATGGCAGCAGGAAGAGAAGCCATTGAGAATGCAAGAAGAATGAATATTGATGACCAAAATATTCTTTCTCAAATTGGTGAAGCAGCTGCAAAGATGGTTGATGATGTTAAAGTTATGAGACAACACATTATTATACCAGAGGATGGATTCCAGGCATTTCTTGAGAGGAAATATATCGCAATTAGAAAGGCTGCTTTAAACGATGTTCCAGATGTTGCATATAATACGGGGTTATCAATACAAGATATTATAGACATGAAAAATCATTTGTTTTTAAATACTAAAGGAATTTCGGTAAAAGGTAACCCACTTGAAACATTATATCTCCAAGCAGATCCAGACATAGCTTATGCTTGGCAAAAGGCACAAACAACAATACTTACGGATGCTGAAAAAGAATGGTTTATACAACTTAAAAATCATGAGTTACTAGAAAAAAATTTCATGGATGAAGGAATGCCTTTAATGGATCCATCTACATGGAATACGACAACAAAGCAATTTGATAGGAATCCTTTAAAAAATGCACATGATAAAGCAAATATGACAGCACCGAATCCTAAGGAATTTCCTGAATATGATTCGGCAGCAGATTATCTTAAATATAGTGATGACGATATCTATTATTAATTGAGGTGTATAAAATGTATCTTAATAAAGCAGTGGTAAAAATCAATAATATAAAATGGCATAAAGTAGGTACGAATTTTTCAAAAGCACAGGCAAATTTAGGATATGAATTTCTAAGAAGGTTAGCTAAATTTTTTAAAGATGAATCTATAAAACCTATAAAGCCTTTTGCTGCGAATATAGCTAATCTTATTGGTGACACTATAAATATATCTATTTCTGACTACTGCAATACAGAAACTGTAGAATTTTTAGGAAAAAATTCATATACAAAAAACATAATTCAGTTTTATATACAATTAGCTAAATATGCTGATAAAAATCCAAAAGCTATTAAATATCTAAGTGTATATGAACCATTAATAAAATTACTTGAGATTGAAGGAATGTATGTACTAAGATTAAACGAACTGGAAATAGTAAATGTCGCTTACTATCCATTAAGTGGTTGGTATGAAGATTTTGTTGAAATGGTACCCATTGATATAAATGAACTGTAAGTGTTGATACTTAAGTTTTACACAGGTATTGTCCCGACTGTAGAAAATACAGCTTCGGGACTTTTTTTATTTTTTCTTAAGAAAGTGCTGTGGGTTGCAAAAATTCCATCGGGGATTTATATCTAACCAACAAATGTAGCTAATAACAATATTAAACATCTATAAAAATGGTATTCAGAAAAAACAATAAAGAAAAAAACGGAAATTCTGGAACGGCTTTACTCAGTGGCTCTGACTGCTCAATTTTCTGCAAATCATCCACTAAAGGCTCTATAATGGAATCATTAATCAATACTTCCTTAACTGGCAAAATCTCAACGGAAACATTGCCTGAATCTTCAATAACAGAAACATTTCCAGTCGCCGAAACGTCCGAAAACTCAATAGTAAATCCAGAAATCTTCAAATGCAAACTTCCTGATGCACCTTTTGAATCAATAACCAATCTCATAAAATCAACCTCCAACCTTAAAAATCAATCCTTACTTTTAAATAAACCAATAAGCCAAAAAGTGAAACGGAAGTGATGGGCATAATACCCATACTTCCTGCAATATCTATGCTTCAAACTGCTTCACCTTCTTCCAAATCTTCCAAAGGAGTAATAACAATACGTCCTTTCTCAATCTCAACCTTTATATTCATACCTACATGAAACCCCATACGCTCCAAATATAAGCCCTGTAACTGAATCAACGGAGTATCGGAAGTATCAAGCCATCCCGTATGTACATCTGAAAACCTAGTAACCATAAAGAAACACCTTCCTATAATCAAATAATGCTGTCTCGTGGAACTGAACCGCTCCATAAGCTATGGCAGAATTTACCGCCATTTCATGAGCCTGTCAAGAATTTTTTTGGTTTTTTATCAGGATAAATTTTTATTTGCTATGCCATCCAGAAACAGATAAATTATTTCAGTAAAATATTTCCACGCCATGTGTATGCCTTGAGGGAATACCATTGGCTATTGAGCTTGCGGCTTCAAACCTTGCAAAATTTTCAGTAAACGCAATGCTGAAGCAGGGCCAAAATCGCTTAAATTGGCTGATAGATGGACCAAATAGTTTGCCAGAACGTCAGCGTACAATGAAAAATAATATTGAATGGGGATATAACCTATTAAGTGTTAACCAAAAGAGAATATTTATAAGGCTTGGTATGTTTAAAGGAAAATTTAACTTAAGGGCAGTATCTGCTGTAATAAACAAAAGAAATGATATTGACAATTTATATGAGAATTTGTTGTCATTGGCAAATAAAAGCATTTTGATAATGGATTCAGAGTTCGAGGAAAGAGATGAATGTTGTTTTAGTATGCTTGAAATAGTCAGGGAATATGCGGCATGGTTACTGTCAGCAGATAGTGATGAAAAATTTATAAAAGAATGCCATGCAGATTACTTTTTCTCTTGTGCTATTGACGCAGAAAGCAATTTTTATGATGCCAACCGTCAAGCAGGTCTTAATATGCTGGATAAAGCATATTTGGACATAATTTGTGCATTGGAGTATTACACCATGACAAATTGTTTTGAAAAAGAGTTAGAACTAGCCGTATCAATGGGATACTACTGGGAGGCAAGAGGCTATTGGGATAAAGGTCAAAGTATATTGGAATCTATAATTCAAAGGCAGGATAATTTTATAAATATGAAAGGTTATATAAAGGCCTACCAATGGTTCGGCAGATTTGTTTTTTTAAATGGCAATTGCGAGAGAGCGGTCAAGATTTTTGAAAAAGGTTTGCAATTGGCGATGGAAAGAAATGACCATATGGGAGAAGCTTCAATAAAGTATAATTTAGCATTGACAAATAGTATATCGGGCAATTTACAATATGAAGTGGAATTATTAAATCAAAGCTTGAAGATATATCGTAAAGCGGATTACAAGCATGGTATAGCAGAAGTTCTTGAGGAGCTTAGCCAGGTTTATTGTTATGATGGATCACATGATATGGCAGAAATGTGTTTAAATGAAAGTCTTGGTATTTATAAAGAATATGGCGATAAGTACGGCATATTAAGGTCATATGGGAGAATGGGCATGGTTCTAAGGGGTAAAGGTGAGTTCTCTGAGGCTATGCAAATGTTTCATAAATATCTTTTAGGCTACGAAGAGATAGCTGATAGATTTGAAATAACTTTTGCATTAATAAATATTGCAGAATTGGCTCGTTCCCAGGGTGATTATGAACTTGCGCAAAGTTATTATTTGAAAAGTTTAAGCCTTGCTAACAAACTGGGATATACGGCTATAATAGCACGTATAAAAAAAGACTTAGGTGAAGTGTACCATTATATGGGCGAAGTAAACAAGGCATATGAATTATTCAACGAAAGCTTATCTTTATTAAATGAAGTGGGTCATAAAGGCGATATACCTTGGGTATACCGCAGTTTGGCAGAACTTAAATTAGAGCAGGGGAATTATTCAAAAGCTGAGGAATTGTTTTTAATTGGATTAAAATCTTATATTGAAATAAAGCAAAATACTTTGAGCTATATTTTTCTGATATTTGGAGGTTTGGCTGCCGTTTCCACCATGCTTGGCGATTACAGCAGAGCTGCTTGTCTATTTGCAGCAGCAGACAGGTTACTTAAGAAAGTAGGCAATTTATTAGCAATAGGGGATATAAATTCATTTCAAAACCGGCTAAATAAACTTCGACTAAAGATGGATGCGGATGCTTTTGAATTGTCATGGAATGAAGGAAGCAGTACGAGTCTCGAACATGCGATGAGATATGCTCTAGATGATAACAAATATGATAGAACAATGGCTAATAAAATGATTACTTATATACATGAAAATTATGTAAGAGATATATCACTTAATGATATATCTGAACATTTCAATATGTCTACTTCATATCTTAGTACAATGTTTAAGTACTATACAGGCCAGAATTTTAAAGATTATTTGAACCTGTGCAGAGTTAAGGCATCTAAAGAGCTTATGCAAAAAGAGAGTAATTTGAGAATCAATGAAATTGCGACAAGAGTTGGGTGCAGTGGAGCAGTGACATTTATCCGCATGTTCAGAAAATACGAAGGCATGTCTCCCGGACAGTATTATTCTGAATTGACAATTAGTAAGAGAAAGTAAAGTGCATCTGAAAAAAATATAATGAATATAAAATAATGCTAATAGAAGCTTCATCAGGATTATTATAAAATTATATTGATGAGGTTAATTTAAATCAGATTAAATCAGAAAATATAGGGGGAAAAATTATGTTGAAGAAAAAAATACTGTCTATTCTAGTGGTAACAATATTGTTATTAGGTGTAACAATATTCCCGATGAATGGAAGTGCTGAAACTGAACTAAAAGTTGGCGCTTGGTTAGGTGAACAACCTACTGATGCTGGAGTCAAAGCATTTAATCAGTTACAAAACAGAAATCTAGATATTGTTCATATGTATATGGATTGGAGCACTAATTTTAATTCTATAAGGACTAATGTAGATTCTGCATATTCAAACAACGCAACTATATTAATTACATGGGAACCTTGGGAATATGATACTGTTCAGATTATGAACGGTAACGCTGACAACTATCTTAAAAGAATGGCTCAAGATATGAAGTCATATGGAAAGGAAATTTGGTTAAGACCTTTACATGAAGCCAATGGTGATTGGTATCCATGGGCTATAGGCTATAAAAGCGGTAACAATACTAATAGCACATATATAGCTGCATTCAGGCACATTGTGGATGTTTTTAGGAGTGAAGGTGCAAACAATATAAAATGGATATTCACTTTAAACTGTGATAATGTAGGACCAAATACCTCTTTTGAAGGAATTTATCCTGGTGATAATTATGTAGACTACAATTCTATAGATGGTTATAATTGGGGAACTACACAATCATGGGGAAGCACTTGGAATACTTTTGATCAGATTTTTTCAAGATCATATAACAGCCTGAAAAACTATAATAAGCCAATTTTCATAGCTGAATGGGCTTCAGCAGAAATAGGTGGAAACAAGGCACAGTGGATTACCGATTCTTTTAATACAATTAGATCATCCTATCCCAAAATTTTTGCAGCAGTTTGGTTTAGCCACAATAAAGAAACTGATTGGAGAATCAACTCAAGTGAAGCAGTTCTAAATGCTTATAAAAATGCTATAAAAAAGACAAGCTCTACACCTACAGCAACTGCATCTACACCTACACCAACGATATCTACTCATACACCTACAACCACATCTTCTTTACCTGCTTCAAACGGATATCCATATGGCATAAAATCTTTAGCGACTGACCAGAATGAAGCTAACGCTATGTTGCTCCGAGAATGGGAAGATTGGAAAAACAGTCGTATAACCACAAGTGGAGCAGGTGGTTACAGAAGAGTACAAACATCAGGATCACAGGATTTTACAACTTGTTCAGAAGGAATGGGTTATGGTATGTTGCTCTCAGTCTATTTCAATGAGAGGGAATTATTTGATGATCTTTACAGTTACGCCAAGAAGTACTTTAATTCTACCGGACTTATGGACTGGTCCATTGGTGCAGATGGTAAAGTTGCCGGAACAGGAGCTGCAACAGATGGTGATGAAGACATGGCAACAGCACTTGTGTTTGCACATAAAAAATGGGGTTCAAGCGGCAAAATTAACTACGAACAAGAAGCAAAAACTTATATAAACAACCTGTATAGATACTGCGTAGAACCAGGTACATATGTATTAAAGCCTGGTAATTGGGGTGGTTCTGATGCCCTTAATCCTTGCTATTTTGTTCCGGCTTGGTATAGGATTTATGCAGATTTCACCGGCAACAATGATTGGTTAAAAGTAGCTGACAAGAGTTATGAAATCCTTGATCAGATTGGGAAATTTAATAATAATACAGGACTTGTCCCCGATTGGTGTAAAGCTGATGGAACCGAACAGAAGTTGACAGTATGGAACGGTGCAAGTAAATATGAATATAGCTATGATGCAGCACGTATGCCATGGAGGATTGCACTTGATTATTCCTGGTACGGTACAGAAAAAGCTAAGGCTTATTGCGACAAAGTTTCTGCATTCTTCAAAAATGTTGGTGCTGAAAATATTGTAGACGGTTATTCTATAACAGGTCAAAAGATAGGCCAATATCATAATGCTACATTTGTTTGTACAGCAGCTGCCGGAACTCTTACCGGAGGAGATTTGGATTTTGGTCAGAAAATGTTTAATGAGAGTGTGAAAGTTAAGGATTCAGCACCTCATGATTATTATGGAAATAGTTTAAGAATGTTGACTTTGTTATATATGTCAGGTAATTTCCAGAATTTATATAACGATTCACCGTCACCTGCTACTCCTACTCCTTCATCCAATAAATACGTTATTGGTGATTTGAATGGGGACAATAGTTTTAATTCAATTGACTTCGGTTATTTGAGAATGTATTTATTAGGAATGATTAGTAGTTTCCCATCTGAATATGGTATGTTAGCGGCAGATGTTGATGGAAATGGGCAAATTAATTCAGTGGATTTTGCTTATATGAGACAGGTTTTAATTGGTATGAAGTCTGAATTTCCAAGGAAAAATTAATGCTATTTACTGATGGTTAAAATTCTTTGACAAAATGTTACCAGAGAAGAATTGAAAAGCTTTTAATATGCAATTGTAAAACTCCGGTGCCTTAGCGGCTACCGGAGTTTTGATTCTAGAAGAAATATTAATCTTCCACCAAAAAGCTTATATAAGTGGCATGATGTTAAGCCTGTTTCGATAACCTAAGCGAGGTTTAAAAATGATTAAAGAATTTTGCAATTTTTTAGTAATAATGTATTAAGGATGGAAGCAATGATATAAATTTAAGTTTTGTTATTTTTTTCATCTTGATCATGGTATAATTTTTCTCTCATGGCATTTACTCAATTTATCTATACTTTTTAATATCAACAACCGGATTAACTTGCCTTGATGTTACCCAACCTACCCAATCAGAACCTATACACGGTAATATTTGCGGTTCTTTTCCTGTAAGTAAACTTTCTTCTTTAGTTTTGATGTCGTAAATATATATATCGGAGTTTGGCAGATTACCATTTATAATAACGTCGTTCGATGCTATACCATTTCTTTCATCCATCCAAACAATATAGTTTTCATATATTGCGGGAGATCCCTGGTTGAATTTATCACGTGTCAAGAAAACAGACTTTTTTGTTTGAATATCAAATAGAACGATATCTGCATCCAGACTCCCATTATTTCTATCTTCCCATACAACGTAATTTCTTGCTAATATATAAATACGGGAAGTGGAAAAGCAAACAATAACTATATTTATTATTTACCTTTCCACTTCTGACTCTGCATGTCATTACAAAGCAGCTAACATGATTACTACAGAGCCTCTTTGTGTTAGTTTCGCTGGCTTTCTTTTAAATGGGGCGGACGGATTTTCTCTTGATTCACCACGTCAGTAACTCCAAAGATTTACCGTGATCTTTTCTTTGTGTCTACCCAACTTTTTTGCAATAACAAACTTCCAAGATTCAATAATAAAAAAACAAAAAATGTTATCACTATCAGCAAAGGACATGAAATATGGAGGGAGTTTTAGTGGAGGAGGGACTATATGGAAAGAGAAATAAGCCTAGACTTTGATTTAAGTTTCATTTACATGTAAAAGTTGGAGTGATAGAATAAAAGTAGAAATACTTGTTGATGTGATACATATTTTAGGATTTGCCACATCAAATAGTGACGTGAGGAAAGTTGCTAAATGATATTGTAAAAAAATCTGGAGGGTAAGTATGAAAAAAAGGGGTCTAATCATATCTATAATAACGATTGTATTAATTGGTGTTTTAGGACTTGTTATATGGGCATTGCAAAGAGAGGATAACAATTATTCCGATTTAAAACCTGTAATATATTTATATCCAAATCAGGTTGAAGATGTAAGTGTGAAACTAGATTATAACGGTGAATTTACTGTAGTATATCCTCCCTTTGAAAATCAAACTGAAAAATGGAATGTAACTGCTTATCCTGATGGTAAACTAATAAATAAAGAAGATGGAAGAGAATATAGTTACTTGTTTTGGGAAGGTAATCCCAATTCTATATCATATGATTTATCTACAGGATTTGTTGTACAGGGAAAAGATACAATGCAGTTTTTACAGGAAACACTCCATAAGATTGGTCTTGAACCAAAAGAGTATAATGAATTTATTGTTTATTGGTTACCACGAATGCAAAATAACAAATATAATTTAATTCATTTTGCAGGGAAAGAGTATACTGACAATGCAAAATTAGAGGTGATTCCAAAACCAGACTCAGTGCTAAGAGTGTTTATGGTGTTCAAGCCTTTAAATAATAAAATAGATATAAAAGAACAAGAAATCAAACCTTTTATTAGAAATGGATTTACAGTTGTTGAATGGGGCGGGACTGAGCTAAAATAAATAAAGAGAAATAATAATGTCAGAAGCTTTTTTGGTCTACATAGTATTAACGTCAATTGATTTTATATTATAATTATTTAGGTATAGCTTTTATCGGTTACCTTTTTTTAATGGTTAGAAATGCAGAAATTGAAAAAGTCAGAATTGATATTAGAGATGATTTAAATAAAGATCATCCAATGAATTATATTAAAAAGAATAAATGATCTAATCAGTTATTAGGGATGTGAGAGTGGTATGAAAGAGCGCATAAAAAAGGTATTGAATTTTAAAAGACCATTAGGGGTTGTCTTTTTTGTCGCTATTTTGATTGTAGTTGTGTTGTCTGTAGGGGTTATATCAAGCCAAGTAGCGACTTTAAATTTATTTAGAGATATGGCTGGAACATATAGTTTGGAGAATCCAAGTGAAAAGCAAAAATTTGAGCGTCTATTATCAATAACTTTGTATGAAAACGGTGATGCAACGCTTCGTACACCACCAATCAGCAGCTACTTATTACCTAAATGTACTTATTCCGTTGAAGATGATGAGTTGTTGATTCACGCAGCTATAGAAAACAGCCTTGAAAAAAGCTTTTTTGGAGTAAAAAATAAAGAGGTTATAGCAAGATTCAAAATTACCGGTAATGAAACATTGATGTTTCAGTCAGCTACTGTGCCATTATTTGCGGGATTTGGAGCAAAGTACATTAAAGGATTATGATTTCTTTATATATTGCTATAAGGAGAGTTACTTTAAAATTGATAAAAAGCATAGAGATATTGCAAAATGTCCATTAATAAAATAAAACAGGTTTGATATAATGAATTTGCCCACATGAAAATAGACGAACTCGCGAGGTCCTAAGCAATTTTCACACTTTGGGTCTACTAAAAAATTTTGGAGGGGTTTGGAATGAATAATTTCAAAAAGTTTCTAGGCTTCATGTTGGTTTTTTCAATGATATTTTGCTTATCTGCTCAAATATGGGCTAAACCAATAAAAGGACACCAAAAACATAAATCAAAGCCTGAGGTATTAATGGTGATTGCACCAAAGAATGTTGAAGATCTTGAGTTTTTTGTGCCCAAAAGTATTTTAGAAGCTAACGGAGCAAAAGTCATTGTGGCAAGTACCACAATGGATATATCTACCGGAACTAATGGCTCACTGATTAAACCTGATATAAAAATAAGTGGTGTAAAGGTTAAAAAATTTGATGCGGTTATAGTTGTCGGAGGTACAGGATCAATTGAGTTTCTTTGGGAAGATGCAGCCTTAAGGAAACTTTTAATTGAGGCAAATAATGATAATAAAATAGTAGGTGCGATATGTGGAGCTCCCCCGGCATTGTCAAAGGCAGGGATTCTAAAAGGTAAAAAAGCTACAATGTATCCATGGGATGATGGGATCAAAGAGTTAGAAAAGTATGGTGCTACATATGTTGATGAAGAAGTTGTGGTATCGGGCAATATTATAACTGGAAGAAATGTTGATGCCTCAGCTGCTTTTGGATTAAAACTGTGCGAATTGCTTGGAATTACTAAATAAAAAAGAGTAAAGATTCTAGTTTTATAGTTATAGATAAAAAATCTCCCTTTGAAAGAAGTACTGAAATAATCAAAGGGAGATTTTTTGTTTTATAGAAAATTAGGATGATTTTATGGGAAGAATTAAAACTAAACTTGAGAATAAGAGTTTGATTATATAAAATATATTTAATAATTGACTTGCAAAGGGGTATATTCTATGAGGAGTTTGACAACAGTTGGTCTGAATAATCATAAGGGCTATGAGTTAATGCTTGTTCATACATCGGACAATGTTTTTAATTGTGAGATGGGTTTTAATAATCGATATAAAATAATTTTTGTTGAAGAGGGGACAGGAATTATAACAATCGGAGATAGGAAACATATTTTTTTGACGCCTTCAGTTTTTTGTTTTAATGAGACTGATAAATATGATATTGAGTGTTGCAGCGACTTAAAAGCTGATGCAATTTTATTTCATCCCGCTATTATTAATGATGCTCTTGATTTTGAAAAAATACGCGATGGGGAAGAAAAGCTTACTGTAACACAAAATCAGGACAAATTCTGGATCAAAGTATTTTGCGAAAGAAAAAACGGCTTTGACGGTAGGCTTAATTTAAGCCCAGTTTTGGCAAAGCGCATGACAGAATTTATAAAATCAGTAAAGGAAGAGCTGGAGTATCAAAAGGACTGTTATTGGCCATGTAGGAGCCGGTCATATCTTATTGAACTTTTGTTTTTCTTACGAAGAATAGCCGACTCATCAGAACGTATAACTAATGTTGCTATAAGCAATAATTGTGAAGGTATTGAAGATTTAATACTTTACCTTAATTCCAATTACATGAATAAAATTACTATAGAGGATTTAGAGAAGGAGTTTCATGTGAACCGTACAACCATGAATAAACTCTTTAATAAGGTAACCGGTATGTCTGTAAAAGCTTATCTTATAAAACTTAGATTGCATCTTGCATCGCAAATCCTTGAAGATACAACGGTTCCGGTTTCAGAAGTAATTAACAGAGTGGGGTTTAATGACCCAGTCCATTTTTCAAGGATATTCAAGAAAAATTACGGTTACACACCTACAGAATATAGGCAAAAGAATTGCTGGATGCTAAAATGAAGTAATGAGATCAACATTTCTCGCCTTTTAAATCCTCGTTTTTTCCACCACATCCTGGGAGCTTTACAAGTTTGAAGCCAGCTGCTGTAAGGCCACTTTTAACAGCGCTTACCTAATACCCTATATAACCATCAGAGAGGACATCCTGTATTGATGAAAAAGAAGCTGCAAATAGTATGCTTTGCTCACCTCAGTATAACAATGTAAGGGAATTTATTCATTTCAGGGGATTTACTCCGGTAGAGGTGGAGGAAGAAGGCATATTAATAGATATTGATACTATTGAGATTTATGAGACATTAAAAGAGAAAATTTTGAATTGAGTTCTGTTACGGGCACTAAGCTATAATAAATATGAGAGTAGGCACTTTGGGGAGAATGGTAAATATTATTACAGGAGAAATAAACACCGGAAAGACTACCAAACTTCTGTTAGAGCTTCAATTCAAAGGTTTTTATAGTATTTTCTTTCGAAGCTTGTCTGGGTGTAAAGATATTTATTTCACAGTGAGAACAAGCATTATTGATGATGTTATTATTGTTTTCGGAATAAAGGGTTATAATATTTGCAAAATTACGTGACTTGGGGGAACATTCTTTTTTTATAATTCTATAATTTGAGATTGAAGAGGTATTAAAGAGAGTTTGTATTATTGGGCTAAAAAACATAGGAAGAATTGCTGAAATCCTAGTGCTGTATATTCTTGTAGCAGTAATGTTTTCCACCCATTAACATGCGGACTTTTTCTTCGGGATAGCCTTTTTGAAAGTATATATTCTGAAGTTGCAGCTTCAGATTCAAATCTAATTCATATGATTCAGGGCTGTGGACCAGCTTATGACAATTATAGCATATATCTATAAGACTTTCCCTTGTTTCGCAAGCTTTTCTCTTCCCATGGCCATGTATAATATGGTGCTTACCTAAATTACCACTCCTACCACATACATAACATACCCTCATTATTTTATCTCCTTTTGTGAAAAAATATCTATGAACATATACTATGCTTAAATGCATTTTTTAATCATAGTTATTTTTTCTTTAGGTGATTCCCAAAAAAATAACTTGTCAATTGCCATTTCAAAAATTTTATTTGATGGGCTTCGTGACCTAAATGTTGTATAGGTTATTTTTTGAAATAGTCTTAGTTAAAAATACATGATTATTACTTGACAAACTAGCCTTACAGATGTAAGATATAAACGCACCTTACAATTGTAAGTCATGGAGGAGAGTAAAATGGATAAATCATTGCCGCAAATAACCGATTCTGAATGGTTGATAATGAAGACACTATGGGAAAAGTCACCCTTAAAGAATAGGGATATTGTAGAAGCTGTCAGTAAAAAGAGTTCGTGGAATAACAAAACAATTGAAACACTTTTAAAGCGATTGGTGGATAAAGATGCTGTGGGATATAACCAGATAAATTCAAAAACCAGAGAGTACTATCCCATTGTAAGTCAGGAAGAATGCATCCGAGTGGAAAACGAAACCTTTCTCAAGAAAGTTTATGATGGTTCGGTTAGCATGATGATGGCGAATTTCTTAAAACATCGAAAGCTATCAAAAGAAGAAATTGAAAAGTTAAAAACAATGATAGAAGAAAATGACGAATAAAGGGGAGATATCAATGCTTACCGGTCTTTTTAGTTCTGTGCTAATGTTGTCAATTATGGCCTCTGCTGTTATTTGTATTATTCTTATTGCAAAATCTATATGGAAAGATAAATTGTCTGCTAAATGGCATTATTACATCTGGTTTTTGCTTTTTATAAGGTTGGTAATACCTTTTACACCACAATATTCTTTAGACTTTGGAAATATGGTCAAACAGACGCAGCCGGAGTTGATAGAGACGGTTGTGAAGAATAAAATTGAGACTAGAACCAAACAGGATATAGATTACAATATTGAAGTGGTGGATAGTGAACAGGCGCTTGATTTAGGTGACAATAAAGAGGAGTATGTTGAGTCGGATACAGTGAACCAGAACAGTGATAATTCTGCCGGGACTTTTTTAGAAATTGCAGCAGTTGTGTGGTTAGTGGGTTTAATAGTATTTTTGATTTATAGCGTTGCAATAAACATAAGCATAAAATGGAGAATTAAAAAAGTATTAATGCAGGGAGAACAAGATAGGGTCACTAAATTGATTGAAGAGTGCAGAAAGAGTATGAAAATAACCAAAGAAATACCTGTTGCATATCAGAATTTCGGTAGTGCTCCAGCAATTTACGGAGTATTCAAGCCTGTCTTACTTATGCCGCCGGAAATAACAAAGCAGCTAAATGATAATGAATTGCGTTATGTCATATTGCATGAATTGTGTCACTACAAGAGGAAGGACAATGTGGCAGGTTTGATTTTAATGCTGTTTAACATCATTCATTGGTTTAACCCATTAATGTGGCTGGCAGGCAATAAAATCAAGGAGGACAGAGAACTTGTATGTGACCGGCAAGCATTGGAATATGTGAGTTTAAGTGAAAAAAGAAATTATGCCATGACAATTGTAAAAATACTGGAACTATTTTCACAAAGGCAGTTTATTCAAAGTGCTTCGAGTATAATTCAAGGGAGGGCATCAAATATGGAATGGAGATTGAAATTTATTAAGGCAATAAAGCGTAAATCTACAGTGTTGGCAGTTGGTGTTACTGTTTTAGTTATTTTGGCAGGGATGTTTACAGTTAAGTATATAAATAAAAGTGTGAAGTTTCCCAAAGCAGCATATGCAGTTGCCGCTGCCGGTGAAAAAGACAGCGCTCAATTAAGAGGAGATATTGCTGACAGAAACGGTGTAAAACTGGTCGAAAGATCCAATGGCGAAAGCCGTTATACATATGGAAATCTTGCTTCACATGTAATAGGTTCAGTCAATAAAGAAAGTATATGTAATATGGGAATAGAAAAACTAATGGATGACCGTGGAATTACCTTAAATAATATAACATTGACCGTGGATAAAGACATCCAACAGATGGTTGAAAACATCCTTGACAAGGCAGTGAACGATACTCAAGCAGATGGGGCAGCAGCTATAGTGATGAACCCATCAACGGGTGAAGTGCTTGCAATGTGTTCAAACCCGGATTTTGACCTGAACAATCCTGACTCTGTTCCGGAAGGATTGAGTGAATCAGAATGGGCTGTAATGGCTGATACGGAAAAGGTGGAATACCTAACGAAAACTGTATGGAGAAATAAGGCTATCGCAGATTCTTACGAACCTGGTTCTACGTTTAAAGCTATAACAACTGCAGCAGGTCTAGAGGAGGGAGTAATTGCACCCGATTCAATGGTGGATGATTATACCGTTACTGTAAACGGATATAATATAAACTGCTGGAAGCCAAATGCACATGGAGTTGAATCTTTTAGAGAAGCTGTTTATAATTCCTGTAATCCGCCCTTTGTAAAAATAGCTCAAAACCTTGGTATTGATAAGTTTTACAGTTATGTACAAAGGTTTGGTTTTTATGACTTGACGGGTATAGAATTGTCAGGAGAAAGAGAAAGCCAATTTCATAAAAAACCTACGGATATTGATATGGCAGTAGCAGCTTTCGGACAACGATTTAATATTACACCAATACAATTATTATCGGCTTACTGTGCTGTTGCAAACGGTGGAAACCTTTTAGAACCTCAGATTATAAAGGAGATATCTGACTCAAAGGGTAATATGGTAGAGGCTTTTGAGCCAAAGGTAGTTAGAAGAGTAATATCGGAAAACACCTCTAGAACACTTAGAGAAATATTAGAAGGTGTTGTGTCAGAGGGTACAGGAAAAAATGCCTATGTGGAGGGCTATAGAATTGCCGGCAAAACAGGGACTAGTGAGACAACTATAGCGGGCAAATATATTGCTTCTTTTATTGGGTTCGCTCCTGCAGACAATCCAAAAGTCGCATGTATTTTAGTGATAGATAATCCAAAAGGGGATAACTATACTGGTGGTGTAGTAGCAGCACCGGCAGCAGGACAGATAATTAAGCAGTCAATTGATTTTATTGGCAAATCCAATTAGGAACGATTAAAATATAAGTTCCAACTCTGGGATAACGAAAAAACTTGATTTGATAATGTTCTGTCAATATGAGAATAGGAAGTTATTTTTTCGTTATCCCTTAGCTTCGGATAATTGAATTCTAATTCAAAAGGAGTTTCTACGTTTATGGAGAATATTAGCTATAATTAGAAAATTTATTATTGAACCTATTTTTCTCAATCAGCTACGGAAAGGGAAATTATGCACAAATATAGTTTTTTCGAAAACATATTGTTTCCACCTTCTTACAGCAATAAAAAGAAGTTGGCAGTTGAGCTCGAGGGAAAAACTGTGCTCATAACCGGAGCAAGTTCCGGTATAGGAGAACACCTGGCATATATGCTGGCTGACATGAATATCCATATGATTTTGGTTGCTAGAAGAGAGGAAAAGCTTTTGGCAATAAAAAATGATATAGAACAGAAAGCTGCCAGAGTAAGCATCTTTCGTGCAGATCTTAGAAAAGCGGAAGATATGGAGGCGTTTTTGACCTTTATTCATCAATTGCCTGATGGCTTGGACTATATAGTAAGTAATGCGGGAAAATCAATAATGAGACCAATTAATAACTCTTTAGATAGGTATCATGATTTCACACGAACTATGGCTATCAATTATTTTGCACCGGTTCAGCTAATATTATCAACCATTCCGATTCTTGAAAAAAGGAAGGGACACGTTATCAATATTTCTACGATAAACGTTTTACTTCAACCTATCCCTTACTGGGCTGCTTATCAGTCATCAAAGTCTGCTTTTGACATCTGGTTCAGGTCTTCAGCTCCCGAGCTTAATGCCATGGGAATATCAACTACATCCATATATCTCCCGCTGGTCAAAACACCAATGATACTTCCCACAAAAGCATATAATAAAGCGCCTGCAATGTGTCCAGATCATGTTGCAAGGATCATTTGCAGGTCAATGTATACTAAAAGATGCTATTATAAGCCCTGGTGGCTAATTTTTGGACAGTTGGGGTCAGTTTTACTGCGAGGAATTTATGAATTGACCGCTCCTGTTCTTTTAAAAGAAAGGGGGAAAAGGAAATAATGTTTAAACTCATATATGTTCTTTACAAAATAAGATTGCTTTCTCCCTTTGGATTATTCAGCTTAATTTCTGCTATTTTCAAATATGGTATAAATGTTATGGGACTTCTAGGCTTTGCAGAGCGGATATATGGTGATAAAGATGCCCTTGTGGATGATAATGAGACTTTAACATATAATCAATTATTAGAACAGTCTGAAAAGCTTTCAATCATGCTGAAGGAAAAATATCAACTTAAAAGCGGCCAAAAAGTAGGCTTTTTGTGCAGAAATCATGCTTCTTTGGTTAAATCAATTTTTGCTGTCTCATATCTTGGAGCTGATTTATATTTTTTAAACGTTGAAATGAATAAGGGACAGTTTAATAACTTATTGAATCATTATAATTTTGATTTTATTGTATATGACTATGAGTTAAGTTCATTTATAGAAGATTCGAACTACACTAAGAACAAGGTCTTAAGTTATCATGACAATTTGCCTGCAATAAACAACTTAACTTGTATGGATAGCAATAAAAAAACAAAACATCAAGCAACATTCTTTGGTAAAATTGTAATACTTACAGGAGGTACTACTACAGGAAATTCAAAGGCAGCAGCACATAAATCTTCCGTGTTTAACTTTCTCAACCCTTTTCTAACTATGGTTACCAGACTTAAGCTTATAAATTATACTACAGCTTATATTGCTACTCCTATGTATCATGGCTACGCAGTTGCAGTATTATTTTTATTTTTATCATTAGGGAAAAAAATGATTATTAGTAAGAGGTTTGACGCTGATAATGCATGTACACTTATTTGCCAATATAATGTTGAAGTGGTGACGGTAGTGCCCTTAATACTATATAAAATGCTCAAAAGTAATCCTGAAGATTTAAAATCACTTGCCTGCATTGCTTCAGGGGGTGCAGAGCTTAATCCGAAGCTTGCTGAGGAGACTTTCAGTAAATTGGGTTACGTATTATACAACCTTTATGGAACGTCAGAAGCTGGTTTAAATATAATAGCAACACCACAGGATCTGAAATATTCACCTAAAACCATTGGAAAAGCAATAGATGGGGTCAGGTTAAAAATATTGGATGATAATATGCTAGAGGTTAAAACAGGTGAAATAGGACAGTTCTGCATAAAAAACAGATGGTCTATGAAAAATGGAGCTAAGTCCTGGATTGAAACTGGGGATATGGGCTATAAAGACGAGAACGATTTCTTTTACCTATGTGGAAGAGTAGACGATATGATTGTTTCAGCCGGTGAAAACGTTTATCCTTTTGAAGTAGAACAAATTCTTACTACCCATCCTCAAGTAGTGGACGCAGCAGTTATCGGGATTAAGGATGAAGCATTTGGGCAGCGCCTAAAGGCATTTATTGTACCAGTACAAGCTTCGTCTATTACGGAAGAAGAAATATTAGAATGGCTGCGTACAAAAGTTGCAAGATTTCAAATTCCAAAAGAGATAGAATTTATTGATAATATGCCCTATACGCCTGTAGGTAAGCTTGATAGAAAACAGCTTAAATAAATTAGTGTTAGACTTCAGTCTACAAACTTCCAATAATAGTGGATTTATATAAAATGCTATTCTGCTTTGGGGAGGGTGAAGTAGAAAGTAGCACCTAAGTCTATTTCACCTGTCATCCAGGCTCTTCCTTTATGCCGTTTAAGAATTATTTAACATATAGCAAGACCAACTCCTTAGCAGTAGTATCTTATGGGGTAGCTTCTTCCATAATACAGATAATGCAGATGACGAGGAATTGGCTGGAACACGCTATGAATTAAGAAAGCGTTACTGGTCATTTGCTCTGGACTATGTCCATGAGGCAGACGATGATGGTTTATTCTCTAAGGTCAATCCGTCAAAGGATAACTGGATAAGTGCTTTCTTTGGAGTCGGTGGTTTCAGTATTAACTGCGTGGCAAACTACGATTCTGCTCGTGTTGAGATTTATTTGGGAAAATCCAAACAAGAGGATAACAAGGCAGCGTTTGATGCTTTGATTACACACAAAAATGAAATTGAAGCGGCATTAGAAGTTGCTTTGGTTTGGAATAGAGGCGATAGTATTAAATCCTCAAAGGTTTCTTATCAGTTGGATAATGTAAGCATCGAACAGGAAACTGACTGGTTACAGATGGCTAAGTTTCACGCGGAGTGGAGTAAAAAATTCTATGATGTGATTGTTCCTTACTTAGTTTGAAAATGAACGACAAATTTTCATCATAAAGAGAGATGCTATATGACAGAATTGGTATATAGTGAACTACCGAGAAAATCTCGGTAGTTCAAAAGGAAGAAATCGAGACGTAAAAAGAGAAGTAATTCATTACAAACCTTGATGCAATAATTGCTGTGGGTTACATATGATGTTTTATGACATGATTTTCAAAAAAATGTGTAGAATCAACTAATTTCTTGTTTTAATTAAAGAATTTTCTACAATTTCATTGACCTTGATCGGATAAAAGAATAATATATTATGTGGAAAACGTTACAATTAGAAGATGTACATGATGTGTGATATGTTTGAATATATGACCTCTAAAGAAGCCGCTGAAAAATGGGGATTTCTCAGCGGAGAGTTCAGATTTTATGTGTTGAAGTTAGAATTGCAGGGGCAAAGAAGTATGCTTCTGTTTGGGCTGTTCCAAAGGACAAAAAACCGAAGATGAGAGAATTAAAGAAGTTAAGCATAAATGATAGCGGTTTCTTTTGAAAAATTGATAAACTGAGGTAATAACAATGGAAAGAGCTGAAAAAGTAATAGCACTTTACAAGTATATAAAAGAATTATGTGCATTAAAATATAGGGTTGTAACTGATGTGGAAAAACAGTATTGGACCTGCTTTTTAAAAGATATACAAGTTGATACCGAAAATATTAAACTATTTTATAGAGATCGTGTTGAGGGAGAATCTGATAATGATTCTTTATTGCTTGAGGTAAAAAAGCCAGAGTTCCAGCGCTGCCCTGAACCACCAGAGGGTATAGAGGAGTGGTTGGTACCAGGCTGGGACAAGTATACAAACACAGCTGCTTTTAAGGAAACATTAATTGACTACATTAATTCTGATGAACAAATTGATCAAGAAAATCTAGTAGAGCATTTTGGTGATTCTGTTGAAAGAGTTAATGCCTATGAAAGGTGGTCTTCCATAAGGGCATTGTGGGTAGAAAAGCAAAAGGTGATTAACAGCACACGCCGATTTTTTACTCGCTTATTTCAGATGCATATAGACCTTGAAAGAGAATCTGAGTCTCTTGAATTAATAATTGGAAATGGTTTGATTCAGGATATGACAAAAACTGAAATAAACCATCCAATTCTCTTAAAGCGAGCAAAGCTCGTTTTTGATGCAAAGAATAATATAATAGCTATACACGATACCGATAGCGAACCAGAGATGTATACACTCCTTTTGCAGGAAATAGAAGACATAGATCACAGTTCGGTTAAGCAGCTTAAGGAAGAATTACGTGACAACTTTTATCATCCTTTGGATCGTAATGATACACCGGACTTTTTGAAAACTTTGACTCATAGACTATGTTCAGATAGCAAGTTTATAAAAGACACTGATGAGAAGGTTGAAAGACAGGATAAGCTTGTTACGAGGTTGTCACCGGTTTTCTTTATTAGGAAAAGAATAGATGGCACTTTAAAAGCAATTGAAGAAATTATTATGAGCATAGAATCTACTAAATTTATTCCAGGACATTTAATTGATATTGTAGATGGCGGATTAGTTGAAGTTCCACAAAACGATGGTGAGCCGACTATTGATGAAAAGCTTGCAGCACTTAGTGGAGAAAATGTTGACATTCTTCTATCAAAAGAAGCAAATCGTGAACAACTTGAAATTGCTGAAAGAATTGAACACTATAATGCTGTTTTAGTTCAGGGACCTCCGGGTACTGGTAAAACGCATACTATTGCAAATCTTCTTGGACATTTTCTTGCTCAAGGGAAGAATGTTCTTGTTACAAGTCATACCAAAAAGGCATTGTCAGTATTAAAAGACAAAGTATCAGATGAAATTAAAAATCTATGTGTTTCAATACTTGATGATACGAGCCTTGATATGGGACGTTCAGTTGATGGGATTTCTGAATATCTTTCAAGGCATACTTCAAGTGAAATGAGGAGAAGCATTGATGAGGACAGCAGAATACGTGCTGAAATCATAAAACAGCTTGCCGAAGTGCGAAGAAGTATATATGCAATAAAATACAAAGAGTTTGAACCAATTGTTTATAATGGTGAAGGGTTTTCACCTGCAAAAGTAGCTAGTTTTGTTAATGCAAACGCTGAGAATCTATCATATATTCCGGGGAAAGTAATCTTTCCTCACTCTTTACCGCTTACAAGTGAGGAATTGATTAAGCTGTATCGTAGCAATGCAGGAATAACCGAGGATGAAGAGGTTGAATTGGGAAACAACTTACCTAATCCTGAATTGTTACCAACACCTTTGTATTTTTCTTCGGATTTTCAAACTTATATTAAAAATAAAGATTCAATGGCTGATTTGGGGAGCTTGATTCAATTAAAGGTAACAGAAGACTTTTTAGAAGATAAAGTATATGGGCAAATAGACAATGATAAGTGCATCATTGTCCAAAAACCATCTTTCGAAGCATTACAACGTTTATCTAAATACATAAGTACATTTAATGATGTTGACGGGTGGATGGTTTATGCAGTCGTCGATGGTAAAAAAGATGGAGGCTATAGAGCTAAATGGTGTATGTTGGTGGATGCAATTGAAGATACAGCAAACTATGCAGATTCAATTGTAACAAAGATGATAGGAAGTACTGTTGAAATTGATAAAGAAGAAGATTTGGCACAGTTGAAGATTGATCTGCAAAAGATTGCTGATATTTATGAAAAAAAAGGTAAAATTGGAAAACTTGATAAGCTATTTGATAAACATATAGATTTTGCACTATCGCAAGTGAGAGTTAATAAAAAGGAAATCTCTTCTTCTAAAGACTGCTTGGTAGCAATAAGTTATATAGAATTACTAGAAAAAAGAACATATACCGCTGTGTTATGGAATGAAATGATTGCAAAGTATGGTCTCCTCAAGTTTTTCGATTTAGGTGATGAACCAGAGCAGATTTGTATTCAACTAGTTCCATCAATAAAGAGGTATCTTGATTGGTATAAGAATGAATATATCGAGCTGTGTAAGCTGATTTCAGATGCGGGGTTTGATAGTAGTAAAATTTTTATGTCATCAGATCTAGATTCTGATTTGATAAAGACTGAAAAAATTCTTATGACAGTGCAGAAAACCATGCCTGTATATATAGAAATTGCTAGGTGCTATTTGGAATTAAAGTCAATTGAACAACGAAAACAGGAAGCAATTAATGTGTTATCCGAGCAGAATAGAAAGAATTCATCAATATGCAGAAACATCATAAATTCACTACAGAATAACAAAATTGAAGAGTATGAAATTCTATATAATAATCTTTTACAGCTTTATGAAAAGTATAACTTAAAAAAACAAAGAGAGGGATTACTGGACAAAATTGAGTCGATTGCACCAGAATGGGCGGATGCTATTAGGAGGAGGCTTGGGATTCACGGCGAGACTACATGCCCGCAGACAATTGAAGAAGCATGGAAATGGAAACAATTTGCCGGAATTATTGATTCAATAACCGCAGAGCCATATGAAGAGTTACAATATAAATCTGTTATGCTCAGCAAAAAATTGAGAGATATTACATCGACTGTTGCGTCTAAAAGTGCATGGTATCATTTGCTTTTAAGGACTGAAAGAGATATAAGTATGAAGCAGGCACTACAGGGCTGGAAGCTTACAGTTAAAAAAATAGGAAAAGGTACTGGAAAAAATGCTCCTGCATTAAAGAAACAGGCTCGTGAGTTAATGGCAAAATGTCAATTGGCAGTTCCAGCATGGATTATGCCAATCAATAAAGCCTTAGAGAGTCTTAATCCGGCAGAGAATAGGTTTGATGTTGTTATTATTGATGAAGCAAGTCAGTCGGATGTATCCGCTTTAGCAATTGTTTATATGGCAAAAAAAGTTATTATTGTAGGTGACGATAAGCAGGTTAGTCCTTTAGCCGTTGGCATGGATATTGACCGAATGAATGCGCTTAGAGAGATGTATATAAAAGAACTAATTCCTAATTGGCATTTGTATGATGCAAAAACTTCATTGTATGACATTGCTGCAACAACTTTTCAACCATTAATGCTCCGAGAACATTTCAGATGTGTACCCGACATTATAGGTTATTGCAATAAGTTGTCGTATGACTTTAAAATAAAACCTTTAAGAGATGCCAGTACATGTAATGTTAAACCTCCTTTAATTCAGTTTAGAGTTAATGAAGGACAGAGGGATGGAAAGAGAAAAATAAATCGGAAGGAAGCTGAGACAATTGTATCACTGATGTTGGCATGTATAGAACAAAAAGAATATGAAGGAATGACACTTGGAGTGATTTCTTTACTTGGAGATGAACAAGCACAATTAATTCAAGAGATGATTCTTGAAAAGATTGAACCCTCGGTTATAGAAAGTCGGTGTATCTTATGCGGGAATGCATCCCATTTTCAGGGTGATGAACGTGATATAGTTTTTCTGTCAATTGTTGATAGCAACGAAGGAGATGGACCACTAACTATGGCTGGGGAAGGTGCTGATCAATCAAGAAAACAAAGATACAATGTTGCTGTAAGCCGTGCAAAGGACCAAATATGGGTTGTTCATTCGCTTGACTATTCTAAAGACTTAAAACCTGGAGATTTAAGGCGTGATTTATTGGAATATGTTGAAAATCCATTTGCACAACTTTCTGAAAAAATTCGAGTGAATTCGGAATCACCTTTTGAAGAAGCAGTAGGTAAGGCTTTAGTAGTTGCTGGGTACCATTTAGAGCAACAGAGAGAGGTTGGTGCTTATCGTATCGATATGGTCGCAATTTATAGAGGCCAGTGTGTGGCAATTGAGTGCGATGGGGATCAATTTCACAGTGGAGATGAAAAGATGCGTTCTGATATGGAGCGGCAAGCAATTCTTGAGAGACTAGGCTGGAGATTTATTAGAATTAGGGGAAGTGAGTACTATAGAAATCCAAATGCAACAATAGAACGTGTAATAAAAGAGTTGGATAAGTATGGAATATTTCCCGAAGGTATTGAAAGGCCTACTGAGGAAATAAAAAAAGTTGAATCAGAACTTATATCTCGGGTTAAAATCAGGGCAACTCAGATTATTGATGAATGGACTACTGAAAATGAAGAAATACCTACTCATCAGTTCTATAAGTCTGAGCATATACATAAAGAAAAGCAGGAATCTAAACCAGTTATAAAGAAAAAAGAAGAGTTGCCAAAATCGACACAGACATTTAAACTACCTTATGAGCAGAAGCAAACTATAATTCAACAAAAACTAAAAGAAGCAGAGACAAAAATAACCTCATCACCTAAACCGGAATTGTTTTCGCATTCAGCTTCTTCCAAAAAAGTAGAAGAGCTGATAAAAGAACTTAAGATAGCAAATTTAAGTTTTATAGATAAATGTGAACAATCGGGTATTTTGTGGATTGTCAAAGGTGATGAACCAGGTCAGAAAGAAATAGTGGAATCTATTCTTAATAAACAAAATAGCCGGTGGAGTTATGAAGGTCGTGGTGCGGTGGCTACAAATAACAAACCAGCTTGGCGGATAATGATAAATTAAGGAGTGACTTTTTTGACGGGAAATGATTTTAAGTTTGAAATTATTAATGAACTTGGTGTGATTTCTGAGGGGAACAAAGGTTGGAAAAAAGAACTAAATCGAATCAGTTGGAATGGAGGAGAACCGAAGTATGACATTCGCGACTGGGACGATTCGCATGAAAAAATGGGGAAGGGTATTACTTTGACTGAAATGGAATTAAAAAAGCTAAAGGAGCTAATTGATGCGGAGATAGCTTTCTTAGAACATCAGAAGTAATTAGAATGGATACCAATTGGCACTCAAAAGTTTTAAAGAGGTAAGGGCTGGAACTATTTCAGGATTGCCGTAAGAATGCTTTGATTCGCGAGAAAGGGATGGTTTTATACTTATACCAATCAGTGCCCTCATACCGATAAATATGCTCCATTAATAGCTGAGCTAGCCAAATCAAGAGGACAAACTATAAAGCTAAAAAAGATAGAATCAAAGGAGCAGGCACAATATGCTCCGGCTCCGTCTACAACCTACAGTTTTTTCTATGATGGTATGTTTGTGACCGTTATCAATCAGGAGTTCCTTATTTACATTTAGTTCGCTCATACATAATTTTATCCCTCTTTTTTAGTTTTTGGGGTGTATTTGTTATAGTGTTATAATAGTTATGTTTGATTTTATATCAATATTAGGTTATATTATTGTATGTAAAAAAGTAGTGTTAAATAATTAATATCTTTTTGTTTAAAGGAGATAAACAATGATTATAAAGCCAAAAACTAGGGGTTTTATTTGTACTACTGCACATCCTGAAGGGTGCGCACAAAATGTTCGAGAACAGATAAAATATGTCAAGGGTAAAGGCCCAATAAACGGACCTAAAAAAGTTCTTGTGATTGGAGCATCAACGGGTTATGGATTAGCTTCACGAGTAGCAGCAGCTTTTGGCTCTGGTGCTGACACAATAGGTATATTTTTTGAAAGGCCTGCGGAGAATAAACGTACAGCAACGGCTGGTTGGTACAATATGGCGGCATTTGAGGAAGAGGCAATCAAAGCAGGTTTATATTCAAAGAGTATAAACGGGGATGCCTTTTCAGATAGTATTAAAGATCAAACCATTGAGCTTATCAAAAATGATTGGGGAAAGGTTGATCTTATTATATACAGCCTTGCTTCTCCAAGAAGAACTCATCCGCAGACAGGTGAGGTGTTTAATTCTGTAATAAAGCCTATAGGAAAGCCCTACACAAATAAAACAGTTAATTTCCACGATGGAGAAGTATCGGATGTAACTATAGAGCCTGCCTCTGAAGAAGAAATCAGGCAGACGGTAGCTGTAATGGGTGGAGAAGACTGGGAAATGTGGATGAAAGCTCTTAAGAATGCGGGAGTACTTGCCGATGGTGCTATCACAGTTGCGTTTTCCTACATAGGACCGGAATTGACTCATGCTGTATATAAAGACGGTACAATAGGGAAGGCAAAAGATCATCTCGATGCTTCGTCAAAAAGCATAGCAGACATGCTTAAGGATATTAATGGAAAGGCTTATATTTCAGTGAACAAAGCCTTGGTAACTCAATCAAGTTCAGCGATACCTGTAGTTCCTCTATACATTTCACTTTTATACAAGGCGATGAAGGAGAAAGGAACTCATGAAGGTTGTATTGAGCAGATGTTCAGGCTGTTGAAAGATCGTTTGTATACAGATAATTTATTGATAGATGAAGCAGGTAGGATACGTTTAGATGATTTTGAAATGAAAGAAGATATTCAAAATGAGGTATCTAAGTTATGGGTTATGGTAAATACTGCAAATCTTGAAAAAATATCCGATATCAAAGGATATAGGGAAGAATTTTTCAAACTTTTTGGATTTGGGCATGCTGATATTAACTATGATGAAGAATGCAATGAAGATGTTAAAAATCCACGAATACTTTGATTTTGTCGGATTTTAGGTGCGGGTTTTTCATTAAGAATTTTACGTTCAATTGAAAGCTATAAAGGTATTTTGAAAATGCAAAGTTTTTTGGAATCTCTTAACATGAAGAATAAGGTAGCCTGTCTTTCTAAAACTGTGAAATACAGCATTAGAAAGACAGGCTTTTTGTTATGTAGATATTATTGTGATTTATGCTTGTTTTCACCCTCTTTCAAACGGAGTGAAGGTGGAAAAAAGGAAGGGTTTTGCATAAATAAAGCCCTATTAAACTTTAACCCAGCCCTTCTTAACATTGGCTTCAATATACTCTTGGGCAATAGCCATAATTTGATCCTTATTGTTTGATATTCTAACTTCCCGTTGCAGAGGATCTTTTCTATCCGAACTGAAATTGGTGTAATGCATCACATAGGCTGGATAGTTTTCTTCAATATTCTCTTTGTTTGTCTTCCAAACCATGAATTTAATTACCATTAACTTATCCTTAACCTCTTTTTTGTAGACCTCACGTAGAAGTACTTCGCTTTTAGGAAGCTCTATAGAATTACATCTGTCTATATCGGGAATGTATACAAGGTCACTTGCCTGCGAAAAACGCACGTGTTCAACACAAGCTTGTTTGTCGGTTCTGATTCTTTCAAACATTGGATAGATAAAGCTTATTCCTGGCACGGTATTCATAAGCCTATAGGTGTTGTTGGAAACTTCAAGAACATGATTGGTAATACCGCTTGTATTGGCATCTGTAAGTATATCATTTATGCTTATCTCAATAACAATTTCTGGTTTTATCATATGAAAGGCAACATGACTTGAATCGGTCTCAATATACTCCGATTCAATGTGCATTTTAGACAGTTTCTCATAAAACTCTTTTCTTTCATTGTCAGTAAAACCGTTACCTGTCTTTCCGACAATCTGATAGCAGTTTTCACTTGTCATCATAGCTAAAAGCAAGGTTCTTATCTGGCCTTTTAATTCACCGGAAGCTTCGGTGTATCCTACGATAACTACATCCATGTTATGTTTTGGTTTAAGCTTGTATATAAGAGGTAGATTACTTCTTATAACAAGACCTTCAGCCTTTTGAGCTACAACCCAATCGTCAAACAGTTCTTTTATCTCACCTTTTGAGGATAGTTTTCTAAAGGGAACAGGTTTAACTTTTTGAGAAGTTGAAAATAGCTCCGATAGCTTTTGGTAGGTTTGCTCAAAGCTGTCTGCATTAAAAGGCTGGCCGTTTATTTCAAGCAAATCAAAGGGTGCAAGATTTAGACTTTCAATCAAATCTTCCTTAGAGAGCGAGGAAAGTACATCAAAAACTCTTGTCCTGCCGTCTTTTTCCTCTACATAAAGTTCAGCAGGTATAATTGCACTTTTTAATCCCGCATCTTTTAGTATCTTGCCAGCTTCCTCAATACAAGGGATGCCAGTTCTGACTTTTCCTCCAGTGTTTATTATGAAGGCGTTTGAACCGTCAAAAAATATGACGTTCATTTCACCGTCAAGCTTTTTCGTGACATAAAAATCCTCACCGCTTATTCTCGAATCTATTTGATCGGGAGATATAGCAATAAAGCTTTTACATACTCTCTTTTTATAATTTGAAGCAATAACAGAAGTAAGTGCATCGACTGCTTCTATACTTCCCTCCAAATAACCTTTAGCCTTTTTTAGTTTTTCAGTATAAAGCTTCATTGTACCAACTCCTTTAGCTCTAGATTTGTAAGGTGTAGTATAAGACAATATTTATCATCTTTAACTCTGCCTTCTAAAAAACCTCTGTAGGGAGTGCCGCCGGCATTTAATACTATAGGGTCGGTACCTTTTTTACCGCCACCAACCAGCATAAGGGAATTGCTGTCTTGAAGGCTTTTGGCCATATCATACAAAAAGTCATAGGTAAGACCGTTTACATGCTTGATTTGATATTTCAAGGAGAATACAAATTTTCGTATAGCCTTGTCTTTAGCTATTTTTACACCGGTCCATTTAAGTGGTATATCACTCAATATATTTGCTTCAGTCTTATTCAGTTCTTTTCTTTCTTTTTCGGTACCATCAGGGTTTTTAACTACTTCAACCAAATTAACCCTATAGGCAATACGGTTTTGAGCATTTAAATAAAGCTTTCTTGTACTTGAGATTATTTTTCCTGAATTCTCGATATCAATTTCAGGATCATTTTCAATGATTGCTTCACCGATTTTGCGCATATCTCCAAATTTATTTAACAAAAAGTCAAGTTCAACAGGAAGAGTGCCTTTTAGAAATCTGACATTTTTTTTTGGGGAACCATCCTTTAATGTAAAGTATATTTTGCTGGTGGATTTTTTGTTTTCCATTCCAACAGCAGCGTCTCTCTTTTTTTCGTTTGAAATATTAAGCATTCTCATAAATATCCCTCCTACATCATACTAAAATCAATGCCAAGTTCATCAGACAAGTCTTCTTCTTCATCTTCTAACTCATCTATATAACCCTGCTCTTCAAGTCCTATATATGAAAACTCTATAGCATTTCCAACAAGCATAAAAAGATTGTTTTCACTTTCTACTAAAAAGGCAGGTTTAGTTTCATAGCCATCTCTGTAATTGAAGTTGAAAGTAAATATTTCACCCTTTGCTATTTCTTCCTTCAACTCATCGCACAACCCCTCTTCATCTAGCTGGTATACTGCATTTATACTATGGTTCAACAGTTCTTCAGGGCTCACTTTTTTTTCTAGCTCAATAGGCTCAAAAAAGCTCGAAGGGAAAGGAGTAAGCTCATTTCCACCCTCGTCGACAGCGATTATCTCAGACTTGTCAACCCACTCAAAATTATTATTTACAGTTCCAAGTCCCATACATCCTTTAGGTATTATAACAGTACCCGATTCATCCATACTTACAACCTTACACTCATTACCTTCATCATCTAAAGCTATTGTCTCTGTCCAGCCGTAAAGCTTTTTTCTTTCAATCTTTACTGGTGCAAACGGATATTCTTTGTTCATAAACTTGAAAACTAAAGACTTTGCCATATTTAGCTCCCTTCTAGTAAATAAAATTATCATCTATTATATCATATAAAGTTTTGCTGTTGTTATAACTTTAGTGCTAATGTTATAATAAGACTATTGAAGGAGGGAGGAAGCATATGAGGGGATTTCCAATGCTGTTATTTTCAATTCCGTTTTATTTAATGATGATTTTAGCGGGCGTGTTGATATATTATTCTTATAAAAGTATTCAAAAATTTGAAAAAAGTATATATCAAAAAATCGAAGCTCTAGGAGGAAAGGTAATTAGCGTAGAAAAAAGGAGTTATTTCCAAGGTATAGGACCGTTTCGTGTGGTCTCAAGAGGTCAGGTTGTATATAGGATACTGTACGAAAAAAATGGTGTTGAAAAAGAAGGATGGGTCCGATATAGTGGCATTATAGCGCCAGATTGGCGTTTGGATGAATAGTATACCTGTATATAATTTTGTGTTCTTATCTTTTTTTAGAAAACGAATATTTGATTTAGGCTTAGTTAAATAATCACATTAGTGAGGGGGCAAAAAAATGGATTTATTAAGCGGTGTGTTTTTTGGGTTTTTAGCATGGTTTATTTTCAGGTTTGTATTTACAGGGTTTTACATCGTAAATCAAAATCAGCGGGCTGTAAAAACAGTGTTTGGGCGTTGGCAATTCAACAGTAAGATGTCTTAGTAATTTACCCCTTGAGAAAATGTTGGTTGATAGGCACACAATGAGTAAGACTGTTAGGGACGAAGTTTCTGAGAAATCAAATGAATGGGGATATAAAAGGGAAATATAAAAAAGCAATAGAAATAAAGTAGCTGATTAGAATACGAAGAACCACGGACTGTGTCCGTGGTTTTAAATTAAACGATAATTTAAACAAAACTTCCTTTGCTAGAATTATTACAATTTTACCAACCGTAATAAAAACAAAAGAGGTTATCAAAAATGGATGCTTAAAGTTTAGCATATTATAAAGGATTTTGCAAATGCTATAATTCGGGTGACTATAAAAAAATTCCCGGCTGATAGCCGAGAATTTTTATTAGCTTTCTATGTATTAGTCTGCTATAACAAAGCGTATTTTGTATAAATTCTCTGTACCATCTTCAGCTTTTACAAGCACTTTTGCTGTTCCTGGCAAATATGTAGCCTGAGTAACAGTCAATCTAGCGTCATCATCGTTTGCTACAGCTGTAACTTTAGGGATATCACTATCATCGTCAAGTTCTACAACATAAGAGGTAGTATCAGCATCAAAGTTTTTTACACTCACATTATCATATTTAAGAGTTTTAAGAGTTGCATCTGAACTTTCATCAGCTGTAAATTTTACATAATAAATATTTCTTGTTACACCATCTTCTGCAACTACAACTATCTTTGCATATCCTGGTATCTCTGTTGCTTGAGTTATAGATACTGAAGCATCATCATCGTTTGCTACAGCTGTAACGGTAGGAATGTCACTATCATCATCAAGATTTACTGAATAATGAGTTTCATCTTTATCAAAATCTTTTACAAGTACATTATCAAATTTAAGACTACTAAGTGTTGCATCTGAACTTGCTTCTTCTGCTAAGAAACGAATTGTATATGTCTTTGTTTTTTCTTCATCTTTAGATGTTACAACTACTTTTGCATATCCAGGTACATCTGTTGCTTGAGTAATACTAACTGTAGCATCAGAATTGGTTGCTTTTGCTGTAACTTTAGGTATATCATTATTTTCAAGCTTTACTACGTAATATGTATCATATTTATCAAAATCTTCTACGTTTTGACCATCAAACTTAAGAGCACTAAGTGTTGCATCAGACTCATTACCTACTACTACTTTATCTTCGTCGTTAATATCACCGATAACAACTTTTTCCGTTTTTTCAATAACTTTTTCTAAAAGTGCAGCAGCTTCAGCTCTAGTCAAAGAACCTTGAGGATTGAATTCTCCATTTGATCCAAACATAATGCCTTCTTCATAAGCTGTATAAACAAAATCTCTTAAATTTTCAGAAATTTTTTCATAATCGTCAAATATTTCTTTTAGTTTGCTGTCATTGCTTACTACTTTTAACTCAAGTGCCTTAACTAATGCAACAGCCATATCTTCACGCACAGCGCTTCTTTCACCATAGAAGAACATATCACCATTGCTTTTCTTATATCCAGTAAGGTATGATTTTGCAGCTTCTACTGCTTGAAAATCCCATCTTTTTTTAGGAACATCTTTAAAAGTTTCAGTTTTACTTTTTGTTTCTAAGCTAAGTGTTTTTGCCAACATTGTAGCAAACTGAGATCTTGTAACCTGCTCATTTGGTCTGAATGAGTTATCTGAGTATCCAACAATAATTCCACGATTACAAAGATCTTCTACTGAAACATACGCCCAATGCGAATTGCTCAAGTCTATAAATGTGATGTTTATATTTTGGTGAGGCTTTGGTACTTTGTGGTTCACATTGATCTCAATCTTGATTTTGTCTTTCGGCCCTGGCCCGGGTTTCTTTGCTTTCGGTGCGGCATTTACCCCACTTACACTTGTTAGCATTACTGATACTAACATACATAATGCTAACAATCCTTTGGTTTTCTTAATCATGTTAATCATCCTTTCAAAAATAATATAAATATTTAGGTTTTATATAACTATAATAATATTCGCAACCCAAATATAATAATTTGGGGTTGAAAAAGTTTCGAATAAAATTATTGGAAATAATTTACCAAACATTACGCCCAAAGCTTATATTTGGCCATTTTTTAATGACTAAGTATAAGGTGGTTTTTTGAAATGGCCTAATTTGCTTAATATTAACAACATACCCCTTAATAAAATTTATTACAAAAAATGTACAAGACATATTGAAAAATGGTTTTATATGGTATATTATATATGTGTAAGTGGAAAAAATAACAATATATATTAAAATATGCAAATAGACATTTAAGAAAGTCAAAAATCGTCAATATCATTTCAAATTCGCATTTTAATTCACCTGACAAAAGTTTTATTAATTGTTTTATCTATCAGCTGCAGATTACCAAATATTCAGGGAGGGAGTATGTTGAAAAAATGGAAGAAATCAATTTACACTTTTGTAATTGAAAAGGGTGGAGAACTAATCTTATATAACAGTTTTATGGGTGCTATAGCACAAATACCTAAGGAATATGTCGAAACGGTTAGAAATATTTTAAACAACGGAATTGATGATAATCAACTAGACGAATTGCTAGCAGCTGAACTTTGTGTACAAGGGTTTTTGATTGATAATGAAATCAATGAGCAAAACTTGGTGAAATCAACTCTTGAAAAAGAACAAGACAGTACTCTAGGAATTACTATAATGCCTCATGAAGACTGCAACTTTAGGTGTTCATACTGCTATGAAGGCTTTGAAAATGGACTTATAACACCTAAAATAATGCGTGGAATAAAGTTGTTTGTTAAGAAGAAAGTAGAAAGAGGAAATTTTTCAAAGATGACTTGTTCATGGTTCGGTGGAGAACCACTTTTAGCCTTTGATGAGATAATCGATATGTCTGACGCTTTTATGAAATATTGTAGCGAAAACGATATTAAGTATATAAGCTCAATGACTACCAATGGGTATTTATTGACACCTGAGCGGGTGGAAAAGCTAATTGAGCGCAACGTGCTATATTATCAGATAACACTAGATGGACCTGAAAAGGTACACAATAGAAGCAGAAAGTTAGTTGGAGGTCAGGGAACGTATAGTACAATAATGAAAAACTTAATAGCTTTAAAGAAATTTGACAATAAAGAACTTACTGTTAAGATAAGAGTAAATTTTTCTCCAACATCAATTGAAACTATTGAGAATTGGATTAGAGACGAAATAGCTCCGGCATTTTCAGCAGACAAGAGATTTATGATAAAATTTCAACCGGTAAGGAATTGGGGAAGATGCAATAAAGACGCAAACGAATACTATGATGACCATACGTATATAGCAGGCTATATTTCATCTCTAAATAAAGCTTGTATAAATATGGGGTTTTCAAAACAAGATGTTCGGGAGTCATTAGATCCTCATGGAAATGTGTGTTATGCAAGCAAAAGTAATTCGATTGTAATAGGTTCGGATGGCATGCTATATAAATGTACAGTTGCCTTTGATAACTCCATTAACAATATAGGAGTAATAAATGGGGATGGCACGTTGAATCTAAACAAAGTAAAAATGGATATGTGGACAAAAGACTATATTGATAGTGTTGAGAAATGTGGAAAATGTGCATTTTATCCTTCATGTCAGACTAAAAAGTGTCCGCTTACGGCAATTAATTGCGGCAATCCTTCATGTCCTGTTATATTTGAAAATATAGAGAATTTTATTGCATCAACTATAAATACCTGAAAATAGATTATTACTTTTTGTGTAGTTTAAATGGACAATAATAATGATGTGTGTCATGCCAGTTAAAGAATTTAAAAACTATTCCGCCTGTATAATTTAAGGAGATGATATAATGTTGGGGAATTTAGAAGAAGTAAAAAAAGCCAAGGCTCAGATAATCGAAGGCTCATTGACTTTGTGGAATACTAGATTGGAGGCTTTACAAAAGACCGGAAATATAAAAGATTTACTTCAACATTTAGGCTCGCCGGTCGAGTGGAGTGACAATTGCGGGTGTAATGTACAATGTGGAAGCCTTCAAGGTTCACTTGACCAAGAAGTTGTCAATCCTGTAGTTAAAAAAAGATTATAAAGAGCTATTGTAAATTTTTATGAGCTCTAGAGGTGATTCTTTTTTATATTTTTTATAACAATACGGGCGGAATATTTTAAAAAATTTCGCTTTTAGAAGCGAGGTACACAAAGTTGAAAAAAAATTTAATTTGCGAAATTGTAACAACAAAACTTGTTGATGAATATTATGCTATTGTAAAGAATTTATAATGAAAGGATTGATTCTTATATGTTAGGTAAAGGCTGTGTAGGCGGTATATTCGATAACGACGAAATTTTATGGTTCATTATTCTATTCTTATTACTGTTCTTCTGTAGACCATTTGGACCGGTAGCAGGCGTTGCAGATTGCTAGTTTTATTAAGAAGTTAAATATGTGATGTTGAAAGTCGTGAAATTTCCTAGTTGCTATAAGAGTTTGACAATAATTCTTGTTGTAGATTTTTGGTTTACTTATTTGTTATTACTACCAAGCAGTATTTCACGGCTTAGTAAGTGGCTAGAAGAATAAAATGTAATTGATGTAATGATCGGTGGGAAAAGTCCCTCCGATCATTGCATTTAACACAGAAATGTAATTATAAAATCTTCCTTTAATAACCTGAAATAGTATATGGGAACATTCATAGCACGAATGTTCCCATATGTAAGGTGTAAGTGTTATAAGACACTTTTTGAGAAGATATTGTTCCGGTGTTTACCGCAGCGGAATTTACTACTTTGATTGCAGCTTCCGCTGCAGTATGTAAATTGTATTTTTAGAAATTGCAATTGCGAAGTTTTTACGAGATAACCTTATTAACAATCATATCCTTTTCCGTTGCAAAATAGTATTAAGAAAACAAGGATGAAGAATAATATTTCACTGTTATCACCAAAAAACTTTTTAAATCCATCTGCCATATTTATTTACCTCCATGAAGTTATTTTAGAATACTACATACTATTCAATTAATAAAAAAAGGTGCATGAAAAGTTTTACAATTTTGTAGACCAGCATTGCTAATTGATGTTATAATATAAAAGGTAAGTATTTATTGAGAGGAGTAGTTTTTATATGAAAAAGTTTGTGATAGGTTTAATTTTAGGTAGTCTTATCACAGGGACAGTAGGGGCTGCGGCTGAATATATCTTAAATCCAATAACTTATGATATAACAGTTAATGGACAAAGCTTAAAAGATGAGCAATACCCGATGCTGAACTTAAATGGGACAACTTATTTAAGCCTAAGGAAGACAACAGAAGCAGTAGGGGCAACACTTTTCTGGAATGAGGCTACTAAGACAGCCGAATTGACAACAAATCAGAACACATCAAGTGTCAATGTAAGTTCAAGTGGAAGTTTTTCAATGAAATCTGAATTTTTTGTATTACGTGAAGAACCTATTATGTACGTATTACATGATAATGAATATTATATTGAAATTTCTGCTTTTTCACAGTATTTGACTGCGGATGCAAATAACTTATACATAAAAATTCCTGGCAAAGCAGATTTAACGCTACCAAAAGAAGCAGGAAGCGACAAGTTAAAGACAAGTGAAACTGTAATTGAATATTTGAACTTCACTTATGTTAGAATAGCTGATTTGAAATTTACTACAGAAATAAAAGATAATGTGTTGTGGTTAAAATAGTCCCTATGCAAGTAAAACAAGAAGTGTGATAAAAACCGGTTTACGTACTGTAAGCCGGTTTTTTATTAATGTCTTAGAGGTTAATGAAATCAGGGAAAGTGTCATTTAAAACAAAAAATTTGATTGTGTTTTTGTTGAGCTTCCATTAAGTCACAATTCAATCGGTTATATTTCCAATGCATATGTTTACTTTGCAGTACATGACAGCGGTTTTACCCCTAAAAGGAATTTCAAACATAGGTTTTCTGAAAATTTTATCTAAAAAAGTTTAACTTATAATATCTTTCTTAAATCTTAAGCTTTTCGTGGTATGGTCTTTTACAAAAAAGAATACTAAAAATATATTTTCAAAATTCAAACAAAAGTATTACTTATTGCAAATAAAATTGGTATAATTGAACTGAAAGCAATCCGTCAGGAAGGCTTTACATAATGGAATAGTTTATATAAAAGAACGTATTCTGATATATTTATATCTTTGATACAAAGTTTTTTTATAGTTTGAGAATATTATACTTGAGGTGTTCTATGAATAAAAAATTGATTGTTGCTTCATTATTTATATGCATAATTTTTACCCTATTTAATTCGGATAGCATATATGCAGGCCAGAAAACAAATTTTATAAAAAATCTATATGTCGGCCGTAATATCATTACAGGAATAGCCTATAACGAAAATGTTAGCGTTATAGTTGAATCAAACGGATGTATTAGGTTATCCTATGACAATATTAACTGGACTATCCAAAACTCAGGTACAAAAAATCAACTTAATTGTATATCGTGGGGTAATAATCAGTTTATCGCAGTAGGTATTAAGGGGACTATCCTAAGATCAAAAGATGGTATTGTATGGGAAAATATACATACCAACTTTACAGAAAATCTTAATAAAGTTATCTGGAATGGCACAATGTTTTTTATAGTAGGGGATAATGGGACAATTCTGCAATCCAAGGATGCTGATATATGGCAAAAAGTAAGCAGTGGTACCAATGCAAATTTAAATGGTATTGCTTGGAATGGTAAAACACTTATTGTCACAGGAAATAAAACAAATAATTCAGGGCTTAAATCTAATGAAAAAGATTCTATATTCTCTATATCCTTAAATGCAACAAACGGCTTTATATTATCTTCCCCTGATGGGAAATCGTGGGTTAAAAGTGAAATGAAAGACATGAGGATGAACGGTATTTTTTGGGATGGAGATTCATTTTTGCTCCCTTGTGCTCAATTTACCGACACAGAGATTCATAGAACTTATCCAAACGGAGAATCTGCTGTTGAAGAAATGGCAAAACGTCCTCATGGATTAATAATGAAATCAATTGACGGAGTTAACTGGGTAAAATCCAGTATAAAAGACAGTATAGGCTTTGGAATTTTTTCTATATTGAAAAATGATACAAAATATATAGGAATCACCTTGTCTGGTGTTGTTGAATCAAATGATGGATTCACTTGGAATATAAATGAAGATTATGCTGATGTTCTTACTGCTCTTTATGATCACACCCCAGATAGAACCTACTTTGATATAATAAAAATCAAAGACAAAATTGCAATTGTTGGCAACAATGGGTCAATTACAACTATGACAAAAGAAGGTCAAAAGGATATTGTATTTTTAGAAGCACCAGGGCACTTTACACCAATTGATGATTTGATATGGGATGGAAAGAAATTTCTCGGATTTGTAAAAGGCTATGAAGATGGACTATTTGCCGAATCTTATGATGGTATAAATTGGGCATTTAAACCTGCTGACTGTATCGGTCCAAGGTTAAAACTTGGTTCCAGCTATACGCCATCAATAAACAGCATAGCCTATAACGGTAAAAAGTATATTGCAGTTGGAAGTGGATTTTTTATTACTGAGTCAGAAGACGGCGAAAACTGGAATGAAGTTGATGAAGTAAAATCTTTGGAGGATCTAAATATAAGTTTTAGAAAAATAGCATGGATCGGAGACCGTTTTTTGGCTATTGCAGATAAATATGAAAGTCCCGGGAACAGCTTGAGTGTTGTATATACATCGTATGATGGAAAAGAGTGGGATAAAGTTCTTGAAAGCAAAGACGTATTGTGTAGTATTGCTTACGATGGGAACCATACCGTTGTAATCGGAGGTAAGTCTGTTATTTTAACATCTAATGATTGCATAAATTGGAACAAAAAATATATAGAAACGAATAATCAATATATTTCAAAAATGTTGTACTGTAATAACTTTATAGCATTTGTACCTGAAAAGCCTTATAAAGGTTATATTTTAACTTCCCCGGATGGGATGTCTTGGAAAAAACAAGCGCTTAATAATGAAATAATACCCCAAGTAACAATATGGAACGGTAGCCAATTTATTTCTCTATCTTACTATTATGAGGATGACCTCAGTTATCATGGTGCTCTCTCAAAGTCAAATGATGGTATAAAATGGGATAAACCTGAAGAAATAGATACAAATTTTATTGCAAATGCTTTAGCATATGATGGGAAGCAATACGTCGCTATTGGTACCCAAATAGTTGAAGGTGCGCTTTATACTTGTGTTTCAAATCTCAATTCAAGTCCAACAGAATGTGTAAACAGGCAAATAAAGCTATTAATAAACGGTAGGGAAATCAAAACAGATATATATCCAGTAATTGAGAAAAATAGGGTTTTGGTTCCGTTAAGGGCAATTTTTGAAGGGCTTGGAGCAAATGTTTTATGGAATGGAAATACAAGGAATGTTACCGGAATCCTTGGTGATACAAAAGTAGAGCTAAAGGTTGACAGTTTGGATGCTTTTGTAAATTCAAACCATAAAGTTTTGGAAGTCCCTGCGAAAGTCATAAACGGGAGAACTCTTGTCCCTGTCAGGTTTATTTCAGAAAGCTTGGGTGCAAATGTTGAATGGGACAATAATAATTATATCGTAAATGTTAATAAATAATATTCACTTCGTTTAGTCATAATCTATACTAATACCCAACTACAGCTTTTTAATGTTACGAAAATATTATGAGGATTTTATATTCTTAAGACGTACCCCCTGTGTTAGGATAGTTGTCGTAAGATAAATGTTTAAAGACCGCATAAAATTGTAGTTTTATCTCACGTTTGAATTTTCTTCCTATTCACAAAAAATACTACATAATTTTACTATTATTGTCGATATATATGGTATAATAATAAAAGTATTTTGTAAAAAATAATTTACTATGTTATAATTGAATTAAGAAAAAACACCTCATACAACATATTACATGTATATGAATATACTATAAAGAAGGTTTATTATAAACAAAGAGGAGGCGACATTATGGCGAAAATAAAACCGATAAAAGCAACCCCAGCAGTAAGTGGAAAATATGCAAAAAGTGTAATATCTGAAGCTATGAGCAAGCCTTCAGAAAAAGCTATAACAAGAAATATTAATGCGAGTAGACTTCTGAAAAAAGTAAGAGGATAGATACTTATGACAAAAAAGCAAGACTTCTATGAAATTATAGATACTGTTCATTTAATTCCTTTAAGTCAAGGATTTAGAATTAACGATTTTGAATGTGAAATTGAAGAGTATAAAATGTATTTACAGTGTAATGCTTTAGAATCTCAAGAAATGAACATCTCTAAAGTGCATTTATTAATAAATGAACAAAATGCTGATATAATTTCATATATGGTTTTGGTGACAGATTCAATTCCTTTATCTGATAACGAAAAGAATTTACATCAAATGGAATGTATTCCTTATGGAGCTTTTCCATCATTGAAGATTGCTAAATTAGCTGTAGATAAAAATTACAAGAATAAATATAAGGGGATTGGCTCATTTATGATAGAACTTGCACGAGGTATGGCATATGATATAAATGAATTAGGAGTTGCTTGTAGATTTTTAACTATAGATGCAGACATTGAGCATAATGCTACCGTAACAGATTTTTATTACAAAAATGGTTTTGTTGAAAATGAAAAACATAAAAAGAGAACAAAAACATTAAGTATGAGATTAGATATTTTTTCATGATAGTAGTGAAGAGTTGAAAGATATAAGGACATAATTAATAAAGATAAATCAACAAAACACAGGTACAAACCTGTGTTTTTTATTTTGTAAAAATGTTTGAAGGGAGATGAGAAAAATGGAAAAAAGTATTATAGGTGGATTGGCTGGTTTAATTGCTTATTTTGCAGGACTGCCTTGGGAATTAATGGGAAAATATTCCGAATAACTTAATATCAACTCAAATGAAAAATCCCTGAAACACTATAGTTTCAAGGACTTTATCCTATCAAATGTTGGTCGGAGTGACGTGACTTGAACACGCGACCTCTTGCACCCCAAGCAAGCACTCTAGCCAAACTGAGCTACACCCCGATAACGAATTCTTATTATAGCACAATCATTTTTAATTGTAAATATAAAAAATAAAAAAATAAATGTATAAAACATGAATTATTTGTTGATAATTAAAAATGAACAATATTATTACACATTTTGAAAATAAGAAACAAATTTAAGTGGTTTAATGCTACTTAAGATTTAAGGGAGGAAATTATTATGTTAAGCGATGAGGCAGCACCACTAAGTGAGCCTCCGAGGTTAAAAACTCAAAAAAAGTATAAAAAGACACTTATATTGGCAGCATATATCATATTTGTCGTGCTTGTATCTCTAGGACTCAATAATTACATTATATATAAATGGTACAAAGACACTAGGGTAAAGTACGAAGACACATTCCTCAGAATACAAACAATCGCAGAAGAAAATGACAACTTAATATCTAAAAATAGTACTATAACACATGAGTACAGTATGTTGGAAGATCAGTTCAAACATATAGCGGCACAAAATGAGCAAATTAGCACTATGCTTGAAGAGATCAAGAGCAGAAATTACGAGCTGATGGAGAAGAATAAACAGCTAGAAGAACAAAACAGGGAATTGTCACAAGACAACATCGAGCTCCAAAACTCATTGAAGAAGGCAGCCTCTGTAGGAATAAAACCGCAAAGCTTTACAGAATTTGAAGGGGTAAGTTCAAGAGGTTCGGTAGAGCGAGGTAAGTATCTGGGAAAATTTCTAGGAACAGCATACACACCATGCAGTTCAGAGTGCGGTAATGATTTGGGTATTACAAATTCTGGGCAACCAATAATACCGGGAGTATCTATTGCAATAGACAAAAATTACTGGCCGTTTGGAACGGTATTTTATATAAAAGGATTGGGATATGCAGTAGCTATGGATACAGGCAGTGCAATTAAAGGAAAAAATAGATTTGACTTTGCAGTTTTTGATAGAAACTTTGCATATAAATTAGGTACAGGCTATTGGGATGTTTATCTGGTAAAGATGGGAAACGGAAAAGTTGAAGATATATCCCTTTAAGCGGGTTCGAAAATTGTAACTAATTAGTAAGGCTATTTCAAAAAATAATATATACAAAACTTATGTCAGAAAGCCCCTCATGGAAGCTTAAAGCTTCCAAACAGAAGAACATTATTTTGCTATGCAAAAAATGTAAATCAACTATTCTGAAATGGTAATTGACTAGCTAGTTTTTTAAAATTCCCCTACAAATAATAAAAAGGAAAAAGTGTTTACATTAAGAACAAACACTTTTTTCCTTTTTTTGCTTAGAGCATCTTGAAACTTTACATCTTTGCTTCAATATGTTATAAAGATTAATAAGATGTTAAAAAATTGACAAATGTGGTTTGTAAAAATGTATTTTGAAAATAGCACAATCTAAATATTTTTGAACAATAAAAAAAAGGGGGTATTGTCATGGAAGTTGTAGATATTAAGCCAAAAAAGAATATGCAAAAAATACCGACTAAAGCTATTATAGGTGTTGGCTTGCTTTTGGTGATATTAGTTATTGCCTTTAATTCTGCTTATACAGTAAACGATCAGCAGCAGGCTGTTGTTCTTACCTTTGGTAAAGCAACCAGTGTTGAGGGCGCAGGAATGCATTTTAAATTGCCTGATCCTATTCAATCGGTAATAAAAGTACCTGTTCAAAGAACTCAAAAACTTGAATTGGGTTATAGAAGTCAAGGTGATGGTAAGTATACCCCGGTAGTTGAAGAATCCAAGATGATTACAGGGGACTTTAACATAATCAACATAGACTTTTTTATCGAATGGAAAATAGCAGATCCTATAAAATATGTGTTTTCTTCTATTAATCCTGAGGGGATTTTGAGAAACACAAGTCTTAGTGCTGCAAGATCGGTTGTCGGTTCAGCATCGATAGATGAGGTTTTAACAAGTGGTAAAGTAGCCATACAAAGTGAAATCAAGGAAAAGATTATGGAAAGTCTAGATATATACGATATAGGAGTTCAGGTCATTAATATAAAGGTTCAAGACTCTGAAGCGCCTACAGATGCAGTAAAGCAGTCATTTGAGAATGTTGAGAATGCAAAGCAAAGTAAAGAAACGACAATAAACGAAGCAAATAAGTACAAAAATTCGGAACTCCCTAAGGCACAAGCAGAGGCGGATAAAATAGTCAGAAATGCTGAGTCTAAGAGAGAAACAAAGATTAATGAGGCAAAAGGTCAGGTTTTTAAATTCCAGAAGATGTACGAAGAATACAAAAATTATAAGGATATAACAAAAAAGAGGTTGTATCTTGAAGCAATGGAAGAAATACTACCAGGTATTACGGTTTATATAGAGGATGGTTCGGGACAGATCCAGAAAATTTTACCGCTTAAATCCTTTGATAGTAAGGGGGGAAATTGATATGAAAAAAGTTATTATTCCAATAGTAGTGTTTTTCGCTCTGATAGCAATACTAATGAGTGCCTATATAGTTAGAGAAGATGAATATGTATGCGTAAAAAGATTTGGAAAGATTATCGATATCAAGGCGTCAGCCGGTTTGTATTTTAAGGTGCCTTTTACAGACAGCAAGTTTGTCCTTCCAAAGAAAAAGATTTTATATGACTTGCAGGCATCGGATGTTCTTACAGAAGATAAGAAGGCTATGGTTGTGGACAATTACGTATTGTGGGAAATCAGCGATCCATTAAAATTTTATCAATCGGTCAGCTTGGTGTCGGAGGCTGAAAAAAGGATAGATGCCGCGGTTTATAATGCAGTAAAAAACACAATGGGAACTTTAGAGCAAGCCAGTATAATAAATGAAGAGCTTTCCGGAAGAGGGCAGCTTAATGAGGTTGTTACTAACGAAGTGGCAAATCAGATTAAACCTTATGGTATTGATATTAAAGATGTTAAGATAAAAAGGCTTGATTTGCCGGTTGAGAATGAAGAATATGTTTTTAAGAGAATGATTTCTGAAAGAGAGAAAATTGCTGAACAATATATAGCAGAAGGGGCTTATGAGGCGCAGAAAGTTAAAAACGAGGTTGATAAACAAGTAACCATAATGATATCGGAGGCAAAGGCAAAAGAACAGGAACTTTTAGGTGAAGGAGAGGCAGAACATATAAGAATTCTTGCTGATGCTTACTCCGGAGAAAAAATGGAGTTTTATGAATTTATAAGATCACTAGAAGCAATGAAAACATCCCTTAAGGGTGATAAAACTCTAGTACTTCCTCTCGATTCACCGCTTACAAAATATCTTGTAAACGATAAATAACTATCTATATTTAGAATTTTGATTTTAATAGAACTATCAATAAAGTAGTAATTCTGACTTTATTGGTAGTTCTATTTTTATGAATATTTATCTGCCAATAAATCCATAATATGAATAGACAATTTTAATTTACCATAAATCAATAAGCATAAGGCCATTTCAAAAAGTAACCTATACAACATTTGGGTCACAAAGCCCGTAAAATCAGATTTTTTGAAATGGCAGTTGACCAGTTGTTTTTTCTGGAATCATATGACTTACATAAAAAGTTACTTAAGGAGTGGATTTTTTGACGGATTTCAAAAAGGTACTAAAGGATTTGTTTATCTTTAAGGAGCCTGAAAAAATAGAAAAGTTCGTGCTGAAAGAAAATGAATCAAAGGAAGTTAATTCTGAAATTAATAAAAAAGAATCGGAAGAGAGGGATGAGAGACCTGCTCAAAGCAATAACAAAAAGGAGAGTTCTAGTCCTAAGAAGAGAGATGTTAAGACTCACTTCGCACCTATTATGCAAGTTGGTGCAAAAGGTGAAGAAAAATGTGAATGTGCTGATGAGGAAGATAATGGGTCAAAGGATAAAGGCTCGAAGGATATTAGTGGGATGACAAAAGTGAGCAAAAAGTTATCTGATAACATTGCTTATATCAAGAAAAAGTATACAATTCCGGATAACGGAGACATTGTTATAAGGGAATTTAATATAACTGTAAAGGGTAAAACTATTCCTACGTTTATCGTTTTTATTGACGGAATGGTAAATACAGATATAATAGATTTAGCTATTTTACAACCTCTTATGCTGTTGTCAAATATTGAAATAAAGGATAATGAAAATGAGGTTGGAAATATTATTAGAGATCATTTGCTTCCTCACAATCAGATACAGGTTGTAAATGAGTTGAGCAAAGTTGTGGATGAAGTTAACTTCGGGGGTTGCGGTATTTTTGTTGACGGTATTGATAAAGCTTTTACTGCAGACACAAAAGGTTGGAAAAGTCGTGGTGTAAGCAGTCCAAATACCGAAATGGTCATACGTGGACCACAGGAAGGATTTATTGAACTTCTAAGGACGAATACGGGGCTTATAAGAAAAATACTCAAGGATGAGGATTTGATTGCTGAAAATATAAGTGTAGGCCGACGAAGTAAAACTCCTTGTTCACTTATGTATATTAAGGATATTGCAAACGAGTCTTTAGTAAACGAGGTAAGAAGAAGATTAGAGGGAATTAAGATAGACTACCTAATTGACTCTGGAGAATTGGAACAGCTTCTTGAAGATAATCCCTATCTGGCTGTTCCACAAATATTGGCTACTGAAAGGCCTGACAGAGTTGCCTCAATGCTGACAGAAGGTAAGGTTGCGGTTGTTGTACAAGGAAGTCCTTTTGTACTGGTAATGCCAACTACCCATATTGACCTTTTTCAATCACCGGAGGACTCCTATATCAGATTTCCCTATGCAAATATGTTAAGAATAATAAGAATAAGTGCTATAGCTATGTCACTGCTACTTCCCGGTTTTTATGTTGCAATAACAAATTTTCATCAGGAAATGATTCCGACAGATCTTTTATTTGCAATTGAAGCATCGCGGGAGAGAGTACCTTTTCCATCTTTAATAGAAATACTAATAATGGAGATAGCCTTTGAGTTTATAAGAGAAGCAGGTATAAGAATACCTGGACCACTAGGTCCCAGCCTCGGTATAATAGGTGGTTTGATTCTTGGGCAGGCGGCTGTTGCTGCAAATATTGTAAGTCCTATTTTGATAATTATAGTTGCAGTTACGGGTATAGGTTCTTTCGCAATTCCCAACTTTAGTTTGGGGTATGCTTACAGAATTCTAAAGTTTGTTTACATTTTTTTAGGTGCCACTGCTGGTTTTCTTGGAATAACAACCGGACTCTTTTTGCAGGGAATATGGTTAACCTCAGCTAAATCCTTTGGTGTCCCATTTATGGCACCAATGGGACCTATCACAAAAGGAGAGATGGCGGATCAGATTTTAAGAGCTCCTATTTGGAGGCAGGAAAAAAGACCGGATTTTCTCAATGTAAAGAATAATAAAAAACAACCACCTATTAGCAGACAATGGGAGCAAGATGAAAAGAAGAAGTAAAGGTGATCCCAAAAAAAAACTAGTCAATGGGTGTTTCAAAAAAATGATTTTATTGGAGTGGAACTATATACATTGACTAACGATTTTTTTTGAAACACCTTAGGTGTATTTTAAAAAAGTTGAGAGGAAGTTTTAAATGTCGAGTAATATCCGTTTTGGAAAAGTAGAAGCAATACTTATGCTTATAACCGGAATGTCTATTCAGCTTTTTTTGGGAGTTTCCCGTAGAATGACCGAGGCAGGAGGACCAGCCGGTTGGATGATTCCTTTGTATACATCCATACTTGCAGTAATACTATTCTTTTTTATTTCAAAGCTGTACAAAAACTTTGAGGGAAAAGATATAATTGATGTTGCTCAAATTGCCGGGGGAAGTTTTGGTCGCATATTAGTGGGATTGATTTTTATTATAGACTATACTTTTATACTATCAATCATGTTAAGAATATTTGGGGAGGATATAAAGATATTTGCGCTTAATCAGTCACCTTTAAGTTTTGTAATTGTATTTTTTGTTATAGTTATAGTCGTCTCTTCTTATCTTGGACTTGAGGCAATTGTAAGACTCAATACCATTATAGTACCAATTGTTACAATCGCTTTTCTTATTGTCGTATTTGGAAATGTAAAGTTCGTTGATACAACACGCATGTTTCCAATATTAGGTCATGGGGTATATGAAGTTTTTGTAAAGCAGATATCCCGGATATCAATTTATTCAGCCTTTAGCTTTATATTTTTTATAGTTCCTTTTATAGGGAAACATAAAGATTTTAAAAGTATAGGATATTGGAGCCTCATAATTACTGGTTTATTACTGACACTTGGAACTTTAGTTTATATATTAGTGGTGCCTTATCCAACTTCTACAGAATATTTTATTCCTTATTTACATTTAGCCAGGTACGTAAATTATGGTAGGTTTTTTCAGAGAATTGAATCGATTTTTGTTCTTACATGGACTCTATCGGCAATTATATACTTAAGCTTAGGGCTGTTTCTTCTGATGTATATGATAAAAAAGACCTTTAGATTGGAATATTATAGGCCTTTAATCATACCGGTTGCAATAATTTTATTTACTCTGTGCTTTATACCACCAAGCCTAATGTATACTGTTACGCTTGAAGGAGAAATAGTAAGGCGATTTGCTTGGATAGTTACTTTTGCTATTCCGATAGTAGTTTTAATAGTGGCTAATATTGTTAAAAGGAAAAAAGAAGGTGAAAAATGCAATGAAAAAATATAAGTTTATCGTTGTTGTTATTGCCGTTGTTTTGCAAGGTGCCATGTTTACAGGGTGTTATGACAGGAGAGAGATTGACGATATGGCCTATCCTATTGCATTGGGTTTTGATAAGGGTGAGGCCAATGAGTTGAGAATGACACTGCAGGTGGCACTTCCTACAACCATATCCGGTGGAGAGGGCGGTGGTGGTGGTGGCGAAAAGAGTGTAACCGTAATTACAGTTGATACACCTAGCATATACTCAGGGCTAAGTATGCTCAATACATTTGTAAGTAAACAGATAAATCTTTCTCACGTAAAGGCAATCATTTTTTCCAAAGAGCTTGCAAAAGAAGGCATTTCAAAATATTTGCATGCAATGATAAGGAACAGGGAATTTCGCCCAAATGCCCGAATTATTGTATCAAGAGGTTCTGCCGAAGACTTTATTGCTGCAGTTAAGCCAAAGCTTGAGACGAATCCTGCAAAGTACTATGAGCTTTTGCTTGGCGCTTATGAGTACACAGGTTTTAGTACCGACACACAGATGATAAACTTTTATCACAAAACAGAAAGTGAGTCAATTCAAGCAGTGGCTGTTCTTGCTGATGTTAGTAAATATAAATCCTCCGATGAGTTTAACTTAAATAACTCGACTTACAAGGAAAAGGGCAGAAGTTATCCGCTGGAAGGAGACTTTAAAGCAGGGGATTTACCAAAGACAGGTGAACTTAATATTGAGGTTATGGGATTGGCGGTATTTAACGGAGGAAGAATGGTTGGAGAACTAGATGGTGAAGAAACCACGTATCATCTAATGCTGGAAGGAAAGTTTGATTCAATGTTTTTTACAATGCCAGACCCAATGAAAAGTGACAATTTTATTGTCCTTAATATAAAGAGGAGCAGAAGGACAAAAAAGAGAGTCGAAATAAATGGCGATAAACCAAAACTATGTGCAAAAGTATTTCTCGAAAGTGATATTTTATCGATACAAAGCGGAATTAATTACGAAGAAGGAGAAAATACCACAAAGCTTGAGCAGTCCACTGAAACTTTTATTAAAGAAGGGATAATTAAGTATTTAGATAAGAGTATAAAAATATTTGGCACAGATACCAATGGTTTCGGTAAGCAAGTTAAGAGTAAATTTCTAACATGGAAAGAATGGGAACAATTTGACTGGCTAACTAAGTATAAGAAGTCAACCTATGACATTGAGGTTGATGTAAAAATAAGACGACCAGGGCTTATTACAAAAACAGTTCCCGAAGTAATTGGCGACTAATAAGTTTTTTGAAATAACCAAAATGTAAATTATAGTGAAAGAAGGATTAGTTATGAGGCCTTTGAATACGACAATAATATTTATATTTCTTTTATGGGTGTTTTTAAAAACAGTAAGTTACGGAAAGTGGACTTGGGATAAAAAAAACAAATTAGGTGCAATTGCTATTATTATTATTGCAATTGTAGAGCTCGTTTTGCCTATTTATTCTGTTTACTTTATACAATAAATATAAGACAAAGAGGTTAGGATAATGGTAACCATAGGAATACCAAAAGGTATGTTACTTTATGAATACAGCTCAATGTGGGAAGAGTTTTTTAAAAATTTAGGGTTTGATGTGTTAATATCTCAAGATACCAACAAAAAGATAATGGACACTGGTGTAAAATATTGCAGCAATGAGACCTGCCTTCCGGTTAAGATTTTTCATGGGCATGTGGTAAGTCTTAAGGATAAGGTTGACTACATATTTATACCAAGGTATCACAGCACAAATAAAAATGAGTACACATGTCCTAAGATGTGTGGGCTTCCTGATATGACAGCAGCTAATTTAGGGTGTAAGCATAAGATTATAGAAACTAAAATTAATATGGATACGCATCCTAAGGAAACAAAAGAAAGCCTTACTGACCTGGCTAGGACCTTAAAAATAAAACCTTCTAAGGTAATAGGAGCATTTTATGAGGTCTGGGAGAAATATTTAAAGTCAATAACTGAAGGGAATATAAGAGGGGCAAAAAGAACTGCTGTTAGTAAAGCAAAGCTATTATTACTTGGACATCCCTATATGATTTATGACGATTATCTGAGTATGAGGCTTATTGAAAAGCTAAAAAAAAGAAACATAGATATTTTTACACCGAAAGATCTTGATCATGAGATAAAGCGTAAAAATGCTTACCCATACCAGGGAAAAAAATTCTGGGATATAGGATTTGAACTTTTAGGAAGTGCTTTTGCGTATGCAAAAGATGAAAGAGTAAAGGGTATTATATATCTTACACCTTTTGCCTGCGGATTGGATGCTTTTATAATGGAGTTTATCGAGCTTGGTATTAAATCTAAATGCAGTGATCTACCGATGCTTAAACTTACGGTTGATGAACATACCGGAGAGGCCGGCTTTGACACAAGACTTGAAGCATTTATTGATATGATTGGATGATGATATTATGAAAATAACTTTTCCACAAATGGGGAATATGTATGTGCCGATAAAGGTACTTTTAGACACTGCGGGTATAGAATACGTGATGCCTCCCTTAAATACTAAAGAAACAATGGAATTGGGTGTTATGAATTCACCTGAATTCGCCTGTTTGCCATTTAAAACAATACTGGGAGATCTTATTTACGGGATAAAAAACGGTGCAGATTTTATACTTTTTGGAGGGGGAAGTGGACAGTGTAGGTTTGGATATTATGGTGATCTTCTTTCGGAAATAATTGGAAATCTAAACTATGATGTAAAATTTGTGTGTCTTGAAACCACCAACATCACAATAAAAGGGGTTTTAGAAAAGATCAGTCCGTTGACTAAAGAAAAAAGCACCGTTAATTTAGTTAAAGGAATATTATTTGCAGTAAGAACAGTTTTTTTAGTTGATGGGCTTGATAGACTCGCTGGATATACAAGATGCCGTGAGATAAAAAAAGGTGAGACGGATAGGATTATTTCTAAGTTTCACAGTAGTGTCCAAAAAGTTTATGGCTATAAGCGGATAAAGAGTATAATAAGATCTACTAGAAAACAGCTTATGTCTATATCTGTTGACCGTAAGCTTAGACCTCTCAAGATTGGAATAGTTGGAGAGATATATATAGCATCTCACCCCGGGATCAATTTTGAGATAGAAAAAAAGCTCGGAAATATGGGAGTTGAGGTACATAACCATTTAGGTATCAGTAAATGGATTGTCAACCATTTCATAAGAAATAATCTTCCGATTAAGAAAAAAAATAATTTTCTTTCGGCAGCCAGGGAGTTTATTAATACTGATGATATAGGGGGACACGGAATTCAAACAGTAGGTGCATCAATAATATGTGCAAAAAAGAAGTATGATGGTGTTATTCAGATATACCCCTTTACATGTATGCCCGAAATAATTGCACAAAGTACACTTGTTGAAGTGCAAAAAAAATACGGTATTCCAATTATGACATTGATTGTTGATGAAATGACAGGAGAGGAAGGGTATAAGACTAGGCTGGAAGCTTTTGTGGATATGCTTGAAATGAGAAAGAGTCAAGCTTCTTTAGGTGATTCCAAAAGAATAACTGGTCAATTGCCCTTTTAAAAATTTGATTTTGCGGGCTTTTTGACCCAAATGCTGAATAGGTTATTTTTTGAAATGTCTTAACCAAATATATATAGATATATAAGTAGACAATTGGCATTGTTGATTGGTATAATTACGAATGTCATAAATAGGGGGGGTTTTATGAGGGTCGTACGGGGAAATGAAAATATTTCAGGTTTTGAACTAAGGCTAGTTGAAAGAGAGAATTGGAGCTTTTTAAGGAAGTTTTTTATATTTTCTGCAGTGGTTCTTATTTCTATACATATTGGATTGAAAAATTATCTTTTTTTTCATTCACTATTAGAGATAATTGGGATATTTATAGGTATTGGTGTGGCAATAGCCGTATACCATAGTTGTAGGATAATGAAAAACGGACTTTACTTATATTTAGGGACAATGTTTTTATTTACAAGTCTTATACAGATAATTCATGTTTTTTCCTATGCAGGCATAAATATTTTTAAATCCGACACATATGATTTATCAATTCAAATTTCAATTGTAGGCAAATACCTAGATGTTGTCGCACTTTTTGTTATGCTGATTATACCGGCATATATCATAAAGAAGAACCTTAGTATTAAAAAGTTACTTGTCCCATATGCCATAATTACGTTTGTTGTGCTTATATCGGTAGTAAAACTAAGGATGTTTCCGCAATGTGCTTACGACAATGCTGACTCAACACCTTTCAAGATACTGAGTGAGTATATACTTTTAATTTCCTATTCTCTTTTGTTATTTCTATTATCTTTAAAAAGGCGTAGTTTTAGAGAAAATATATTTAACTACATTTTCTCGTACATAGCGTTAAGATTACTAGCGGAAATTTTATTCGCATCGTCTCAACAGGTAATTGATTTAGCTTCAATACTAGCACATATTCTTCGTTTTTTTGCTTTCTGTGTGATTTATAAAGCGGTTTCTGTTGGGGTTATAATTAAACCCATATCAATCTTGTTTGATGAACTAGACAAAAAAAACCGGGAACTTGAACAAAAGACAATTGAGCTTGAAGCGACAAATGAAAAACTTAGGAATGAAGTAGAAGAATGTGTGAAGATTGAAGAATTATTAAGAAAAAGTGAGGTAAGATACAGTTCGCTTTTGGAGTCTATGACCGATGCGGTAATCCTACATGACAGAGAAAAGGTGCTTTTTATAAATCAATCAGGGGTTAAACTTTGTGGCTATGAAGACAATATGCAGGTTGTTGAAAAAGCTTTACAGGATATTTTTAGTGAAAAAAAATATGCTTCATTTCTAGAAAGAATGGATGAAGTAGATAAGTCAACATCTCCCGTTGTATTTGAGGAAACGTTTATAATTAAGAATGAACGTATGTACGTCGAAATTATTACAACTTTACATAGTATAGATAGTAAATCTGTGTATTTGAGTGTAATTAGAGATATAACACAAAGAAAGCAGTTTGAAGAAATGAAAAATAGTGTGGATGAAAGTAACAGACTTTTAATAAAAGCAACACAGATGGATAAATTAAGGATGGACTATGTTACTAATTTTTCTCACGAATTCAGGACGCCCCTTAGTATTATGTTGTGTACTCTAAAAATTATGGAGTCGATGAATACTTGCGAATCCAATAAAGAAATCGATAAAGAAAAGCTAAACAGATATGTTGCAGCAATGAAAAACAATTCCTACCGGCTATTAAAAACTGCAAACAACCTTTTGGATATAACCAAGATAGAATCGGGATGTGATAAGCTTAGGCTCCGAAACTGTAATATTGTAAGGATTGTTGAAAAAGTTACTATGTCGGTATGGGAATATACAAGGAACAGACGGATAAGCTTAATGTTTGATACTGAGGAGGAAGAGATCATTACTGCCTGTGATATGGATAAGATTGAGAGAATAATGCTCAACCTCTTGTCTAATGCAATAAAATTTACTAAAGAAGAAGGTCAGATAGAAGTATATGTATACAATAAGAACCTGGAGGTATTAATATCTGTTTCGGATACTGGTATTGGTATACCTAAGGATAAGTTCGAGCTGATTTTCGAAAGATTTAAACAGGTTGATAATTCATTAAGTAGAGTTCATGAGGGAACGGGGATTGGATTGGCTTTAGTGAAGTCACTTGTAGAAATGCACGATGGAAGAATTGAAGTGGAAAGTGACCTTCAAGTAGGTTCTACCTTTAAGGTTTTCCTGCCAATCAGAGTTTTAAGCGGTGAGGCTTGTTTGAATGATAATGAAACAGAAGCAGAGATTGAAAAGAGTATAGACAAAAATATAAATATAGAACTTTCAAATATATAGAACAACATAAAAGCCATGGTACAAACCATGGCTTTATAATCTGGCAGGGGAGACGCGACTCGAACACGCAACTTACGGTTTTGGAGACCGTTGCTCTACCATTGAACTACTCCCCTTCGGCGCTTTTATAGTATACAACAGGATAAAATTTATGTCAATGGGTTATTTTTGTTAAAATAAAAAAATATTAAATTTTTTATTTATGTGATGAAATTTATGATAATATATTTAAAGATAAAGTCAAAGGCAAGCAAAAAAAGTTTACTTAAGGAGGATTTTATGGATTGGACAATAGGTTTTATCGGTGCCGGAAATATGGGATATGCAATGATAAGAAGCATAGCTCAATCTAATATTTTAAAGTCGGACAAAATACATGTTTATGATGTAGATGTAGAAAAACTCTCAAAACTCCAAGCAGAGATAGGTATAAACCTATCAAAGAGTGAAAATGAAGTTGTTGAGAATTGTGACATTATAATACTTGCTGTAAAACCCAACATGATTGAATCAGTACTTGAAAAATGCAAAAATTCGTTTGACAGTAAAAAAATCCTTGTTTCTGTTGCTGTTGGAGTTCCAGTAAAGTTCTACAAAAAGCTTATAGGCGAAGATAAAAAGGTGATACGTACAATGCCAAACACTCCTGCACTAGTGGGAGAAGGTATGACGCTGGTTTCACCAGATAATAATGTAAGTAAGGACGAGTTAGACTATGTAATGAAGATATTCGGGTGCTTCGGAAAGGCAGAATTACTTGACGAAAAATTGATGAGTGAAGTTACAGCACTCACTAGCAGCAGTCCTGCATATGTATTTATGTTTATAGAGGCCATGGCGGACGCGGCTGTATTGTCGGGATTGCCTAGAAATTTATCTTATAAATTGGCGGCTCAAGCCCTACTTGGCTCAGCAAAGATGGTGCTCGAAACAGGAAAACATCCCGGAGAGCTGAAAGATATGGTGTGCTCCCCTGGAGGGACAACTATCGAAGCAGTTAGTACACTAGAAAAGAATAGATTCAGGTATGCGGTAATTGAAGCTATGGACGAGTGCACAAAGAAAGCTAAGGAAATCGGGAAAAAATTTGAGTAAGGGATAACGAAAAAAACTTCCTAAGGTGATTTATAAAAGGAGTGTTTATGAAGAGAGTAATAATATACACTGATGGTGCTTGCTCCGGTAATCCGGGAGATGGAGGATGGGGTGCAGTATTAAAGTATGGTGAAGTGGAAAAAGAGATATCGGGCTTTGAAAAAGATACTACCAACAATAAAATGGAACTTAAGGCTGCCATTGAAGCCTTAAAGGTTTTGAAGGAACCTTGTGAGGTTGAACTATACAGTGACAGTGCATACTTGGTAAACGGTTTTAATCAGAACTGGGTCAGAAACTGGAAATTTAACGGTTGGAGAAATTCCAGCAAGGAAGAGGTAAAAAATATAGAATTATGGAAAGAACTTGATCGATTGAACAATATCCATAACATAAAATGGATAAAGGTCAAGGGGCATTCAGACAATGAGTATAATAATAGATGTGACCTTCTAGCAACGGGTGAAATAAAAAAGAACAGACTATGACGGAGGTGTTAGCGTGAATTATGAAGAAAAAACAATATCTAAAAAGCAGATATATAAAGGTAATATTATAGATGTGGAATCTTGGAGTGTCATGCTTCCAAATGGAAAAGAGGCAACCCGTGATGTAGTATTACATCCGGGAGCCTCGGTTGTAATTCCGATCACGGAGGATGGACAAATTTATATGGTGAGGCAATTCAGAAAACCTATTGATCAGGAATCTTTAGAGATTCCGGCAGGAAAGCTTGATAAGGGAGAAGACCCTCTTGATTGTGCAAAACGAGAACTAAAGGAAGAAACAGGGCTTGATACTAAGGATATAAAGCATTTGATTGATATACACAGTGCTCCGGGGTTCAGCAATGAAGTATTGCATATGTACGTAGCTAGAGATTTATATGAAGGAGAATCCTGTGCCGATGAGGATGAATTCATATCTGCTGAGAAATACACGGTTAGTAAGCTGATTGAAATGATAATGAAAAATCAAATCACCGATGCAAAGACCATAATAGGAATTCTAATGGCAGATAAATTAGTTAAAGGTGAGATAAAATTATAAATATTAGTTATTCCTTAAGTAAAGTTTACAATACATTAATTTGTATTGTAATTTTTTTGTTTTTATCGTCATAGAATTAATTAGGATTAAGTAATTAAATAGATATTGTTAAGGTGCCCCGTAACACAAGCTGTATATATCAATATCAGAAAGCATTATAAAGAAAAAGATGCCAAATTAAGAGGGGATAAATGTGATAACAAAAATACGTACCACAATGATGGAACATGTGAAGAAGAATAAAAATACTTATTTGTTTCTGTTTTTGACTTTCGTAACAGGAGTGTCAGCAGGAGCATTTACTGTAAACGGTTTAAGTTCAATTCAAAGAACAGAGCTTACAAATTACTTTCAAGGCTTTTTAGAGCTTTTTGAAAATCAGAGGGTTGACAGTAACGAAATACTACAGATATCAATTATTGATAACGCAAGGCTTATTGTGGTAATGTGGGCACTTGGAGTAACTATAATAGGGATACCTCTTATATATTTTTTTATTGGTGTAAGAGGCTTCATAACAGGTTTTACTTCGGGGTTTATAATTGACTTGATGGGATTAAAGGGAGTGCTTTTTACTCTATTTAGTATCGTACCGAAGGAAATAATAATTATACCCTGTATTATAGCTTTAGGAGTTAACGGTATCAATTTCTCGCTTAATATAATTCGAAGCAGGTCAATCAAGCGTGGAAATAAGGAGAACTTAAAGACGGGATTTGTTACATACTCAATTACGACAGCGTTCTTCTCATGCTTTATATTTGGCGGTATATTGGTTGAATCCTATATTACTCCTGTATGTATCAGGATAATTTCATCAAAAATGTTTTAGTTTGGAATAATAGAAAATTATAGAAAAAGCTTTAACAAATACCAAACAAGTTGTATAATAATGGTATAATGTGTTGACAATACATATATGAATATGGTTATAATTTCATATAAGCATATATTTGTATTTATTGCACAAAAATCACTGTAAAAATTTAGTCAACAATCCAAACTATATCAAGATACGTGGAAAATATTGTACAAGGAGCAATTTTTCTAGTATAATAGTAAGGATTTATACAATTGGAAATGATAAAGGTTTTAGGGTTATTTATATATTATTTATTAAGAAGAGAGGAAGTAGGGTAAAAAATGGAAGATTTGGTTTTAAAATTTCTCACTTTTTTAGAGAAAGATAAGCGTTTGTCGCTAAATACCTTACAGTCTTATAGGAGGGACATTGAGCAGTATATTACATATTTGATCGGTATAAAAATAAATAGCATTGCAAATACCAATAAAACTACTGTGATTACTTACCTCCTGCATCTGCAAAAGAAGGGACGTGCAACTTCGACTATATCTAGGAATCTTGCATCAATTAGATCGTTTTATCAGTATCTAACAAAGAATGGTGTAATTGGGGGTGATCCCACTGAGGAGCTTGAATCACCTAAGGTGGAAAAGAAATTACCTCAAATTCTTTCGACGAAAGAAGTAGAACTCTTGCTTGATCAGCCTAAATGCGATGATTTGAAAGGATTTAGAGACAAAGCTATGCTTGAATTATTGTATGCTACAGGTATTAGGGTATCTGAATTGATATGTCTTAACGTTACAGACGTAAATGTGGATATGGGATTCATAAAGTGCAATAAGGGAACCAGGGAGAGAATGATTCCTATAGGATCTCTCTCAATTCAAGCGATAAACGAGTATATGTCAAAATCGAGAGGGCTATTGATTCAAAGAAACGATGAAAAAGCATTATTTGTCAATGTAAACGGTAAAAGACTTACCAGACAAGGTTTTTGGAAAATAATCAAACAGTACAAAAATCTAGCAAAGATAAATAAGGATATTACTCCACACACATTGCGGCACTCCTTTGCAGCACATCTTTTGGAAAATGGAGCTGATTTAAGATCTATACAAGAGATGTTAGGGCATTCTGATATTTCATCAACACAAGTTTATGCACAAATTGCGAAGAACAGGATTAAAGAAGTATATAAAAAGACTCATCCAAGGGCATAAGACATCTAGACAAACCAATATAATTTTGCAATAATTGAATTATTGAATTATCGAAGAGTATTAAATATGATGTGTAAAAAGTAAGATAGGAATATCTTACTTTTTTGCATGTTTTCAAGTAACTAAAACTTTTACACAAGGAGAAAAATAAAATGAAAAGAGCCATAATAATTGTTTTAGACAGTGTTGGTATGGGGGAATTGCCCGATGCACATAAGTATGGAGATAAGGGAAGTAATACCATAGCAAATATTGCAGCTCATATTAAGGATTTTTCACTTCCAAATCTTCAACAGTTAGGTTTAGGTAACATAGAGAATATGGAGGGCATACAGGCTGCAAACAACCCAAAAGGATGTTACGGTAGAATGGCTGAAAAATCTGCCGGAAAAGATACTACGACGGGTCATTGGGAACTTTCGGGAATTATTCTTGAAAAACCTTTTCCAGTCTATCCAAAGGGGTTTCCAAAAGAGATAATAGAGGCCTTTAAAAAAGCTGTTAATACAAGAGTAATTGGCAATGTGGCCGCCTCTGGAACGGAGATAATAAAGACATTAGGTGATGAACATGTAAAGACAGGATATCCTATAGTTTATACCTCTGCGGACAGTGTTTTCCAAATTGCAGCCCATGAAGACGTGATAAGTATTGAAAGGCTTTATGAAATGTGTAGTAAGGCACGAGAACTTCTAAAAGGAAAGCATGCAGTGGGAAGAGTAATTGCCAGACCGTTTGCAGGAAACAGCGGAGAATACAAGAGAACTGAAAGAAGAAAGGATTTTTCATTAGAGCCTATAGGAAAGACTATTTTGGATTATGCAAAGGATAAGGGGTTTGAGGTGAGAGCTGTTGGGAAAATAGAGGACATATTCAGCAAACGAGGGATTACTCATGCAGTACATACCCATAGCAATTCCGAGGGTGTTGATAAAACTCTAGAGTATCTTAATGAGAATTTTGCGGGAATATTGTTTACAAATCTTGTAGACTTTGACATGCTTTATGGACACAGAAATGATGTTGAGGGCTATGCAAAGGCACTTGTTGAATTCGACAATAGGCTTCCGGATATATTAAAAGCACTAAAGGATGAGGATATTCTTTTCATTACAGCAGATCACGGCTGTGATCCTACAACAGAGAGTACAGATCATTCAAGGGAATACGTTCCTCTGTTGGTCTATGGCAAAGGGCTCAAGCAAAACATCAATTTGGGGACAAGAAGCTCATTTTCCGATATTGCAACTACAATAGCCCAGTATCTTGAAATTACCGGCGAATTGTCGGGAGAAAGCTTTTTTGATAAAATAAAAGCCTAAAAGGGGTGTTTTACATGAGAATGTATGATGTGATTGAGAAAAAGCGTGACGGAAAAGAATTAAGTTATGCTGAAATAGGTTATTTCATTAAGAATTATTGTGACGAATTGATACCCGACTATCAAGTGTCAGCTTTGCTTATGGCTATATTTTTAAAGGGTATGAATGAGAGAGAAATCGCAGACTTAACCGAAATTATGGCTAATTCCGGTGATGTAATAGATCTTTCTCCTATAGACGGTATAAAGATAGATAAGCACAGCACAGGAGGTGTAGGGGATAAGACGACTCTTATATTAGGCCCGATTGTAGCTGCCTGTGGAGTGCCGGTTGCAAAAATGTCCGGTAGAGGACTTGGGCATACCGGAGGTACGATAGACAAACTCGAGTCTATCCCGGGCTTTAAGACTGCCCTTACAAAGAAGGAATTTATAGATAACGTAAATAAAGTGGGTATTTCAGTGGCAGGACAAACAGGAAACCTTGCACCGGCAGACAAAAAGTTATATGCACTTAGAGATGTTACGGCGACAGTTAACAGTATTGCGTTGATTGCGAGCAGTATTATGAGTAAAAAGATTGCCTGTGGTGCCGATAGAATAGTCCTTGATGTGAAGACCGGAAGCGGTGCCTTTATGAAGACTGTAGAGAAGTCGGTAGAGTTAGCTGAAACAATGGTAAAGATAGGTAATAATTTAGGAAGAAAAACTGTTGCGATAGTTACCGACATGGATATTCCCCTTGGAAGTGCAATTGGCAATTCTCTTGAGGTTATTGAGGCTATCGAGACTTTAAAAGGAAATGGACCTAAAGATCTTGAGGAGGTATCTCTAAGTTTGGCCTCAAAGATGCTGGAACTTGCTGAAATGGGTGATAGAGATTATTGTGAAAATAGAGCTAAGGAAGTAATTGAAAACAGACAGGCGTTGAACAAATTGGCTGAAATGATTGAAATGCAGGGAGGAAACCCTGATGTTATTGATAATTATGATCTTTTCAAAAAGCCTAAGCATGTATATGAGCTTACCTCCGGACAGGATTGTTATCTAGAAAGAGTTAAAACCGATATGTTGGGCATTTCATCTATGATTCTAGGTGCGGGAAGGGAAACAAAAGATAGTGTTATTGATTATTCGGCGGGTATAAAGCTTAATAAGAAAACAGGAATGTCTATAAGAAAGGGAGACCTTATAGCGACCCTTTATGCCGATGACAACGAAAAAATTAATCAAGCTCTTGAAACCTTGAAAAAGAGTCTTATACTATCCGATTCGGTAGAGCCGCTAAGACCCTTAATTCTTTCTAATGTTGAATAGGTGATTCCCCAAAAAAACTTTGCAATCGCCATTCCAAAAAATCTTATTTAATGGGCTTTGCTACTTAATTATTGTATAGGTTATTTTTTGAAATGGCCTTAGTGCATTTTAACATTTTTACAATATGGAATTTAATGTTAAAAAGGTGTGTGCATATACAATTGGTTTTCTGCATAAAAATCTAATAAGGTTATTTTTATAATGGCTTAAAGAAAACTAATTGGGGGGAATATACATTGATAAGAAAGGGTTTGTTAAGGTGTCTAGTAATTATATGTGTTATAATTAGTTCTTTTTACGGTGTTGCTTTTGCAATAGAAGAAAAGCCGGTTTATAACCCAACTACTGTTGATAGCATAATGGCAAGCACTAGCGTTTCGGAACTCAAGGCAAAGGCCTATGTTTTGATGGATGCGTCAACAGGTCAGGTTTTGCAAGAGAATAATAGCAATGAAAAACTACCCATCGCTAGTGTAACAAAAGTAATGTCAATGCTTTTGTGTATGGAGTCAATTGATTCAGGGAGAATAAGCCTAAAGGACATGGTTACAGCATCCGAATATGCTTCGGGAATGGGAGGATCACAAGCTTACATTGAACCTGGCGAACAGTATTCTGTTCATGATGCCTTAAAAGCAGTTGCTCTTCACTCTTCAAATGATGTCACTGTTTCTTTGGCAGAACTTGTGGCTGGAAGCGAAGAGGCGTTTGTAGTACAGATGAACGAAAAGGCAGCAGACCTTGGTATGATGAATACGCAATTTAGGGATTGTACCGGACTGACAGATGTAGACCACTTTAGCAGTGCATTAGATATTGCAATAATGTCTAGGGAACTTATAACAAAACATCCTAAAATATTGGAATATACATCCATTTATACAGATACTTTTAGAAACGGTGAATTTGATTTGACAAATACAAATAGACTTGTAAAGTTTTATACCGGGTGTGATGGCTTGAAAACAGGCTTTACAAGAGCATCAGGCTTTTGTTTGACGGCTACGGCTTCACGTAACAATATGAGATTGATATCGGTTGTGTTAGGCGAACCGGATTCAAATACAAGATTTGCAGAAATTAGAAAACTTCTTGATTATGGATTTGCCAATTATGAGTCTGCCGAGATCAGCAAAAAGGGTGAGTTGGTATCGGACATTAGTGTTAAAAAGGGAACTGTTTCAAAAGTTGGTGCCGTCATAGGAAATGATGTCAAAGTACTCCTTCCGAGGGGACAGAAGACAAAGATAGCTCGTCAAGTGAATTTAGATGAAACAATAACCGCTCCGGTAAAGGCAGGGCAAAAAGTAGGGGAAATTATATATAAGATAGATGAAAATGAAATTTCACGAATTGATATTGTGTCGGACAGAGATGTGGAAAAAACTAACTTTGGTAAACTCTTTTTTAGAATGTTTAAAAGCTGGTTTAGCATCGGCAAAGACTAATGGTCTGAACAAATATAGAAATGTATTTATTGCCGATACCAGAGGGGAAGTTTAGGTGATTCCAAAAAAATAACTGGTCAATTGCCATTTCAAAAAAATTGATTTGATGGGCTTTGTGAACTAAATTTGTATAGGTTATTTTTTGAAATGGCCTTATGTTATAGTGTTGAGTGAGTTAAAGAAGATTATTACTTTTAGCTCACTCTTTTTCGCTTTTTTGAGCCGTTTACAAAATTTTTCAAACAAGCTAAGGTAAAATGATTTTTTGTAAAATAATTAGCAATACTAATAAGTAATGTGATTCGTGGAATATTTAGCAAAATCAGAGATGTTGAAAAAATTAGCAAAATATGATATTTTATAATGATGAACCCATTTTAAAATGTAAATCAGATTATTTGAAATGGCAATTGACCAGTTGTTTTTTATATTTCCAAAACTACAGAACGTGAGGTCATTATGAACGAAATAAGAAATGATTTAAAACCTATGAATGTTGGAGATGTTCTTGATTATTCAGTGGAGGCCTTTAGACAGAATTTTAAAGGTATTGTTTTGCTATCCCTTATTTTATATGTTCCCTGGACGGTATTGAATTCAATAATCTCAAATATATTGGTTGACAATCAGTTGTCTGGTATTTTCACCATGTATAAGGATATGTTTAATGGAGTTTATTCACCGGAAATGCTTGAAAGCTATCTAGGGGATACATCAGCTTTTGGTAATACGGTAACAGGCTTAATGAGTATGCTTCAATTGGTCTATTCAATAACTATTAAGCTTGTTTTGAATGCTGCAGTAATAAAAATGATATATGATTATGCAATAAGCGGTGAGGTTAAGGTTTCTTCTTTTTCAGACGTTAAAGCTCTTATAAAGTATTGCTTTAGGTTCATGCCAAAGATGATGGGAAATGCCGTTATATTTGCAGTGATTCTTGGCGCTGCATATTTCATTTCTATAATTGTTGGGGTGTTAGCTATTATTGTACCTATCATAGCAATTTCAGCAATGGATTTTCCTCCTGTTTTGATGGCTGTGGTCATAATATTTTTAGTGCTTTTAGTAATTATCGGAGTTTTTATAGCTATAGGTTTTTTTGCGATAAAGCTTATTTTTGGAGCAAATATAATTGTTATAGAGGGCAAATCGGTATCTGAAAGTATAAAAAGAAGTTTTTATCTTGGCAAAAGGAAGTTTTGGCACATTGCATTTTCAGGCATATTCGCAATTATGCTCTACTATCTGTTTAATGCTTTACTTTTAGGTGCGACAATGTTTCTGGCAGTTGTAAACAATACACTCTATATCGTAGTTAATGCCTTTGCTCAAATGTCTTCTGCTATAGCAGAACCTTTTATATTGGTGTTTATAACCGTATTATTTATAAACATGAAAGTTCAAAAAGAGGGACTGGATTTAGAAGTGAAAATGAGAAAGCTTATTGAAGAGGAAAATTCAATAGATTTATTAAACAAGGATGGAGTAACAGCTAATGAGTAAATTGCTTGTAGGAAGGGTTTACAAGAAAATTAACATGTGGATTTTGGTAGTCCTTAGCATGACTGCTTTGTTTTCTGTTCAGGCAAAAGCCTTTAGTCCTGAAAACGAAAACGAAGTTAAAGATGCACTTTCAAGAATTCTGGCATCTGGTGAGTTTGGCGAAAAAACCAAATCTAAAAGCTTTCTTGAAATTCTACACGATAAATTTATTGAGTTTGTAAAAAGCATATGGGAGAAGTTGAACATAACAAATAAGCTTGAGAGTGTGTTTAGCGGTTCAAAAGTTTCAAAAGAAGTAATGTTTGTTCTTCAGATTATAGCTATTGTGCTGATACTTGCAATTATCGGACTTATCATATATTTTGCTGCAAAAAAACTAACACGTTCTCGAAAAGTGAGGCAGGAGGAAGATGCGCTTCTGCTGAATATATTGAAGGACCCTGATGAAGTTTATAAAAAAGCCTTTGATTATTACAACAGTGGGGATTATACTCAGGGCTTGAGATTTTTGTATATATCTCTTTTAATCCGGTTTAATGATCTAAATATAATTAGAATTAACAAGGCAAAGACAAATAAACAGTATTTGAATGAGATAAAGGAAAACAAGCACGAGGTTTATGATGTTATGGTTGAGTTTACGCAAGTTTTCAACAGACATTGGTATGGTGGAAAAAATGCCGACAAAGCTACATTTGTCAATTGGAATGAGGTTTACAGCAATTTGATAAATTCTAATACGTAAAGTTTACAACCGGCATTCTAAAGAGGAGGAAACAGCAGCTGATGAAACGAATTAGGAAGATTTTAATATATGTTGCCGTTATATTAATTATAGTTGCTGCGGGTTTAATTGTTTATGGTTTTAAAGGTGACCTGCAGCAAAGTATTGAATACTCCGCCTACAGTGTAGAAGGAGATGGGACAAGAGCGCTTTACCTTTTGTCAAAGGAAATGGGGTATGATGTAGAAATATTTACAAGGCCGTCGAGGTTTTTACCTGAAAATGCAACTGTAGTTGCAATTGAACCTCAATTGGGAGTATTAGAGAATTATTTGGAAAAAAAGTATTTTAAAGAATGGTTGGAAAGAGGGAACGCTCTTGTATTAATGTCCTACGATGTCGAAATTGAAGATTATATTGAGGAACTTGGTGCAAAAGAGCCTAGTCACTTTGGACAATATGATCAAGGTTATAAATATAGCGTTGGGGACGGGAGCATAATTTACTTTACCGATAGTGAGAAATATACAAATTCAGGTGTAAAGGATCTCGAACAGGGTGTGCAATTTATTGATGCCCTTGAAGAAGCTAAATATAAACAGGTTTTGTTTAATGACTATTTCCATGGTATGGGAAGCAGCGGAGCGAAGCTTTGGGATATTTTAGGCTTTGCCGGAAAGCTTGTGATAATTCAATTAGTAATTTGTTTATTAATATTTATGTTTGTTGCATCGCGTAGGTTTGGAAAACCGGTGGTTGTGTTCGAAACCATCAAGAGAAAGGAAAATGAAAACCTTTATGCACTCTCTAATATATATTATAAGGCGAAAGCAAATGGGATGGCTTTAGAAATTTATTTAGACAGTCTTAAGCAAGAAATTGCCAAATTTTTGGGATTTGGCAAGGAGAACTGGAGTGATGGAGATCTTGTTAAAGCTGCACAGTTAGACAATACATTAAAGGATTTAGAGGTGGAAGCGGTTTTTTTGGAATGCGAGAGTTTTATTAATAATAAAAGAAATGATAATAAGTCATTGTTAAAACTATATAAGAGACTTGAGTCAATCAGAAAGGGGATAAAGTAATGGTTGAAGTTAATTCGAATAAAGAAAACGATGTAACTGGCTGTGATTTTACAAAAGAAAAAGCAAAGGCAATTATAGAAGAGGTTTCTAAAATTGTTGTAGGTCAGTATGAGTTTATTGAACACATGGTAGTTGCACTTTTGTCCGGAGGACATATATTGATTGAGGGAGTTCCGGGACTTGCTAAAACCTTAGCCTCAAAGGTTATGTCAAAAGCGATGGATGCAGAGTTTAAGAGGGTTCAGTTTACACCCGATTTAATGCCGGCAGATATTATAGGTACGAAAGTTTTTGACCCTAAAAAAACGGAGTTCTTCTTAAAGAAAGGCCCTCTTTTTACCAATATATTTTTGGCCGATGAAATAAACAGGACACCTCCTAAGACACAGGCAGCTCTTTTAGAAGCTATGGAGGAAAAATCCATATCTATAGACGGTGAGACTCATAAATTAGGAGATACATTTATGGTGTTAGCTACGCAAAATCCGGTTGAATATGAGGGAACCTATCCCTTGCCTGAAGCACAGCTCGACAGGTTTTTAATGAAGCTGATAGTGGATTATATGCCTCAGAAGTTTGAAAATATGCTTCTTCAAAAATACAACTCAGGTTTTAGCAGCAAGGAAATAGGCAATGAGAATATCAGTGTTGTATGCAATTTTGAAGATATAAAGAGGTGCAGGAAGGAAATACAGGGTGTACAGGTTAATGAAGGAATAATCAATTATATAACTTCCATAGTAAAGGCTACAAGGAATTCTCCTAATCTTGTACTAGGAGCTAGTCCTAGGGCATCTATAGCGTTACTGCTTACTGCGAAAACCTATGCGGCTATGGAGGGAAGAAACTTTGTCATACCGGAGGATATAAAAGAGCTTGCTTTGCCTGTATTGCGTCACCGTATAATAATTAAGCCGGAAGCCGGAATTGATGGGCTTACAAATGATGATGCAATTAAAAGCATACTTGCAAAAGTTGAAGTTCCCAGGTAAGGGATAAAAGACAAAAAGGAGTTAAAAAAATGCCATTTAGCAAGCGGTTTTTAGCACTTCTTCTATTAGGTATAGTGCCTGTTGTAATAGCGTCCTTTATTGGACTTGAATTATATGTTTTTTTAATTTATAACATAGTGATATTTTTTCTCCTCATAGTTGATTTGAGAATGACCCCTGACGATAAACTTTTATGTGTTGAAAGGGTATGTAGTGAAAAGCTTTCTATGGGTACAGAGAATGAAATTGGTATAAACATCAGAAATAACAGTGGATATGCGCTTGATATCGAGGCTGTTGACGAAATACCAATGTATATGAGAACAAAAAATGCTGTTGTATCCATTCGTGTAAGCCCGCACTATGAAGCTGTAGGGAATTACTTTGTAATGCCTGAAAAAAGAGGAGAGTTTAAATTTGGTAAAGTTCATGTTAGGTATAAAGGTGTAATGGGTTTGTGCATGAAAAAGGGCATTTATGGCCTGGAAAACAGCTATAAAGTTTACCCGAATCTCAAGGACCTCAGTAAGTATGGCTTAGCTGCTATTAAGAAAAGTCAGCTTATTCGGGGAATTAAGAAGAATAAGAGCTTTGGAACAGGTACCGAGTTTGAAAGTCTGAGGGAATACACCGAAGGTGACGATTACAGAAAGATTAACTGGATGGCAACGGCTAGAACTAATAAATTTATAGTTAATACCTATGAACATGAAAAAAATCAACAGATTATGATAATGCTTGACTCAAGCAGAGTTATGAATTCTGAGATAAATTATATAAAAAAGCTGGACTATTCTATTAATGCTGCCTTTCTTTTAGCGGATGTGGCAATAAAGAAGGGGGATAATGCCGGTGTTATGGTGTTTGACAATGCTGTAAAGAGGTTTATCAAGCCGGGCAAGGGAAGAGGACAATTTCAGCTGATTGCAGAAAATCTCTATAATGTCCAGGAGAACTTTGTATCTGCCGATTATATGGAAGCGTTGACCTATCTAAACAAGAATCACAAGCGTAGAAGTTTGTTATGTATTTTCACAGAACTGTTTAATGCCGATGAGGCTTTTCAGCTGGCTTCTGCTTTGAAAAACCTCGCAAAGCACCATATACCTCTTGTTATAACCATAAAGGATATGAGGCTTTACGATTATGCAGAAGGTGATATAGAAGATACAAAAGGTTTCTTTACAAAGGTTGCAGCGATGAAGATGATCAGAGAAAGGGAAAAAATCCGGAAGATATTTAATGATTCAGCCATAGCTGTTGTGGATGTTCCCCCTGACAAACTTTCCATTGAGGTTGTAAACAAATATTTGAATATGAAATCAAGGATGCAGATTTAGTAAAGGCTTAGACTTTCTGATGTTTGGCAATACCAAGTAGATAACCAATAGAATTAGCGTTATCAAGGCAAAAATAAGTTTTGCAATTTCGGAGAAATAGGAAGAAGGAGTGAAATATCCTTCGATTATGCCGGCAATTATAAAAATGGGTACAGTCCCAAGAACCAACTTTATTGCCTCCTTACCTCTGATAATAAAGGAATCCTTGCGGGAATATTTTCCGGGATTGATAATTGAATAACCGATAATTATTCCAGCACCGCCGCATACAAATATGGCGAAAAGCTCTAATATACCGTGAGGAAGAATGAGAGCCCAAAACAAAAGACTTCCGCCTTTATGAAGATATAAAGCTGCAAGGGCACCAAGCATATATCCATTGGCATATATAACATATACCGTACCGATGGCAAGAGTTATTCCAAAGGCAAAGGCCAAAATTCCTACCTTGATATTGTTGGTAAAAATAAAAGGTGACAAAACTGCTCCGTTACGGTCGGCAACATATTCATTTACGTTTCTTTCAAGGATGCTGTCTACCATTTCTTGAGATACAAAAGCCCCAGCGTTGTCGGTTGAAATAAGTGTAAATATAAAGCTTATAGCCATTGCAAGAAGAAAAATCGATGTAGATAATAGTATAGGTTTCCAATTCTTCTTTACAAGAAGAGGAAAACCGGCAAAGAGAAAAATAAAAAGCTTTTTAAGGCTAAAGGTATTAGTAGTGTATATATAGCTGTGTGCTGAAGCAACGAGTTTGTTCAGATAGTTTGTAGTAATGGAGTTACCATAGTTGGTCCTCGCATAGGACAAATGACCGCAGGTCAAATTATAATAGTTGAAGAAACTATCCAATTCATCCTTGTTAAAGCGGTAAAGGCTTTTGGACTTAAGTTTTTCAAGGGTTGCTTCAAGGTTTTTCCAGGCTTCAGAATTTTGACTGATGAACTTATCTTCCTTCATATTTTGCACCTTTTTGTTTTGAATTTTTTTTAATCACACTATTTTTTATGGTGATTTGTAATATATAAATTTAATTTGTTCCATAAAAGTTATTTTATCAGAAAAGTTTATCTGTTACAATTGAATTTGTGATATAAAGTGATTTTAAATATCAAAGATTTTTGAAAGGGCGAATAGTTTTAAAATAAAATCAAGAGGTGGACAATTGATGAAAAAAGTACTAAACATCCTCACTCCGGAAAATGTATATGTAGAATATGAACTAGCAGGAATAGGGTCTAGATTTGCAGCTTTTATTGTTGATTTGCTTATTCAGCTTTTTGTTTTTAGTGTAACCCTATTGGGTTTGTATTTTGCAGGGTTTGATTATGCAGCCCTTATAGCTGAATTGGGGTTGCAGGCTGCTATGTTTGCAGCAACAATGCTAATTCTCTTTCATTTAATATATTATCCTTTTTTTGAGTTGATTATGAAGGGGCAATCACCCGGTAAGAAGCTTTTCTCTATCAGAGTAATTAGGCAGAGTGGGGAACCTGAAGGCGTATTTGACAGTGTGCTCAGAAATTTCCTTAGAATAGTATATATACTTCCTTTTTTGTATTTGCTAGATGCTTTTTTCGTCATACTGACAAAGAATTACAAGAGAATAGGTGATTATGCAGCGAATACTATAGTTGTAAAGGTGAGAAAAGCTGACCAACTAATTACTATTAATGATATATTGAAGCGTAATTTAGATTGTGACGATTATGTTGAAAATACAAATAAATATCCGCTAACTCATTTTGAGTACGAAATTTTGAAAGAATTTCTAGCAAGGAAAAACAGCGTAGGTGAAAGACGTTATGTTTTTGCATATAATTTCAATAAATACTTTTCTAAGAAGTTTAATGTGGAAAGTACTTATGACAGCCCCTACGAGTTTTTTGAGGAAATCATACGGATGAATTCCGGAATAAACTGATAAGTAGGAATTTGTATTTAATCGTATCCTAAGCAATTTGAGTAGATTTTTTATTTTGTATCTGAGATATCTGAGATTTGAGATTTTAAAATCATTGCACCTACCAAAAAAATATGGTACGATTTAACTAATAGTTTATATTTATAGAAATGGTTTAGTCTAAACTATCTAACTTTCTTTGTTTTATTTCTATTTGTGAATTTTCTACTTCTACAGGGCTCAAATTTTCGTAAAAGTTCTATATTTATACTATTTATAATTGCAAATATGTTGTTTTTTAACATATTTATTAAAGAACAAATTTTTGAGAAAGAGGGGATGTTAGAATGAAACAAAAATTTGGAAAAGAAAGGGTGGAGTCTAAATGAAACATAAAATAAGGGGAAAGTTTTCGATTTTGTTGAGTCTTACTCTTTTGTTTTCTTTATTTCCGTTAAATGCACAAGCACAAACGGTCACCTCAAATGATACCGGTACCCATGGAGGCTATAACTATGAGTACTGGAAGGACAATGGAAACGGAACCATGGTATTAAAGGATGGTGGAGCATTTAGCTGTGAGTGGAATAATATCAATAATATATTATTCCGTAAAGGTCTTAAATACAATGAGACCCAGACACATCAGCAAATAGGTAATATGTCAATGACTTATGAATGCAACTACCAGCCTAATGGTAATTCATATTTGTCCGTTTATGGATGGACAAGTGACCCCCTTGTAGAGTATTACATTATAGAGAGTTGGGGTACTTGGAAGCCGCCGGGAAATGTGCAGTCAAAGGGAACTGTTACTGTTGATGGCGGAGTATATGACATTTGTGAGACTACTAGAACCCAACAGCCTTCCATTAAAGGTACTGCAACCTTCCAGCAGTATTGGAGTGTTCGTCAACAGAAGCGCACAAGCGGAACTATATCTGTAAGTGATCACTTTAAAGCTTGGGAAGCTAAAGGCATGAAAATGGGTAAGTTTTATGAGATTTCCCTTGTTGTTGAAGGCTATCAAAGTAGCGGTAAAGCTGATGTAACTAAGATGTCGATTAATATTGATGGTACTCCAGTGTCAACAACTTCAGTTCCTACAACTGCACCTACTAAATTACCTGTAACTGAGAGAAGTGCTTTTACAACAATAGAAGCAGAGGATTACAACAGTGCAAATGGTTCTGAATTGAGATCTATTGGTACAGGCGTGGGATACATACAAAATGGTGACTACATTGTATATAATATGATTAATTTTGGAAGTGGAGCAAGTTCTTTTAAAGCAAAAGTTGCCAATGGTAATACGGCTGCCACAACTATCCAGTTGCGATTGGGCAGTCCAAGTGGCACTCTAGTAGGTTCTTTAAGTGTACCAGCAAACGGTGATTGGGACGCTTATGAAGAATTATCTACTACTGTAAGTGGTGCTTCGGGTACAAAAGACTTATACTTATGCTTTAATGGACCTGTTAACATTGATTCCTTTACCTTTGGAGGAGGAAGTTCTATTCCAACTAATCCTCCTAACCCAGGAACTACATTACTTGGTGATGTTGACGGAAATGGCGAAGTCAATTCATTGGATTTTGCCATGTTGAGACAGTATTTGCTTGGAATGGTAACCTCTGTTTCAGCTGCTGCAGACGTAAACCAAGATGGTTTTGCAAATTCCCTTGATTTTGGAATGTTAAGACAGCATCTTTTAGGCATAATTAATTTAGGTGGTATAACTCCAACTAATCCACCTGTAACACCTACACCAACTCCAAAGATAACTCAAACACCAACTCCGGCAGCAACTGCCAAATTCCATTGTTTCTTGTTGTTGGGGCAATCAAATATGGCAGGTTGGGCTAGGGCACAATCTTCCGATAAGGTGACAAATTCACGCATACTTTCATTGGGCTATGACAATAATCAGTGGGGGGTAGCCTCTCCGCCATTACATGAAGCCTTCCAAGGCGCTATAGGACCTGGTGACTGGTTTTCTAAGACTATAATAAACAAACTCCCTGAAAATGATACAATTGGTTTAATTCCATGTGCTATAAGTGGTGAAAAGATTGAGACCTTCATGAAAAATGGAGGAAGCAAATATAACTGGATTCTCAGCCGTGCAAAATCAGCACAGCAAAGAGGTGGAGTTATTGAAGGTATTCTTTTACACCAAGGAGAATCAAATAATGGACAATCCGATTGGCCGAATAAGGTAAGTACTTTGATTAGTGACCTTAAGAAAGACTTAGGATTAGGTGATGTTCCTGTTCTTGCCGGTGAATTGCTATATAGTGGAGGCTGCGCAGGTCACAACACACAGGTAAATAAATTACCTTCAGTAATTAAAAATTGTTATGTTATATCTGCAAGTGGTTTGTCTGGTGACCCATCCGATTCTTGGGGACTTCATTTCAATCATGATTCAACAGTGGAACTAGGTAAGAGATATGCTAATAAAATGATTGAAGTTCTCGGATGGTAATAAGTATTTAATTTTAGACATTAAGTTTTTTAAATGAAAGTCTTATAGAGAGGCTGCTACACTTAGGATTGGTGTAGCAGCCTCTTTACTTAGAGTCGGTCAAATCAAATTTTTTGAAAAGGCACTTGACCAACTGTTTTTTGAATTGCCTTAAATATATTGTATCTACTAATTAAATATGGTACGATTTAACTAATAGATGATGCTAATGTTTAATCTAAACTATCTAACTTTCTTTGTTTTATTTCTATTTGTGAATTTTCTACTATCACAAGTCTTAATTTTGTAAGAGTCCATACATATTTGTACTATAGATGAAAAACTCTAAAACTAAATTTTAAAGGAAGTTTTTCATCTAAATTAGATAACGTTTAAGTGATATATAAATTTAACTTAGTGTACGTTATCTATATATAATGATTTCAAATATGTTATTTTTAACATCTTTAGAAAAGAACAATCTTTTGAGAGAAGGGATGTTAGCGTGAAACAAAAATTTAGAGAAGAAAGGATGAAGGTAGCATGAAACATAAAATAAGGGAGAAATTATCGAGTTTGTTGAGTCTTACTCTTTTGATTTCATTATTTCCTTTAATTGCACAAGCAAAAACGATCACCTCAAATGAAACTGGCATCCATGAAGGCTATGACTATGAATACTGGAAGGATATTGGGAAAGGAACAATGGAGTTAAAAGATGGTGGAGCATTTAGCTGTGAGTGGAGTGATATCAATAATATATTATTCGGAAATGGCTTCAAATACGATCAAACTCAGACACATCAGCAAATAGGTAATGTTTCAGTAACCTATGAATGCAACTACCAGCCTAATGGCAATTCATTTTTGTGCGTATATGGATGGACAGTTGACCCCCGTGTAGAGTATTACATTATAGAAAGCTGGGGTACTTGGAGGCCGCCGGGAACTGGGCATTCAAAGGGAACTATTACCGTTGATGGTGGAGTATATGACATTTTTGAAATTACCAGAACATTCCAGATAGGAATGCCAGGTCACCAGCAGTATTGGAGTGTTCGTCAACAGAAGCGAACAAGCGGAACTGTATCCGTAAGTGAACACTTTAAAGCATGGGAAGCTAAAGGTATGAAAATGGGTAAGTTTTATGAAATATCCCTTGTTGTTGAAGGCTATCAAAGTAACGGTAAAGCTGATGTAACTAAGATGTCGATTGATATTGAGCCGTTTTCCTCATTACTTGGTGATGTTAACGGAGATGGAAAGGTCAATGTATTGGATTTTGCAATACTCAGACAGTATATGCTTGGGATGATAAGTTCTGTTTCAGCAGCTGCCGATGTAAACAAAGATGGTTCTATAAATTCAATTGACTTTGGAATGTTAAGAAATCATCTTTTAGGCATAATTGATTTAGGTGCTATAACTGTAACGAATCCACCTGTAACACCATCTATAAACGCAACTCCAACGACAACTACTCCAGCAGCAACTTAGATCATTTGGTTTTTTTAAGTATAGAATTCAAAAATACCTGATTTTGAAAATTTAATTAAGTACATTATCAAGTTAACATCATACATTTCTACTGCAAGTTGTATTCATGGATATGTTGTGTTAAAATGTTAACGGATAATGATCTATATAACGCCTTATAAGCTTCAAAACATATATTTAAAGGCAAAAGAAAGGGGAGTATTTTTTGGATTCGACAATAAAGGATACTGTTAAAATAAATATTAAATACAGGCTAAAGGACATTAAGGAATATAGCTTTGCTAAGACGTATAGTGGTATGATTGGTAAACTGCTCTTGTTATCAGGAGTGCTGTCAATTTTTCTTATGCTTATTAGCATTCCTGTTATAATCTTTCTTTGTATTTGGGATGTTCATTTACTATTGACGATTCTTCCAATGTATATAGTGGCAATATTGATTATTTGTGTAATTGAATTATTACCTTTGCTAGTTGATTATTTGGTTTCTAGGAACAGTTTTATAAAAAGTAAAGTTTTACAGAGCATGAATTGTCTAGAGTTTTCTAGAGATAACTACAAAGTATATTCAGCCGAAGGAATGAGCAACTTATTATGGGAAGAAGTATACAAGATTAAAGAAGTAAGAAGGTTTTTTCTTATTTATCTGTCTCCTCTGAAAGTGACTATTATTCCAAAACGATGCTTTCAATCTCAAGAACAAATAGATAAGCTAAAAAACATTTTGAAAGACAGCCTACCAAAGAAGAAGCTAAAACTTAAAAACTATAAGTTTAAAAAGTTTTTCCCAGACTATGGTGAAGTGGAATTTAAAAATGAAAGCTCTGTTATGGAAGAAAGTAATAAGGATAATTTTGATGAAGAACCAGAGCTTATCCTTGAATTTTCTTTAGAAAAAAGAGATCTGTTAGTTACATATCTTACACAGTTCTATACAAAGCCTATGGGAATAATTATAACCCTTATTGGTTTGTTTTTTGTTATCAGGAGTGTGATAAGTTTTAAAATTGATGTCCCAAGTTTGTTATTTATGTTATTAGGAATTGTTTTTGTATTCCTAATGCCGATAATGCTTATTATAATGGCAAACAAAGGATACAACAATGATCCATTGATTCAAAAGACTATAAAGTACAAGATTTACGAAGATTATTATTTGATTGACCATCCATCAGGCATGTCGCATACGAAATTTGCAGAGCTAGTAAAGGTTGATGAGACTAGAAGTACTATTTTCTTGTATGTGACAACACAATTATTCCAAGTGATACCTAAGAGAATTTTTGAAGGTAAGGAAGACGATTTACTGAAATTCAAAGAAATTTTGAGCAAATATCGTAAAAAGAGAAGCTAAAGGCTGTGGAATTAATCCGCAGCCTTTATTACGATGTTTGCAAAGGTTGAATATTTCTAAAGGAGGAACTTTATGAATAGACGACTCAAAATAGTACAGGATGAACAATCTTTATTGAAAGTCTTATAGAGAGGCTCCTACAATTAGAATTGGTGTAGTAGCCTCTTTACTTAAAATTAAGGAAGGATAAGATGTCTCAATTGAGAAATTATGCAAGATTCAATGTTGACTCTTGCATAAAGAAATGTTACCATAAAAAATATTAATTGTTGTTCCTACATATTTCTCAAAAATTGTCTTGTGAGGTTTATAATATAAGATTTATGAATAAAGATTTTCTAAAACAAACTTTTTGAGGAAGAATGTTATTAGTTTGAATATTCTTAAAATGGAAGGTGAAATAATGTTTGTATCAAAAGCATTAAGTGTTAACAGCAAAAATCATCTTGAAATTGGCGGCTGTGATTGTGTAGAACTTGTAAATAATTATGGGACTCCTTTATATGTTTTAGATGAAAGCCTTATCAGAGAAAACTGCAGAATGTATAAAAATGCGATGGACAAGTACTATGATGGAAACGGCATAGTGCTATATGCAAGTAAAGCACTTTCCACAATGGCCATATGTAAAATAGTAGACCAGGAAGGACTTGGTTTTGATGTTGTATCGGGTGGAGAACTTTATACAACAATGAAGGCTGGAGTTTCAATGGATAAGGTTTATTTCCACGGCAATAACAAGACCTATGAAGAATTGGAACTTGCTATTTCAAATAATATTAAACGAATTGTTGTCGATAATAGAGATGAACTAAAGAGAATAAATGAAATAGCAGAAAAGCATGGGAAAACTGCAAATATATCTTTTAGAATAAAGCCGGGAATTGATGCCCATACCCACGATTTTGTACGAACAGGTCAAATTGATTCAAAGTTTGGTGTGGCTCTAGAGAATGGTGAGGCCTTTGAAATAATTTCTGAAGCTTCAAAGATGAACAATGTAAAGGTGGTTGGAGTTCATTGTCATATTGGTTCACAGATATTCGATCTTGAGCCTTTCAAACTTGCAGCAAAAGTAATGTTGGAATTTATAGCAAAAATTAAAAACGATATTGGCCTTGTTATTGAAGAGCTAAACCTTGGCGGTGGTTTTGGCATAAAATATACAACAGAGGATGACCCTATAGAGTACGATCATTATATTGAGTCGGTTTCAAAAGTTGTAAGAAGTGTATGTGAGGAAAAAGGCATAAAACTCCCTTTCATTGTTATGGAACCGGGAAGATCAATAGTTGCTTCTGCCGGTATTACTCTATATGAGGTAGGGGCTGTAAAGGATATAAAAAATGTTAGAACCTATGTCTCAGTTGATGGCGGTATGACAGATAATCCAAGATATGCACTTTACCAGTCAAAGTATGATGCGGTACTTGCAAACAGAGCAAATGCACCAAGAGTTCAGAATGTTACCATTGCAGGAAAATGCTGTGAATCGGGAGACCTTTTGATAAAGGATATTGAAATGCCTGAAGTGCAAGTGGGAGACATATTGGCAGTGCTTGCGACCGGTGCATATAATTACTCTATGTCCAGCAACTATAACCGAATACCAAGACCTCCTATTGTACTTGTGAAAAACGGCAAATCAAGATTAATTGTAAAAAGAGAAGACTTTGATGATATTATAAGGAACGATATTATCCCTGAAGATTTATAAGATATACTGTTTTATAAGCGGAGGTCACCTTAGTTCAAGGTAGCTTGGAAATGAAGATGCGCTAAGCAAAAAAGGAGGTAAAGGGCACCTAAATTTTACTAAATTTAAGTGCTCTTTTTTGTCATACATCTGATATAATTGATGTATTATAAAATAAAACATTTTGGGGGAAAAAATGAATTTTAAAAAATTTCTTGCTTTTCTAACAGTGTATGCAGTTGTTATAATATCTGTTCCACTTTTTTTTAATGATACATGGCTTAAAGATTTTCCACAAATGAAAACCTATGAAGGAGAACTTAGATTTTCGGGCGAGAGGGCTTATGAGGATATAGAATATATTGGAATTAACTTTCCGCAAAGAGAGATTGGAAGTGAAAATGCGGAAAATTCTGCAAATTGGATATTCCATGAATTTGAACAGCTTGGTCTTGAAACGTACAAAGAGGATTTTACCTGTAGGTCAATAGACAAACTTATCAAGGCAGCAATAGGTGAAACAACGTATGAAGAAACCAATTTTGACAGTATTTCAATGAACGGATTGTTTACAAAGGTAAAAGGAATAAATGTTATCGGCGTAAGTAAGGGGAAGACCGACAAGACAATTATATTAGGTGCTCACAGAGATACAATGGGTACGTTGGAGGGAGCCCAGGATAATGCTTCCGGTACTGCTTCAATGCTCGAACTTGCGAGAGTATTGACAAATGAAGAACACTACTATACTTATATGTTTATATCTTTTGACGGTGAAGAAATAGGCTTAGAAGGCGCGGAAGCCTTTGCACGGAAGAATTCTTTAAAAGACGTCAAGTTAGCAATGATTCTTGACTGCGTAGGTTATAAGGATGCGGACACAGTTGGACTATATCAATTTACAAGTGCTAAGGGGGCCTCGCCGCTTTGGACTACTGTTTTAGCAAACAATATCATAACAAACAACGGTAGAAAAACCTACTACATTGATAATGAAGGTGGGTTTGGAGGAAATGATATAGGGATTTTTCCCTCTTTGATGTCAAAAATGGTGTCCTTGAGAGTAAGTGGCGATGTCAATACCGATTCAGGTCCTTTTGTAGATAGAAATATACCTGCTGTGGGCTTTATTGCAGCAAATTCCAATAGTATAGTAGACCCTGAAGCTGTTTATCATACTGCCGAGGATACCATATCGAAGGTAAGTAAAGAAACCTTGGACTTTATAGGAAAGATTTCCGAGCAGTATATTAAGAGTGTCGAACTCAATGACTTTCCTTTGGATCTTGCAAACAGTACGTATCTGGTAAAGGAAAATAAGTATATTGATTTTCGAATAATAATAGCCTTTAATTTATTAGTGATTCTTGCAGTAATAATGCTATGGCTTATTTCCTGCACGGAAGCTTTGAAAAATCGTGGTGCTTTTCTAAGCTTTGTCAGGAAAGAACTTCCTTGGATTATATCTATTATAGTGCTCTCTGTATTCTATGGATTGTTGTGGCAATTGTTAAGGTTTGATTTTGCTTCTGACTTTAACATAGTTTTTATTTTACTGCTATGGTTGGGAGTAAGTTTTTTAGGTCTTGTGGCCATTATTACAGTTCGAACCATTGTAATCAAAGATAAAAGAGAGAATTATCATGAGATAACAAGATTTCAAAGGATACTCTTAAACAGTCTTTATTTTATTGTATTTATACTAACTACAATATATTTTAATGTTTTTGTTGCAATAATACTTGTAGGTACTTCTATATTAATAATGGGCAGAGTAGGCTACAGGAATGTTGCATCGAGAGTTGGATGGGGAATAGTTTTATTTGTCTGGTTTGTCTTTGAGACTGTTTCGATTTTTATTTGTATTGAATCCTATTTATTTGATTTTCTGGGAATAAACACATCTATGTTATTGTTTGCATACAGTCTATTAGTGAATTTCACCTTTGTGTATGTACTTAGTGCGCCTTTTATGCCAAAGAAGAGGAGTGAATTATATGGAGATAATTATAGGACACAATAATATTGATTTTGACTGTCTTGCATCTATGCTTGCGGCAAAAAATATCTATACCGATGCACAGTTGGTGCTTCCTAGGAATGTGGGAAGAGATATTAGAGAGTTTATAAACATGTATAAGGATGTATTCAACTTTATTGAGGAGAACGAGGTTGAAGGCGAAGCTCTTACAAGGATAATAATAGTTGATACACATTCATCTGTTAGAATAGGTAAGTTTAAAGACTTTGTCGGTAGGCCGGACATTGAGGTTATTATATATGATCATCACATTTTTTGTGAGGACGAAATTACTTCGGAAATTATGAGAATTGAGGAAGTAGGGGCTAATACTACAATAATGGTAGAAGAACTTAAGAGTAGAGGTATTGAGATATCCCCTGTGGAGGCCACAATACTTGCATTAGGAATATATGTTGATACGAATTCTCTTATTTTTTCCGGTACTACGGCAAGAGATGCCTATGCTCTTGCCTACCTTCTTGAAAAGGAGGCCAACCTTTCGGTAATTGAGAATCTGACACTAAACCGTCTGTCAACAGCACAACAGGAGTTGTCACAAAAGATGAATCAAAACATTATTATTGACTCGTTATGTGGTAATGAAGTTGGGTTTTCATTGGTAGAGACAGAGAAATATATTGATGATGCTGCATATCTTACCCGAAAGATACTAGAGGAAAGGGATTTGGATGCTCTCTTTTCGATAATGAAAATGGGAAAGAAAACTTACATAATCGGCAGAAGCATGACCGATGATATTGACTTGAGTGTAATAATGAGAATACTAGGAGGCGGAGGACACAAAGGGGCAGGGTCTGCAAAATCCGAAGAGTCGGATCTTAACAAAATATATAAGGAAATAAAGTCAGTGGTTGAGGAAAATATAAGACCGGTTATGAAGGTGAAGGATATAATGAGTTCGCCTGTTAAAACAGTTTCGGAAGGTGCAACTGTAGATGAAGTCTATGAAATTATGTTAAAATTCGGACACTCAGGAATGCCTATAGTCAATGAAAATAAAATATCGGGAATTATTTCAAGGCGGGATATAGATAAGGCAAGAGCTCATGGATATGGAAATGCTCCTGTAAAATCTTATATGTCTAAAAAGGTGGTTACCGTTGATTTAGAAGAGTCGGTTAAAGAGGTTCGAGAATTGTTTGCAGAACATGGTATAGGAAGACTGCCGGTTTTAAAAGATAATGAAATGGCGGGAATAGTAACTAGGACAGACATAATTAGAGCCCTATATGGTGGAAAGTATAAAGCTAAGAATATAAAGGAAAGTGACAGGAGTGAAATAGGCAAGGAATATACCAGTGAGAACCTTTGCTACAAGTTTGGAGAGCTGCCTCAAAAGGTCAGGGAGGTTCTTGAATTGGCAGGAAAAGTTGCCCATGAAGAAGGCTTCAATGCTTACGTAGTTGGAGGCTTTGTAAGAGATCTTATTCTTGGAGTTGAAAATTTTGATATAGATATTGTTATTGAAGGGGATGCAATAGCTTTTGCTAAAAAGTTTGCCAATTATTCTAAGGCACAAATTACAATTCATGAAAAGTTTCAGACAGCTTTTGCCTACCTTGATGAGGATTTAAAAATTGACCTTGTGACTGCGAGAAAGGAATACTATGAATTTCCGGGTGCCCTTCCGAGTATAGAAATAGGGTCTATAAAGGATGATCTTTTCAGGAGGGACTTTACGATTAATTGTATAGCAATGAAACTTAATGGTAGAGAGTTCGGAAAAGTTGTTGATTTTTATGGCGGGAGAAGGGATTTGTACGATGGGCTGATAAGAATATTGTATAATTTAAGTTTTATTGAAGATCCCACTAGAATATTCAGGGCTGTTAGGTTTGAACAGCGATATGGGTTTTTGATGGATGAAAAAACGGAAGAATTTGCGGTAGCTGCTGTAAGCTCGGGTGTTTTAGATAAATTGAGCATGGAGAGACTTAATTCGGAATTCTTTTATATGCTAAAGGAAAAAAATACGGCTAAAATGATTCATAGGCTTCAGGAATTGGGTTTGCTTCAAAAACTTTATCCTGAAATTGAAATAACTAAAGGATTGATAAGGCTTATTGAAAAGGTAGATGTAGGCTATGAGGATTTTTTTAATAACTTGATTAATAAGAAAAATATTGATAAAATCCTTATATATCTTTTGGTGCTGTATTCAGAAATGAGTGTGGACAAGGCTAGTAGTTTAGCAGACAGAATGAGGCATACAAGGGAATATAGGGAGGAAATTCTAAGGTTTATAAGTGTGAGGCATTTAAAGCCATCTGTATTGTTTTTAGAGGGTGAGCCTACAAATTATGATGTTTATAGCTTGTTTATGGGGCTGTCTTTAGAGAGTTTGTATGTTATTAGTCTTATATTTGATGATAGGGTAAAGGATGCAGTTCTTTTGTATCTTAATAATTTGAGTTTGATAAAGAACGAAATAACTGGAAGGGATATAATGGAATTGGGTATAGCTCCTGGGCCGGAGATTAAAATTATCTTGGAAAGGGTGCTAAAGGAGAAGATTAATGGTAAAATATTTACTTATAATGATGAAATAAATTATGTCAGGGAAAAAATTCTACCTGTGAAATAAGCTGTTTCGTAGGTGGAAAAAATGGATTAGGAGAGATTCGATGGAGAAAATTTTGGGTTTTATATTTGAGTTGGCGGTGACATTTGTATTTTTTGCTTTTTCAATTTCAATTCATGAATGTGCTCATGCTTATGCAGCGTATCGTTTGGGAGATTCTACTGCTAAGGATCAGGGAAGGATTACATTAAATCCTTTAAAACATCTTGATCCATTAGGGACTTTGATGATATTCTTAATACACTTTGGTTGGGCAAAACCTACGCCGGTGAATGCAATGTATTTTAAAGACAGAAAAAAAGGTGTTATGATAACTAGTCTTGCAGGGCCGATGTCAAATCTATTATTTGCAATTTTGTTGGCATTTCCGCTTCTTTATTTTCAGCCAAAGCTTTATAGTACTGGAAATGGATATCTTTTGGCTGCACTTTATATTGGATTTAATATGAATATTATACTTGCAGTTTTTAATATGCTACCTATTCCGCCTCTTGACGGTTCTAAAATTCTTTCGGGAATTTTACCTTCAAGAACATATTATAAGATGATGGAGTATGAGAACTATATTATAATTATTTTTATAATCCTTATGTTTAGTGGAATTTTAAGTAAGACTATTTTAATGCCTATTGTTAGTGTTATTCAAAGTGCTATTATTTATATAGTTTCTCCGATAGTTAAACTTATTTTGTGATGATTTTTTTTTTGAATTCTTGTTGGTTTTGGAATCTGTATGAAGGTGAGTACCTACTGTTTTATTGTCAAACGACTCCATTACGTGACCTTCGCATAGAATCTGTAGGATGCCATTCGGCAGACAGATGAACGATATTTTGCTACGCAAAAATCGTACCTCAGCTTGATAATTTTCGCACGCGTCTATGCGACATCCTGTCGCGAGACGCTAAAAATGCCATCCGTGG
>JAEZUI010000256.1 GCA_023421115.1 Bacillota bacterium | reverse complement strand
TGATTCTCTCTCGATAGCCCGCATGGCGTCCTGTGGACGTCTGTTTTGCTATACCCTTTTTTGAACCATCTGTTTTTTGTCCTCCATCCTCAAATTCGGGCTTGACTTTTAATAGTTAGTCTCTCTTGTGTTATTAGGCAATGAAACCAAAGGTATATAAAATGTATTCACATCGCAGTTTACCATTTCTATTTCAAACGTTTGATTCACTATTGTTGATAGGGTTTTTGTTTCATTTAAAAGGTGAAATGGTCCAAATCGTACGCAAAAGAGAACCAAGTTTGCCGCAACGGATAGCATTACATTAATTAATTTTGATGAATTAAAATGCTTATCTCTATCATGTTTTGTTTTATTGTAAGCATCATACCAAGATAATGACTGAGTAGGTGAAGCGATATCCCAATCATTAAATGGTTGAAGAATTGGTACACTATCATAAATTCTAAGCTTAACCTGAAATTCTTTTAGACATAAAGGCTTTAGTAATTTAACGTAATCTTGTGTAGTAAACATTCTCCCATTAATTGGCCCTACACCTGCCTTACTTATAAAAGACTTCCATTGGTTTTCTAATTCAGTACAAGAAAGAATTAATAGTTCACGTGTTTTGTGACTATATGAATCAAGACCAGTCTTATCAGGCTCAATATACAATAAAATCTCATCAAGTTTTTCCACCAGAACCCTTAGAGCTTGTTCGGCTGAACGTTGCTGAATTCGTGTAATATCTAGTCCTTGAATTAGCTCTTCCTGAAAGTATAAGCCTGGCCGCCATACCCCATCTTTTGTATGTCCAACGTCCATTATCATAGGTGTAATATGATTCGCCCCAAATACTCGTTTTACCCAATCTTCTAAAGACCCATGCTTCTTTTCTAAAACAGTAAGTCCAGGGGAGATAACATAAAATCCATTATCTCGACCATAAAAATGCACAAAATGTGTATCTGTTTCATACGCATAGCCTCTGGGCTGTTCTTTATGAATATTATCTACCCAGCCAGGTATTGTAGTTTTTGTATTTCTATAACATATCGCTTGCAAATTAATACCTCCCAAGTACTTTGATACCGTTTACACTCCGTAATCCCCAATATATTTTTTTATTCCTTAAAACTACAAGAACTCCTGCCAAATTATCACAAATCTGACAGGAGTCCCTATCCAGCACCGTTACCAGTGGTACGGTTCTCCGTATCGGGTCAAACGGTGCTGGAAAGAACAATGCGCTCTGCCCTCATTGCCCTCTAAAAACACGAACTAGATATGCGCATAAACAACCAGCAAATGTGTTTTGTATAATCTCTCCCTCACAAGGGTATATGTCGTACAACCATTCTGCAGATAATCAATTCATCTATCCGCTATTTCCCTATGCAAAAATTATTAGTTGCTCCAAAGAACAATCATGACAAAAAATTGACACAGGAGAAAGCCATGAAAGGAACTTTTACAATAACCGCCCCGGAATACATACGAATACAAAATCGACCAGTTATAAATTTCTAATAATTCACAATGCCCTTTCCAGAAACCAAGTGTTCTGGAACTTTTACATCTTTCGTTAAAGGGTGATTGGCAAAAAACAACCTTATAGCTCTGATTGCTGTGTATGTATCATTCATTAAATCAAACTGCTTCTGATATAGTGTGACATCATATTGATTGGAAGTTAATTCATGCGCTGGCTTTTGACGAATATTTCTTATGGTTTTTAATGGCTTAATGATTAAATCTGTGATATTTTCTTGGGTTCGGATGTTTTTACCTAGCCATTCTTCAAGCATCACGAGGCTCCCCTTATCTTTACCTAATTCGTCCTTGCGGTCAATGCCCTGTATATGTAGAGTATCTTTTTGAAATGTTTTATAAGAAATATTATGAACGATGATTTTTTCAAACACGAGAACAAAATCATAATAATTTTTTAGAGTTGGCAAAAGTATATTCCGAAATCCCTCTGGCATCTCAGAATAGTGAGTTCCAAAAGTTTTGTTAAATAGTTTAGGGATTCCCATGTGTTCACACTGTTCATTTATAACTTTTATTTCTTCAAGCAGGGCATGAAAAATCCATGTTTCCATGACCCATTTACCTTTTATTAAATTATCAACAAATCCAGCATTTATCTTGCATTTTCTCTGATTCGGAAGTTCAAACCCTTTCCATAGCATCTGTTTTTGAGAAGATAGCTTTGCCAAATCACAAACGAAAACACCCACAGCACGTTCCAAATGCTTACCATCTATATAAGCCATCCCATAGTTTTTGATATATTCATCCTCAATCGTTTTGTCATCTATATATTCATCCTTCACACAGATATTTCCACGATACCCATTATCCATTATCACGAACTTTGGGTTGTTAACATATCTCTCTAATATCTCAATATTAAAATAGATGATTTTAAATTGTTTTTCTCCCTTCTGCATCAATACGGAATATGGCTTAGTATAATCTAATGGGACAGATTCAAGTGCCTTTCTCGTTGGGTAAAGAACCGAATAATTCGTATCCTTAGATATGTTTTCTTTCTGTCGATCTACCGGTATAGTAAAATCAAAACCTTTTATATGCGGATTTATGACTTCTTTTTCCGAGAGTACTTCGATAAGTCCTTCATCAATCAATTCGCACAAAATGTTATAATCATAAGATTTCATATTATAAACCGGCAAGCCATTGAAATCATGAGATTTTATATAGTACTTTATTATTTCATTTAATACAGTCTCTTTTTTCATCTCATACCACTTCCTCAATTATTCGTATTGTATACAACATTTCTTATATTTTTTGCCACTCCCGCAAGGGCAAGGATCATTTCTGTCAACTTTTCTATGATATTGGCGCTGAAAGCTTTCTATCCTGCTTTTGGCATATTTGACACTCAGTACTTTTAAGCGGTCAATATCACCAGCCGGAATGTCATTATAACTGCATTGTTTTCCCTTCGCACCAAGCAGCTTACCTTCCTTATCATAGTCAAGGTCAATCCACATAATTGTCATTGATTCATCGCTAAAAATTGTAGACAATACATAATCCTGGCGTTCTAATGTACTCATGACTTTGATTCCAGGGGAAGCAACGAATAGGCAATACTTAATTTCCCCGAAGGCAGACATTACAAGCATTCTGCCGATTTCAGGCTGCCTTCGCAACGCATGATGAATTGCTTTGCAAAAATCGTCTTTAGCTTCTGAGGACAAGTTTAAGAGGAAATGTGCCGTATCAATCCTATTTTCGTCTGTGCCTCGTTCTAACAGCAGGATTATTTCTGTTATTTCATTAGGCATGCCCTGCTTAGGCTTTGTTGGCTTTAGCTCTGGCAGATATAATCTGCAGAAATAGTTATCCAAATCTTCTCTATAGCCATGCCAATTTACCATGTGCTCTGCGGGGAATTTAGATGCTGTAATCGAGTATATATTGTGTTTAATGTACATGCCTAAGTGATCAAGTTCATCTCTCATTGCAATTTGAGGAATATCTATAGCAATCTTCCGCTGTTTCAAAAAATGCAGAAAATATATGGGCGAGTCAAAATAGTTTGCGTACAACAATAAATCATCATACGAAATTACAATTGTTTTACTCGAAAGCGTGATAAAGTTCAGTTTTTCCGCTCTTGCTGCAAATTCGTTAAAATTATCTACGGTTATAGAAAATGAATAGACTTCCTTATAATCCGAGAGTCTACTGATTTCAAATTTCTTGTGTTTTTCAGCGTCGTAGAATGGAGCAGGCTGGTGCTCATTTATGTACCTTATAGTTCGGCTGCATTGAGCATCAGCTTCTTGGGCGAGCTTTGTATATGCTTTGATATGGGCGCCGAAGTCATTAATCGGTGGCGTCTGGGGGAAGGAGCCCGCTTTTACTTCGATGATAAACAGGTAATTTTCATATGTAATAAGCAAGTCATTTTCGTTCATCTGCTTTAAAGAACTACCTGTAGGATAGTAATTTCCTGTAAAAGCCGTTGCTCCAGGCAGCAAATTCAAAAATAGCGCCTTAACCATGTCTTCGCTGGCTATGTTCTGGCGCTTACTCCATTTATCAACATACTCAGGTTTCAATCGAAAGATTGCCTTCTGTAATGCTCGATAAAAATTATCAAATAAAGAATAATAATCAAATCCGTATGAGATGCCATCTATCTTTATAAACGGTTTCTTCTTGGTCGGCAGTTCCATGATCGGCCAGCCCGAAAACTCTGAGTCGTCAAAGAAGGTTTTACATTCTCCAATGCCAAAAGACAAAGCATCAATCAGTCTTGCATCCCATCCGGTAACGTGAGAAATGTTATTTAAAGCTTCGCCGAATATTTTTTCGACTATGGGATTCATTACATTTCGCGCCTCATCAC
>JAEZUI010000143.1 GCA_023421115.1 Bacillota bacterium | reverse complement strand
TGTTGATGGAGTTAAAGTTTATACAGGAACTAGAAATATACCTCAAACTCCAGGTAAAATCATGATGAATTTATGGCCAGGAACTGGAGTTAATGAATGGCTTGGAGCTTTTGACGGAAGAACTCCTTTGACAGCTGAATATAAATATATAAAATATTATCCAAACGGTGTTCCTGCACCTACAAATCCTAATAATAATACTCCTACACCACCACCTACAAATACAATTGTTGGTGATGTCAATGATGATGGTAGTGTCAATTCGCTTGATTTTGGTTTTTTAAGAATGTATCTGCTAGGAACAATAAAGGATTTTCCTACAAACAATGATTTAAAGGCTGCTGATGTAAATGGTGACGGTAATATAAATTCTTTAGACTTCGGATATATGAGAAAATATTTACTTGGAGAATTAGATAGGTTTCCAGCATCATAAAAATAATATTTAGAAGAAAGTGTTGCAAAACTGCTTATTAGTAGTTAGCAACACTTTTTTTATTAAGGTGATAAATTGCTACTATAAGAAAATATGAATATTACCGATACATAAAATAGGGTGTAGAAAAATTTTCTAGTGTGACTTATAAAGTATAAAAGTTAAAAATACTTAGAAACATAACATAGTAGAAATCTCTACACCATTATTAAAACCTGCCTTAGTTGGCAAAAGGGGTGCAGGTATGAAAATAGAGGGATTTGTTGGTAATACAGATATAAGCGTTTTAAATGTGTCGGATATTTTAAGAAAACTTGCTGTTGGTGACATTGTTAGGGCAAGAGTACTTGATATTACCGCTAATGAGCTAACACTCAAGCTTTTTGACGGTACAGTTTTTAGTGCAAAGACTATGTCTTTATTAGATGCACAACAGGGTGATATAGTTGATTTTATTGTCAAAAATAACACTAACAGTCAGTTAGTGCTAGAAACACTCAAAGAAAATGAGTACAGTCAAAAGAGTACTAATGATTCAAATTTAAACTTAAAACAACAGCTGATGGATATTAATATAAAGCCTGACAAAAACAACCTTGAAATTGCAAAGGAAATAAAGCAAAACAATCTTCCGCTTAATAAAGAAATTTTCGGAAAGCTTGCAGACACAATTATTGCCTTTAAGAATGTGACCCCTCAAAAAGCAGCATATCTCCTTGCAAATAATATAGAACTTGAAGAAAAGAATATATCTTTGCTAAATCGAATAGTTGATGAAAAACAAAAAATCGGTCCGATGCTAAAAGATACCTTTGAAGCTTTATCAAACCTGACGGGTAAAGACATTATGGAGTCTGTCAGCATGGTACTCAGACAAAACAATAACCAAAAAACTTCTTCTGAATTACTAAATAATAACCAAAAACAAGAATTTATAAGCAATATACTAGAAAAGGTGTTTTATTCTTCTAACCAAGAAAAGGCTCCTATTCTAAGTGAAATTAAAGAAAAGCTATTAAAATTTGTCGGAAGTTATTTAGAACATAATTCTTTAGAAGAAATGAAATTAAATGCTAATGACAAAATGTTTACTGATAAAGCCTTATTATTTTTAAAAGAGAATGTAAAGAATTTTGAAGGATCAGGTTTTTATAAAGAAAACTCTATTGAAAACAGTTTGAAGGAGTTATTTAACAAGCTAAAAGCAATTACAAATGGGGAAAATGACGACACAAAGTCTCAAACACTTCAAAAAATCCCAACAGAAAGTTCTGAATATAAAAAAGATCTAGAAGAGATACTACAAAAATTTTATGTAAAAATTGACGAGAATACCGGTGTTGATGACCTGAAAATAAAAAAGACCTACAAGGATATGTACGAAAAGCTTGAAATTATTAAACATGCAGTGAAACAGTCAAATGAACTTCAAAAGAATGAAATTTTAAATAAAATAGACAATCTTCAAAGCAACTTAAAATTTATTAATGATTTAAACAATCACAATACTTATATACAAATCCCCCTTAATATACTAGGTAAGAATACTACTGGTGAACTCTACGTATTAATGAAAGGTTCTAAAGGAAAAAAAATTGATCCTCAAAACGCATCGGTGCTTGTATCACTTAATACTCCTAATTTAGGACAAATTGACTCTCTAATTAATGTAAATAAGAAAAATATAAGTCTGAATATTAGAGTAGAAGAACAATCCATTATTAGCTTTATAAAGGGAAATTATATTCAGTTATATAATAGTCTGCTAGATAAAGGTTATAAGCTTGTGGATGTAAAATACAGGCTTATTGAAGAGGAAGTCAATGCTATAAATGCCGAACGAACTATAATTAAAGAGCTGGATTTAAATAATCAATCCATAGACTTTAAAATCTAAAATTATCATTAAGGTGATTTATATGACGGAAAAGAAAAAAAAAATCAAACAGGTTGCAGCTTTAAAATATTCATCAGAAAATAATAGGGCACCTGAAATAATTGGTCTTGGAAGTGGCGAAATAGCCGATAAAATAATAGAAAAAGCTAAGGAAAATGATGTACCTATTTATCAAAACGACGAACTTGTAAATACACTTAATCAGTTTAAAATCGGAGATGAAATTCCCCCTGAACTATATGAAGTTGTTGCGGAGATTCTTGTATTTGTAAGTAATATTGACAAAAAATATGGAGATGAAAAATGGAGAATTCGCTGAATAATAAAAGAACCGCTGGTACTGAAGGCGAAAAGATAGCAGCCGAATATCTAAAGGAACAAAACTATTCTATACTTGCTATGAATTTTCGATATAAGAGATTAGGTGAGATTGATATAATTGCCCGGGAAAACAACTTTATTTGTTTTATTGAGGTAAAGGCTAGAAGCACCTTAAATTATGGTTTGCCAAGAGAGGCAGTAAACTACAGAAAGCAGGAAAATATCAAAAAACTGGCAAGCGTGTTTATTTCAAAAAACAAATTATTCAATGCAGATATTCGGTTTGACGTTGTAGAAGTTTATATAAAAAAATCTAAAGATGTTATGACTATAGAAAATATAAACCTAATCAAGAACGCTTTTTAAGGTTATTCCAAAAAATCAACTGGTCAATTGCCATTTCAAAGAATTTGATTTACTAAATAAAACATACTTTTTTAAGAAAACTTATATAACTGGTCTGGAGGGATTGAACAGTGCATGAAGGTCATAGAAAAAGAATGAAAATGAGATTTATGAAAGATGGAATAGACAGTTTTGAGCCTCATCAGGTTCTAGAACTGCTTCTTTTTTATTCAATACCAAGAAGGGATACCAATGAACTTGCTCATGAACTTCTAAAAAAGTATGGCTCTCTATCCGGTGTTTTTGAAGCGGATCCTAAAGATCTTGCAAAGATTCCCGGTATAGGTGAAAACACTGCATTTCTCTTAAGTCTTATTCCTCAGTTAGCAAGAAGATATACTAATGACAAATGGGGAGACAAGCCCGAACTGAATAGTTCGACAAAAGCTGGAAATTATGCCGTATCGCTTTTTGGTGGAAGGACTTATGAGGCTTTTTATATTATATGTCTTGATGCACAAAACAGAGTAAATTATTCGGAACTGGTTCACGAAGGGACTATTAATGAAGCACCTGTATATCCAAGACTTCTTGTGGAGGCTGCAATAAGGCATAAAGCCAATAGCGTAATTCTTGCCCATAACCACCCCGGCGGAACACTAAATCCTTCAAGAGCAGATATTGAGGCAACAAGAACTATCTGCACAGCTCTAGAGGCCATTTCAATTAAAGTAATAGATCATATTATTGTATGCGGAGAGAAATATTATAGTTTTGCAGAAAACGGCAGATTGGAATCTTTAAAATTTTAATTTGCCCTATAATAAAGCAATTTCAAAAATAAAAGTAAAATGCATAAAATCATCATGATAATTAGTAATTTAATTAATTGTAAGAATCCTGAAAATGTAGTAATATTAATTTAGGTAGATATGATAAATTACATATAATAACGAGTGGTAATTATTGGGTAATTGTTTACTCATTAATATATATAAGTGTTATTGGAGGTGTTTCAGTTTATATATTAATTTTAGAAATACTGAAAATATTGCTATCTTACACTAATTTTTAATTGGACAAGTTGAATTAGTGGTTTTTAGCGTTAAAGATTATTTAATGCTTTAAACGTCTTATTTGTTTATGCCTTTCACATTTTAAGTTTAATGGTGATATGAGGTTTATTCAATAAAGATTGGGGATAGCAGGTTTTCTGTAATCGAAACATACCAATTATTTAAATTTTTTGTGAAAGGAAGGAATAGGATGGAAAAGACAAAAGGATTTTCAAAGAGAGTAAAGTCTTTGATTGCAGGTGCTGCTATAGCTGCAACAGCAATCATTCCTGTCAACACGTCACAAACAAAAGCCGCTGATGTAGAAATAAACTATGCAAAAGCTCTTCAGTATTCTCAGTTTATGTATGACGCAAATATGTGCGGTACCGATGTTGACGAAAACAATCTTTACAATTGGAGGGGGGATTGCCACGTTTATGACGCAGAACTTCCCCTTGACGCGACAAACACCAATATGAGTGCAAGTTTTATCAGCAAGTACAAGAGCGTGCTTGATCCCGATGGCGATGGCAAACTCGATGTTTCCGGCGGTTTTCATGACGCTGGTGACCATGTTAAATTCGGTATGCCGGAAGCATATTCAGCTTCAACTGTTGGATGGGGATTTTATGAGTTTAGAGAACAATATGAAGCCACAGAACAGGATACTCATACCAAAACCATACTCAGATACTTTAACGACTACTTTATTAGGAGTACTTTTCTAGATGATAAAGGCGAAGTTGTTGCTTTTTGCTATCAGGTTGGTGATGGTGATATTGACCATGCTTTTTGGCAAGCACCTGAAAATGATGAAATGTTTAGAAGAGGATGGTTTGCTACAGAAGAAATGCCTTCAACTGATTGCGTTGCTTCGGCAGCTGCATCGCTTGCAGTTAACTACTTGAATTTCAAAGATGAAGATCCTGAATATGCTGCAAAGAATCTCAAGTATGCAAAAGCTCTATTTGCTTTTGCCGAAAGATTTGATAAAAAAGAAGTCAATAACGATGGACCAAAAGGTTATTATGCTTCCTTAAAGTGGCAGGACGATTATTGCTGGGCGGCTGCATGGCTATTTATGGCAACAGAAGACGAGCACTATCTAGACGAAGCCTGGAAATATTACGACTATTATGCACCATCCTGCTGGACGCATTGTTGGAATGATGTTTGGGCTGGAACTGCATGTATTTTAGCTCAAATTAATGATAAGTATGACAAAGACAGTGAAAAGTTTGAGGATGCTTATAGAACAGCTACCAATAAGAGTCCATACGAGGAAATAGATTTTTGGAGTCAAATAGCAAAAACCGTTGATAATTGGATGAATGGTAGAACTCCTCAAATAACACCAGGTGGATTCTCATTCCTCAACCAATGGGGTTCTGCGAGGTACAATACTGCAACTCAATTATTAGCACTTGTTTATGACAAACATCATGGTGATAAGCCATCAAAATACGGTGAATGGGCAAAATCTCAGATGGATTATTTGATGGGCAAAAACCCAATTAATCGATGCTATATAGTAGGGTATAGTGAAAATTCTGCAAAATTTCCTCATCACAGGGCGGCATCTGGCTTGGGAGTGTGTGAGGATCCAGCTGATCATAAGTTTGTACTCTATGGAGCATTAGTTGGTGGACCCGGTGCAAAGGATGAACATATAGATGTCACATCAGATTATATCTATAATGAAGTAACAATAGACTATAATGCAGCATTTGTAGGAGCTTGTGCAGGACTTTACAGATACTTTGGAGATGCTTCCATGAAAGTTACCCCGGATTTCCCACCAAAGGTTAATATTGAAGATCCCGGAAGCGGAGAAACTGGTGGTGGTACATATTGGGTAGAGGCATTTTGTGTTGATATAGCCCAAAAAGATGGGCCAAAAGCTACCGAAGTTACATTCTTCGTTAAATCCACTGCAAGAAAGGGTTCAAAAAATATTTCTGTAAGATACTATTTTGATTCTACAGGAATGACTTCGCTTGAACCAAATTCAATTGAGATGAGACAATTATACGATCAAGTAGCGGCTGAAACTGATTATGCTGCAGAATTGACAGGGCCTCATCAGTATAAAGATAAAGTTTACTATATTGAAATTAGCTGGCCAGGTTATGTGATTGCAGGTTCCAATAAGAAATACCAATTTGCACTTGGCACTTATGCTTGGCAAAATTATTGGGATCCTTCAGATGATTGGAGTCATCAGGATTTAAGTGTTGAAGAAGACAATTGGACTGGTACACCTGTCAAAACAGATTTCATCTGCGTTTATGATGGCGGCGTTTTAGTAGGGGGTACTGAGCCAGACGGAACAACTCCTTCTGAAAATCCTGTATCAACTCCAACACCTGCAACACCAACACCTGCAACGCCGACTCCATCTCCAGCAAATGTTGTTGTCGGTGATGTGTCCGGTGATGGGCAAGTAAATTCTATTGACTTTGGACACTTCAGACTGTACCTGTTAGGAACAATCAAAGATTTTCCTACAGAATATGATTTAGAAGCTGCTGACGTTAATGGAGATGGTGATATAAACTCCATCGACTTTGGTTTCTTTAGAAAGTTCTTATTAGGAATGATAAAAGAGTTTCCTGCAGCCTAAAAGTTTATAAAGAGAAAAGGGCGAAGAGCATGAAAATGCCTTCGCTTTTCTTTTGTAATTTGTTACAAAATACTTGGTACTAGCATATTTGAGATTTTACATGCATAGATTATAATTATTCAGAGGGGGATATATAATGATAATTTTTGATGCACATTGTGATACAATCACCAAAATAATGGAGATGAATTCAAATCTATACAATAATAACTGCCATATAGACATACAAAGGCTGAAGAGTTTAGGGAGTTTTGTTCAAACTTTTGCCGCCTTTATTGATCCCGCTTATTCTCCTGCAAATGCTATGAAACGTGCAATGCAGATTATAGACCGTTTTTATAGCGAACTGGACATTTATAAAGACGATATAATGTTATGTTGTAATTACAATGATATAACAAATGCTTTATCCCAAGGTAAAATTGCTGCAATGCTTTCTATTGAAGGCGGTGAGGCATTACAGGGAGATTTAGGAGCTTTAAGAAATTTTTATCGTCTTGGGGTAGAAGTATTTGCCTTACTTGGAATTATAGAAATGAAATAGCTGATGGTGTAAAAGATGCAGATACCGGTGGAGGACTAACACCTTTTGGTAGAAGTTTGATAAGAGAAATGAACAGATTAAATATGCTTGTTGATTTATCCCATATCTCGGAAAGAGGATTTTGGGATGTTATTGAAACAACTTCCAAACCAATTATAGTATCCCATTCCAATGCAAGAAAAATTTGCTCTCACCCAAGGAATTTATTTGATGAACAAATTACAGCGGTTGCAAAGAATGGAGGAGTGATAGGAGTAAATCTGTACCCAGAATTCTTAAATAATGATGGAAAAGCTACAATAAAAGATGTATTAAAACATATTGAACATATTGTATCACTAGCAGGACCCGACCATATAGGACTCGGAGCAGATTTTGACGGAATAGAAAAGACCCCCGATGATATTAGTGGAGTTGAAAATATTAATATAATTTTTGAACATTTAGGAAAGTTAAACTATTCTGACGAAATCATTGAAAAATTAGCCGGTGAAAATTCTATAAGGCTCATCAAGGATCTTGGATAAATAATTTCACTCATATAAAATTTAACCCTCTCAAAGTTGCGTCTTGAAAATATTTAGAAGACGCCTTTTTTCTATCTATTTCTAACAAAGTAAAAGGGTAACTGTTTTGAATAATCCAATATCGCAACTTGCATTTTTAATATGGATATACAAAATAAGTAGATTTTTGTTGATTTATATCCTGAGATTTAAATTATCTTAGCTTTAATGTGTCAAGGATGCACAAATTAATAGGTCGACCAAGGGTAAAGAAAATGTTCATTGGTGCTTTTGCCATTTTTATCAAGAAAGGTTTACAGAAAGTGCTTCTCACCTCATTATTTTTAATTTATTAAAAATAGTTTTGCATATATTAAATCAAAATCTTGCAAATTATCATATAATGTATTAAAATGATGTACATAAAACATATTTTGTGGAGGGTTTAAAATGGAACTTTCAAAAAGAGCACTTTCAATTAGTCCATCATCAACACTTGCTATAGATGCAAAAGCGAAAAAAATGAAAGCAGACGGAATCGATATAATAGGCTTTGGAGCCGGTGAACCTGATTTTGATACTCCTGATCATATAAAAGCTGCTGCAATAAAAGCAATTAATGACGGTTTTACAAAATACACGCCCGCCTCGGGTACTTTGGAATTAAAGAAGGCTATATGCAGCAAATTCATGAAAGACAACGGACTTGACTATAAACCATCTAATATCGTAATAAGCAACGGTGCAAAGCATTCATTAGTCAATGCTTTCGAGGCTATCTTAAATCCTGGGGATGAAGTTATTATACCTGCACCATTTTGGGTGAGTTATCCTGAAATGGTGAAAATTGCGTGTGGAACTCCCGTGATATTAAACAGTACTGAAGAAGAAGGTTTTAAGTTAAGTATTGAAAAGCTTCAAAAAGCTATAACTCCTAAAACTAAAGCAATAGTTATAAACAGTCCAAGCAATCCTACAGGAATGATATATTCCGAAGATGAGCTTAGAGCCATTGCAGATATCGCTGTTAGCAAGGGAATATTTGTTGTGTCGGATGAAATCTATGAGAAGCTAATATATGATGGTTATAAGCATATAAGCATTGCCTCATTTAATGATAAAATAAAGGATTTGACTATAATAGTTAATGGTGTGTCAAAATCCTATTCAATGACAGGCTGGAGAATAGGTTATACTGCATCTAACGAGCAGATAGCAAATATTATGGGCAATGTTCAAAGTCATGCAACTTCAAACCCTAATTCTATAGCACAAAAAGCTGCACAGGCAGGTTTGGAAGGACCGGATGATGTTATAAATATGATGTCCTCTGAATTTGTTAAGAGAAGAGATTATATGGTTGACAGAATAAACTCAATCGAGGGTTTATCCTGCATAAAACCAAACGGAGCCTTTTATGTCATGATGAATATCTCCAAACTAATAGGAAAAGAAATTGATGGAGTTAAAATAAACGGTTCTGATGATTTTGCAAACATGCTGCTTGAAAAGGCAAATGTTGCATTAGTACCTGGTTCAGGCTTTGGTACAGACATTCATGTAAGACTTTCCTATGCAACTTCTTTAGAAAATATAAAAGAAGGCTTAAATAGAATTGAAAAATTCTTAAATAAATAATATAATGTACTGAGGTTTAGTTATGTTATTTTTAAATAACTTTAAAAGCTGTTTTATTTGTTCTTGGTTAAATTGCTGATAATTTAGTCTAAAGTATATTCAAAACAGCTTATTGACTGGCCTAGATCATTCTCATATTTATAAACTTAACTGGCGGGAATTTATATTCTCGCAATTTTTTTGTGGATTTGAGTGCAAAAAGAAGGTATAATAAACTTTGATAAATATAGATAACGTAACTAAAGTTAAATTTATATATAGCACTTAAACGCTATTTAATTTATATGAAAAACTTCCTTTAAAATTTATTTTTAGAGTTTTTCATCTATAATTAACTTAGGTTATTTTAAAAAAGCTTATGGAGGTTGAGTAGTTTGAAAAATACTTATGAAAGTCCCTTAAATTCGAGATACGCCAGCAGTGAGATGCAGGAAGTTTTCTCTCCAGATATGAAGTTTAAAACATGGAGAAGGCTATGGATAGCTCTTGCAGAAGCTGAGAAGGAGTTGGGTCTTAATATTACCAACGAACAAATTGAAGAGCTAAAAAGTCAAAAAGATAATATAAATTATGAGCTGGCAGAAGCTAAGGAAAAAGAATTCAGACATGACGTAATGGCTCATATACATGCCTACGGAGAGCTTTGCCCAAGTGCAAGGGGAATTATACACTTAGGGGCAACCTCATGCTATGTGGGAGATAATACCGATATTATAATCATGCACGAAGGGCTTAAGATAATAAAGAAAAAACTTATTGCCGTAATAAGCAAACTATCGGAATTTGCTTTAAAGTATAAAGAGCTTCCTACATTAGGTTTTACTCATTTTCAGCCAGCTCAACTGGTGACTGTAGGAAAGAGAGCTACTCTCTGGATACAAGATCTTGCCTTGGATCTTGAAGAGATGGATTTCGTGTTATCAAATATGAGACTTTTAGGCTCGAAAGGTACAACTGGAACTCAGGCAAGTTTCTTAAGTCTCTTTGAAGGTGATAATGAAAAGGTTAAAAAACTTGATAATTTAATAGCTCAGAAAATGGGATATGACAAGGTGTTTGCTGTTTCAGGCCAAACCTATAGCAGAAAACTCGACAGCAGAATTTTGAATTTACTTAGCAGTATTGCCCAAAGTGCTTATAAGTTCAGTAATGACATGCGTCTGCTTCAAAATATGAAAGAAGTTGAAGAACCTTTTGAAAAGAATCAGATCGGCTCATCTGCAATGGCTTATAAAAGAAATCCGATGAGATCTGAAAGAATTTCTTCCCTTGCAAGGTATGTTATAGTAGATGCGCTAAATCCTGCAATAACAGCATCAACGCAATGGTTTGAAAGAAGTCTTGATGACTCTGCCAACAAGCGTATCAGTGTACCGGAGGCATTTCTTGCAGTAGATGCAATTTTAAACATATACATCAATGTTGCCGACGGCATGGTTGTTTATCCTAAAGTTATCGAAAAGCATATACTTGAAGAACTTCCCTTTATGGCAACTGAAAATATTATGATGGAAGCTGTAAAAAGAGGCGGGGATAGGCAGGAGCTTCATGAAAGAATAAGAGTTCACTCTATGGAGGCTGCTAAAAAGGTTAAAGTAGAAGGTGAAAAAAATGACCTTATTGAGCGTATTGCAGCAGATCCAGCATTTAACTTAAATCTAGATGAACTTAAATCTGTACTTGAACCTAAGAACTACGTAGGGAGATCTCCACAGCAGGTTGAAGAATTTGTAGATGAAGTAGTAAAGCCTATTTTGGAAGAAAATAAAGATATAAATGTAAAGGTTGAACTTAAAGTATAACTATAAGTTATACAAAGAATAGATATATGATGTCTAGTGAAGAAGGAATTGCTTCATTGGGCATCATATTTTTTTCTTGCAATGCAAGGTAAGGCCATTTCAAAAAAATAACCTAAATCAAAAAATATATTGATTTGTTCAAAGTTGTGTAGTAATATTAGTGAAGACGTAATGACGTGTTATTATTCTTAACTCCTAGGAATATTTTAAACCCGTCTGCAGCAATATAATCTTAGGGAGGTTTTCTAAGTGATTAATAAATATAGCAATATACCACTATATTCTCAGTTGAAGAATTTAATTATTGATAAAATTGACAGTGGTGAATATACGCCAGATAGTAAAATCCCGTCAGAGCAGGATTTGTGTGAAATATATGATATAAGCAGGCCTACTGTAAGACAAGCAATAAGTGAGCTTACCAACAATGGGTACCTTTATAAGGAAAAGGGAAAGGGTACCTTCGTATCAAAACCCAAATCAGCAATTGATGTAAGGGCTTATACCGGTTTTTCTGATTCGATTTTAGACAATGAATCTCCCGGTGAGAGGAATATTGTATTGATGGAAACAGTTACAAATAAGGAATACAAGAAACTTTCGGATGTATTTTCTGTAAGTTGCATTCAGACTGTGGATTTTGCCCAAATTGTTTTTGTTACAAATTTAGAGAACGAAATTTTCTCCTATAATACTTCGTATATACCTTTGAGTCTTTTTCCCAATATTATTGACGATGTAAAGAATAAAAAGCAATCCTTTGATATATTAAGAGGAAAATACCCATTGCTGCCTGCTAAAACAAGGAGTTCTCTTGAAGTCATTTATACAGAACCTAATGAAGCCCAATATTTAAAAGTTCAATCCGGTCAACCGCTTATAAAGATTTCCAATGTCATATATTCCAAGAGTGGTCAGGTTGTTGAGTATGTTGTGTCAAAATACAGAGCAGACAAGTGCAGGCTGACTTTCGAAAATACCAAGTGATATATATCACTTTACCTTTATGCCAAAAATCTGCTGTCCTCGTGTGCCTACAACAATCATATCTTCATATATAGCTGGAGACCCTTCAACGTTTGCACCTAGAGGTATCTTATCGACTATTTCTCCTGTTTTTCCTTCAATAAGATACATATATCCACCTGAATCACATTGAATAATATAGGACTTACCATCCTTGGTATAAATGTCGACAGGTGAACTCCAGCAATAGTTGTTAAAATTTATAACCCATACTTCTTTTCCTGTGTCTTTATCAAAGGCTATCAATTTACCGCCGTTTTTTGTCCCAGTTTTGGCAATATTAAATAATACAAGATTATCTATATCATTTTTACCTACAACAGGTGAGGCGAGAACACCACCGTTTGTTTCACTGTAAGTACACTGGTAGCTATTTTCCCAGATAAGTTCGCCGTTAAGAGCATTGATTTTTCGCACATAACTGTAACCGTTTTGTTTTTGATGATCTACCTCACAGGCAGTATATAAATACACTTTATTATCTCCACAATCCTCTAAAGCAACAGTGCTATCTGTGTCATCGGTAACAAACCTTATCCATAAAGGAGTTAGTGTGTTAAGATCAACACAATGCAAATACCCAGTATTGTCTACAAAGTAAGAAAGGTTTTTATATATAGCTATAGAATTTTCCATACCCTGTCTTACTACAGCAGGTGAAGAATATCTGTATTTAAGCGTTTCAGGTTTAATAGAAACTGATCCTGCATTAGGATCAAAGCTTGTATTTAATTTGATTGAGTACAAAATACCATTTTCACCGCATTCATACATTGTGTCGCTTTTAGCGTCTATGAGAGGCGAGGAATCAAAGGCACCCCAACCCCTGTATGCAGTTTTGTCAATTCCATTTATAAAGTGAAGCACCTTCTGATCAATTAAGCTGAAAATCCTAAATCCGATCCTTCCTATTGTCGTTCCGTTTTTTTCTACACCCTGTCCGCAATATAGAAGAGGTAATCCTCTTGGATCTACAGTTACGCTACCTTTGATAGGAAAACCTATATTAATTGGATTACGTGTGCGTTCACCGTCTTCTAAGTCAAGAAAATATATTTTTCCGTCAAGAGTACCGTAAATAACTTCTTTCAAGTCATCCTTATTTTTTTTATTACTAATTATATTCATTTTTGAACGAACTTTATCATCCCACTTAACTATAGCAGGCTGACCATTCCAGCCTACACCTGTCCACTCGTCTATATATCCTATTTTGATGCTCCATATTTTTTCAAGCTTTTTTTCATTAACTTCAACAGTCCCATAACTTGCTGAGTTCCTATAATTATTTCCTCTAAAAGTTGTAACACCCTTTATGCTGTTATACTCCTCGGGTACCGGAAAACTAACTTGGTTTAGCACTTCTATAGGAGTAGTATCCTTAAGAACTTCCCACTTAAATTTATTCGATGAAGGTAGAAGTTCAGTTGGAATGATAATAGGCTCTTCTTTTGGTGTACCATCCGCCGAATCTTCATCATTAAAATCTGTAACACTTTTATTGGAGGTATATGACGGTAAACTTGTATTTGGACCTAGAGGATTATCCTTTTGTGAAAGATGCTTATTAAGAAAGATAAATCCTGGTACAATCAATATCAATAGAATAATATTTATAATTAGTAATACTTTAAAGAAATTCATACATTTCATCCTTTGTATTAATAAAATTCTTTTTAAAACATATCATTAATATATTAATCTATATTTATGAAAAATAAAATATGTTTTAGTAAATAAATATTATTGACATTTATATTATGGTATTATAAAATATTGCCGCATATTTATATTGAAAACGCAAAAGAGTTTATATCAGTGATTGTGCCTTAAATAAATAAATTTCACGATGCAGATTAAATCTGGAATATTTGACCTTGAAAGGGATATCAGCTTGAAAATATATGCCGTAAAAATAGAACAAATTCAAAAACATATTTTTGAAGAGTTGCTTTCATATATTTCCGTAGATGAACAAGAAAAGATTAAAAGGTTTAGAAGGTATGAAGATGCAATAAGAGGCCTCACTTCAAAAATGTTGTTGAGATTCATAATTGTATCATTACTTGGAGAACAAAATAAAAACATACATTTTGACAAGAATGATTATGGAAAGCCTTTTTTAGTAGGAACGAAGGATTTTCACTTTAATTTGTCCCACTCCGGTGATTGGGTAGTTTGTGTTGTTGATAATTTGCCTGTTGGAATTGATGTTGAGAAAATTCATGATGTTGATTTGAATTTGTCAAAAAGGTTTTTTTCTGAAGACGAGCATCAATATCTGTTAACTGTGGAAAGCAAAAGAAGAAGAGAAGCCTTTTTTGATTTGTGGACTCTAAAAGAAAGCTATATAAAAGCAGATGGACGAGGTTTGTCAATACCTCTTAACTCATTTTCCTTCTCGTTTGAGGGAGGAAATATAAAGTTTAAAACTTCAAATAATTTTGGAGAATGCTATTTCAAGCGTTATGAAATAGATGCTTCCTATAAGTTGGCTGTTTGTTCAAAAAAATCAGAATTTCCGGAAGGCATAATCGATATAACTTTCGATGAACTTGTTAGAATTGTCCAGACCCAGTTGGAAAAGCAGTAGGATTAATATTTGTTCATCAAAACGGTTTACATAATTAGCGTGTTACCTTATAAGAAGTAATATGTTAAGAAAAACAAGGATTATATAATTGTTGAAAGATAATTTAAATTATAATATAATTTATTATAGTAAGGTGATAAGTATCAAAAATAAGATAAACATAATTATAATATAACCGTGCAATCATATTTATCAATGTGCTTACAAACAATATCTTCATACTTTCACTTCATACCAAACAGATTATATTTTACATAATGACTTTACTGCTCAATCGTTTTCCTCATCTATATTTTAATTATAATATATGAATTTTCTACGAAGAATTTAAAAAAATATTGTTTGACACAAAAAAAGTAGTTTCTTTTTACGAATAACTATATTGGCAATCAATATTGGTTTGAATAATTTTAAATTGCTTATTAGTTACTCTTTTAAGGTTCAAATAGGTACACATTATACAAAGGGAGGTGCTGGACTATAGACGTACCTTTTAGTTTTAAGGAGTGACTTTAAAAATATTTTTAAATACTAAACAAAATGGGCTGTTTCAAAAATCACTAAGCCTATATTGCAGAAAATTGAATTGTAATGTCGAATTTGATGTCTATAACAAGAATTTAATAATCTTTATTCTTATCATTCCAATACACCAACGCAACTAGTTCATATTATCTCAATACACTCATTTATATCCAAGCAACCTGGCATTTATTTTTTATGTACTAAAAAATAGTTATCAATTTAATCCTTTGAAAGGGGATGTATAATAAATGAGGATAAAAAAAGCTTTATCTATTCTTTTAGCAGTCGCATTACTATTAAGCAGTAGTTTGTTTTCAAGCATAGTTTTTGGAGCTTCGGATTCAAGTATAGAGCTTCAGCTTGACAAAACAAAAGCAAAAGTAGGAGAAGTTGTTACAGCTACAATAGGCATTAATAACATCAGTAATTTTGCAGGGTATCAGGTGAATTTGAAATATGATCCTGAAGTATTACAACCAATTAATAAAGCGGGTAAACCATACACTGATTTTACAAATCCTGAAAGCGGTACTTTGCTTAACAACAGTGATTTTGGTGCTTTACCTCAAGCATCTAACAATACTACAGCCGGAATACTGAATTTCGGGAAGGTATATACAAACCTTGAAGAATATAGAGCAAGTGATAATGCTGAAGCTGATGGTTCGGTTGCTGTTTTATCCTTTAAGGTGATTTCTGAAAAACCTACTTCAATTGTTTTTGAAGATACTAGTAAAATGCCTAATGCCATTACAGGAACAAACATTTTTGACTGGAATGGAAATAGGATTATTTCCGGTTATACAGTTGTTCAGGCTGGAATAATCAACTCTGACAACCAAAATCCTATAACCGAAAGTAATATATCTTTAGCATATGACAGAGTTTCTGCTAAAGTTGGCGAAACAGTTAAAGTTTCTTTGAATGTAAATAATATCTATAACCTCGCAGGATATCAGGTTAATCTCAAATACGATCCTGAAGTATTACAACCTGTTACAGCAGCAGGAAAGGCTTATAACAATACTACATGTTTGTCCGGTGGCAATATGTTTAATAATCCAGATTATTTAAAACATTCTATCGGAGTACATAGTGTAGAAAATGGGATTTTAAATTTTTCTGATTCATATTTAAGTCTCACAGAATATAAGGAAAGTAATATCGATGAGAGAACTGGTACTCTTGGAGTTGTTGAGTTTAAAGTTCTTGATAGCAAAGCAACAACTGTGTCCTTTGAAGATTCAGATTATATGCCTAATGCTGTTAGCGGAACTATATTAGTTGATTGGGACGCTAATAGAATCTCTGATTATAAAGTTATTCAAGCAGGTATCTTTAATGCAGAAGGTCCACAAATTATAAACGGTAATGTATCTATGGAAATAGACAATACAGATGCTCAAGTTGGGGATATTATTAGCGCAATAATAAATATTGACAGTATTGCTGATTTCGCAGGATATCAGTTTAATTTATCCTATGACCCATCAGTCCTTAAACCTGTCACTGAAGAAGGTGAAGATTATACAAGCAATACTATACCTTTAGCAGGTGATTTGCTTGGAAATAATGATTATAATCCATTCGCCCTAGCAGCTCACAATTTATCTGCGGGAATATTGAGTTTTGGTAAATCTTATACTGATCTTAAAACCTATAAAGAATCAGGAATTGCAGATACGAAAGGAACTCTAGCAGTAATTAGCTTTAAGGTTCTTAATGCAAAATCAACTTCGATTTTGTTTGAAAATTCTACTTCAATGCCAAACGGAATATCCGGTACACTTATGTTTGACTGGAATGGTGACAGGATTTTAAGCGGTTATACAGTAACCCAACCTCCTGTCATAAAGGTTAAAGATCCAAACGTTGAGGAAAAAAGCAGTATTTCTCTCGATTTGGATAAAAGTGAAGTATCGGTAGGTGATATCATAACTGCAACTCTTAAAGCAGATGGAATCTATAATTTAGCAGGTTTTCAGGTAAATATTAAATACGACCAAACTATCCTCCAACCTATAGTTTCTTCAACAGGAGAGCCTTATGATTCAAACACAAACCCTGAGGTAGGGGATCTAATTAATAATCCTGGTTTTGGAGTTGTATCTATTGCTGGACATGACCTTAAAGCAGGCGTGTTGAATTTTGCAAGATCCTATACAAATCTTGAAGCTTACAAAGCAGGAGAAGGTGAAGGTTCGGGTGAATTGGCATATATAAGCTTCAAAGTAATTAAAAAAGCTCTTACTCAAATCCGACTTGACAATACAGGAACTATGCCAAATGCAATTTCCGGAACAATGCTGTTTGATTGGTCTGGTAACAGAATTACAAGTGGTTATGAAGTAGTTCAACCACAAATTATAAACGAGGGCTACAATTCTGTAAGTTCTATAAGTATTGATTTGGATAAGACAATGTCATTTAAGGGAGATATCGTAAAAGCAAAAATAAATGTAGCTAATATTGATAATTTGGCAGGATATCAGTTAAATATACAATATGATCCTGAGGTACTTCAGCCTGTCGATTCAAACGGAATAGCATTTGCAAATACAACAATTCCTGATGCAGGAAAGCTTCTTTCTAATGAGGATTTTGGATTGGTTGCTCTTGCTTCACATGAACTAGATAAAGGAATATTGAATTTTAGCAAGTTTTATACAAATCTTGAAGAATACAAAATGTTCGAAAAACATGAAAGCAGTGGAGATGTAGCGGTTTTATTCTTTAAGGTCTTAAATTATCGCTCCACTTCAATAAAGTTTTTGAATACATCTAAAATGCCAAATGGAATTTCTGGTACATTGTTGTTTAACTGTAATGGAGAGAAAATATCAGGATATAGTTTATCTAATTCCCTTAATATTATTAGTGCGTCTACAAGCAATTGTGTTCAAACGTCACCACCTCCTAGTATTCAAAAAACACCTACACCTGAAACAACACCTACAGAGGAACCTACTATTGTAACTCCTACACCGGAACCTACAAGTGTAGTTACTCCTGAAATTACAGGTGATAGCTATGTTGCAATTGACCTTGACAAGACATATGCCAAAGTCAATGACACAATTATCGCAACTGTTATGGTTAATAATATTGATAATTTAGCTGCTTATCAGATAAATCTGAAATATAATCCTGATATGTTACAGCCCATTACATCAAGTAAGGTACCTTATACAAACAGTAGCATCCCTACAAAAGGAACATTACTTTCAAACAGTGATTACGGATTTATACCAGCAGCCTCAAATGATGTAACTAATGGAATACTCAATTTTGGAAGAGCGTATACCAATCTAGAAGAGTATAGAGCTTCTGATGCGCCTGAAAGTACAGGTTCAATAGCTGTTATAACTTTTAAGGTTTTAGCAGAAGGTACAACATCACTAGTCTTTGAAGATACAGCATCAATGCCTAGCGGTATATGCGGTACAATACTTTTGGATTGGAATGGAAACAGAATTTCATCAGGTTACAAAGTGCTGCAACCAGAGGAGCTTTATATAAAATCACCTGATACAGTTCCTACACCAGAAGCTACACCAACAACTGGACCTGTGGTTACAGCTACAACTGAACCCGTTGCGACACCTACACCTTTAGTCACAACAACTAGCCCAGTTGCAACACCTACACCTATAGTTACAACAACTAGTCCTGTAGCAATACCTACAAGTTCGGCTTCATCAAGCTACATCACAATAGATTTTGATAAGACAGAGGTTGAAGTAGGAGAAACAATTAAGGCTACCGTGAGAATCAATGAAATAAGTAAATTATCAGGCTACCAGGTTAATTTAAAATATGACCCTAAAGTTCTACAACCGGTTAAACCGACAGGAGCTTCCTATACAAACAGCACAATACCTTCAAGTGGTACTATTATAGCCAATGATGAATTTTGTCCTATTAATGCAGTTTCACACAATCTAAATGCAGGGATACTTAATTTCTGTAAATTGTATATGAACCTCGAAGAATATAAAATTTCAGAAGAACTTGAAGAAACAGGAACGATAGCTGTTATAGAGTTTAAACTGCTTAAGGCTGGTGAAACTACTGTTACATTTGAGAACTCGTCTTCTATGCCAAACGGAATAAATGGTACAATGCTTTTTGATTCGAACGGAGACAGGATTACTTCCGGATATTCAGTGGTTCAACCTGAAAAGATAAAATAAATACTTGTTTTTTTAAAATACAGATTAAACTTAGTAAAACTAATTAAGAAAGCAAAGTCATAATTTGTAAAAACAGCGGCTTTTAACAAAACTTCCTGTCCATCAACAGGAAGTTTTGTTATTATATTTCTTAATAATAACAATTGATTTGAATAAGCATAACTCAAATTGGTAAAACTTGTTTTATACAAACAAATGGTTAAGTTTCTCTGAAATATGACGAAATTTATAGTAAGAAATTATAATTGTTAAGGCTAATAATAAATCACGCACAAATATATCAATTCAACTCCTAAAATCTAGTATCTTTATTGTTTGGAGGCGGTCATTATGACTTCATTAGAACTTAGTGAATATTTATCAAAGATAAGCGGCTACATTGAATACTCATTCTACAAAAACTCTTCAGAAATAATGGAAGCAATAATGGATAATGAATTTTCTAATGTATGTGAAATTCTAGCTTTAAAGGAACTTGAAAAAGGTGTTTTTGAGTGTAAAACTTCATGGAATATTGATGCAGGTATCAAATTTCTAAAAGATGTTGTCATCGACATAACCGGCGAAATGATATTTATAACTGAATTTATATAGGGTGACTCCCAAAAATCTGATTTACATTTTTTGCACAGCAAAATAAAGTTCCTGTGTTTGGAAGCTTTTAAGCTTCCGTGATGGGCTTATTGTATAGGTTGTTTTTTGAAATGCTCTAGTATGCCAAATCTACTCTTCGTTCTTATGCTTTTCTTTATTTCTGTTGTATCCGGAGAGTGGATTCTTATCGACAGCATCCTTTAATTGTTCCTTATCTAAATGTGTATAGATTTCTGTAGTTGAAATACTCTCGTGGCCTAAAAGCTCCTGTAGTGCTCTTATATCAACTTTGCCGTATCGATACATCAGAGTCGCAGCGGTGTGTCTTAATTTATGTGTTGAATAGCGTTGAGGGTCAAGGCCGGCTTGTTTTATATATTTTTTTACAATCTTTTGAACCGATTCCTTACTAATACGTTGTTTCCTGCCGCTTATGAAAAGAGCATTTTTATCTTTTACACCATTTACAGGACGAACCTTCATATAATCTCTTATAGCATCTACACAGGCGCTGTTAAGAGGAATACTTCGCTCTTTTCCTCCTTTTCCGATAACAGTAAGAGTATCATTTTTTATGTTATTTATATTAATTCCCACTAATTCGGATAGTCGCATACCACAGTTTAAAAACAAAGTTAACATTGCATAATCCCGTTCCGAATATGTTCCGATATCCACTGACGATAAAAGCTGTTTACTTTCTTCAACGTTTAAATACCTAGGAAGGCGTTTAAGGATTTTAGGTGATTCAAGTTCGCTTGCAGGATTAACATTAATAAGCTTAGCTTTAGTAAAAAGATAATTAAAGAAAGATTTTAAACTTGCAACCTTCCTTGCACGTGCATATGCAGTATTGTCACGGTTATTACTGACATAGGACATAAAAGCATATAAATCGCTTAGAGTGATGGTTTTGATCAATTCTATATCTACATCACAGATATCTATCTCTTCAAACTCTAATTGCTTATCGACTAAGTTTCTGTGTACTTTTAGAAATCTCAAGAACACTCTCAAGTCATAAAAGTAAACTTTAACAGTGTTGATTGATTTTCCTTTGATTGTCTGAAGATAGCTTAAAAAATCTCTTAAAATAATTGGCATTTCATAATCCGACATGTTTTTCATAAGTGTGACAACCTCAATATAATAGTATTAAAATAATTCCAATACTTTTATGATACAACTAAAGAACAGCATTTACAAGCTTTATTGATACTTTAAACACTAGAAAAAAATGTGTTTGTATTATTATCTTAAGTTACTTGTAGAAAAGATAATCACACTTTTATCTAAGAATAATATATTATATTGAACGATCAAAGAATTTATATCAGGAATTGTCAACTCAAAAGGAGATAGGGATAATGAATTTATCAGAGGATATGCAACATGTTATTTTATTGGCAATCATTTCAGTGATATTTATATTATTTATAACAGGATTGGCTGTCCCTGCAGAGACATCTGTTGGAACAGCAATTTTCACCTCATAAAATATGTAGAATTACATCGAATTATATTAATTTCACATAACTATATTGACATATATATATAAATTTGATATAGTACTTTACACGGGGGAAAGGGCATATGTATGACGATTTGGTTAGTAAAGAAGAATTTATGGGGAAAGTCCAAGAATTGATATCTAATGGAGATGGCCCTTTCAGCATTGCAGTAGCTGACATTGATAGCTTTGAAAACATTAATAAAATATATGGTTATGCCATTGGTGACGAAGTTGTTAAAAAATTGGTTTCTGTTTTTAATCAAAACTTATTAGGAAATGACTTATTGACGAGGCACGGCGATGAGTTTAATCTTTTACTTGTGAGTAAGGGTTCTGAAAGAAGCTTTATGGAAATGGAAGAAATTCGACGCTATCTTTCGGATAATACTTTTACATTTAGTGATAAAAACAAAGCAGAAAACGTATATATAACTATAAGCTGTGGAATAGCCAGTTACCCCAGAGATGCGAAGAATGCAGTAGAGCTTTTTAGAGTAGCTGATAGTGCGATGTTTAGAGCAAAAAAGCTAGGTAAAAACAGAGTGTGTTTATCTGAAGCAGAAAGCATGGTGTTGAAATCCAGTTACTTTACAAAGACACAGGTTGACAGACTATCCGGATTATCAAAGGAGACAGAAAAGACAGAGGCATTTTTATTAAGAGAAGCTTTAGATGACTTATTTAAGAAGTATAGTAAATAGCTGAAATTCAAATAATCCGGTTAGATAATAAAATTCTTTTGGTCAAATTATTGTAGCTTCTGGGGTAGGAGCTTATATTGTATATAAGTTTCCGTGCCCCTTATGTATAAAAAAAGGAGTACATGTTAATAAAATAATAAATTAAGATACACGCTGAATCCATTAATATGGAGCGGGAGAACCATTTTTGGGGTGAGTCCAAGTTATGCTTGGTAGGGTTAACTTTCAACCCGAATCCGTCAGCTAATTTCGCAAGCGTTGAAAGAAAAAAGGCAATTGATTTTTATAGTGGTTGTACCTTTAAATTTCGACGCTACGGTGTGATATCTGTAGCGTTTTTTGATGTCCGCTGCTATAGGTTTGTTCCAAAAAGTGATCGATGTAACTTACATTGCAAACAACAAAGTCAAGTTTGGGTTAACAAGCTTGATTCTACAATAAAATCTACGAATATGGAGGTAATTGAATGATTAGAGTATGTATTTCTGGACTAGGAAAAACAGGTAAGGAAATAGGTAAATTTTTATTGGAACAAGAAGATATAAAACTAGTGTCAGCTATTTGCAGCCCTAACAGTAATAAAAAAGGTAAAGATTTAGGAGAGATTATCGGTAACGTAAATACCGGAATTAAAGTTGAGGGTTCTGATAATATTGAGCAGATAATTTTCAGAACCAAACCGGATGTTGTTGTTGACTTTTCAAGCCCTGAAGCCGCCGCAAGAAATGCAAAGATTTTTTCAAAATTAAAAGTAAATATTGTAATAGGAACAACGGGATTCTCAAAATTTTCTTTAAAGAGACTGTTTTTGCTTGCCAACAAACATAGAAATGGCATTGTATATGCACCAAACATAACTCTTGGAGTAAATGTGCTCATGTTATTAACTAATTTGGCAGCTAATCTATTAAACAGTTATGACTTTCAAATTACTGAAATTCACCATAAAAACAAAAAGGATTCTCCGTCTGGGACTGCTAAGAAAATAGCAGTTGAAATTGAAAAAGGATTAAAGCATTCCGGTAATGACGATACAGAGACGCAAGTGCCCATTACAGCAATAAGAGCAGGTGGTGTTGTTGGAAAACATGATGTAATGATTATTGGGGAAGATGATAAAATCGAAATTTCCCATGAATCCTTTTCAAGAAAAGCTTTTGCGCTTGGAGCACTTAGAGCTGTCAGATTTATAAAAGGAAAAGTAGGGTATTATGAAATGAACGATGTACTAAATTTAAAAAAAGTATTAAATGATTATATTCATGAAGATAATAAATCAAATATTAGACGTTATAAAAATTCACTGGACAAAAATGAAATTAAAGCTCTATAATATCTAATTACAAGGAATTTTCATTGGCTCATTATATACTATGTAACTGACTGAGTAATCAGTCAGTTTGTTTGTATGAAATTTCTTATTATAATTTATATATTTACCTCCAAAATAGGGAACCTTTTGACGTTTAACTCGTCATATTTATATGGATAAAATTTTTAATGGTATCCACTACCAGGAGTTTTTTGAACAAGATAACTAGCAACTTTACATTTGAACAAATAGTAATTATTTTATTGGAGGTATATATGAAAATAGCGGTAGTTTCTTTAACACTAATATGTTTTGCACTTATTTTTTCTTCATGCCAAAATATTTCAATTGAAAAAAGTAATAAAGATACAAACTTAAATGAAAGTCACATTAGGGATATTACAGAAGGTGACAAAGTATCTCAAGAGAAAACCAATGAAAGAACTGATAATAATCTTAGTTCGGAACTAATAAATTCTGATAAACAAAATTTATTAGTTGAAAAATTTATAACGGCAATAAATAAGGAAGATATAGAGCTTTTAATGGAATGTGTAGATATATATGATAAACGTGAAACTGGGTTAAGAAAGGCAATAGAGTATTATAAAACTTACTTTGAAAACAGGCTGATAGATGGGTATGAATTCTTACAAAAGAAGAGTGATGGTCAAATTGATCAATATATATACAGTATTTATTGTAAGGGTGGTAAAAAGAAAAACATAACAGTGACAAAAAATGAAACTGAGTATTTTGTTGGTTTCGATAATTTTATCAGATACTCAGAGTTTGCTGAGTTTAAGATACAGGCCTTTTTAAATTCTTTAAAAGACAAGGACGAAATATTCTTAGGATTTAGTATTTGGAATAGTATGGAATCAATTAATGATGAAGGACACATAGAAATATATCCAGTTTCTAAATCTGAAGAAGTTATAGAAAAGTATGAGAGTTTTTTTGAACTAGACAGCCTAAATTTTAAATTTACCGGAAATACTACGTTAGAAAATGGTGAGGGTTTCTTTATCTTTAATATTGTCGGTAAGCTTAAGGAAGAAAATAAACACCACGAAATAATCATCTATTATGGTGATGGGCAAGTCGGAATTGAGGATGAGTGGATATCTAAAGAGGTTGTAGAATATGACATTATAGATAAAAAGACCTACACAATAATAAAGTAGGTTTGTAAGGCAAACAAAAGAACTAAGAAAATGATTCCTTTATAATGAAGAGGAGAATAAAATGGCAGAATTCAAAAGGTGTTATACTTTATTTTCGCTTTGTGGCTTAAACTGTGGTCTGTGTTCAATGCACTTAGATAATTATTGTCCAGGTTGTGGAGGTGGTGCAGGCAATCAACCATGTGCAATTACAAGGTGTAGCCTACAGCACGGGAGAATTGAATACTGTTATCTGTGTGAGGAGTATCCTTGTGAAAAATATGACGGTATAGACGAATTTGACTCTTTTATCACTCATCGCAATCAGTTAAAGGATTTCGAGAAAGTCAAGAAAATAGGACTACAAACCTATCAATCCGAAATTACTGAAAAAATAGAAATTTTAAAATACCTATTGGCAAACTACAATGATGGACGACGGAAAAGCTTTTTCTGCATAGCCGTTAATCTTTTCGAACTGCAAGACCTGAAGTCCGTAATGGAACAAATTGCAACTGAAACACAATTGGGCAATCTATTGTTAAAAGAAAAAGCAGCACTTGTATCAAGTCTGTTTCAAACTATGGCATCAGAGCGAAATATTGTTTTAAAGCTTAATAAGAAACCCAGAAAGAAGAGTTAGCGGAAGCATACGTGCTCCAGATTCAAAACAATTCTTTATATGCTTTTCTATTTTAACACCAAAAAATCTACCTTTCTTAAAGATTTAGATATCAATAAAAGATGCAGATGAGTTAAAGAAAAAGTTTATTGATTGAGGAAATCGGAATATTTTATAGGAATAGCGATGGTTGAATACAAATGGAACAGCAAAAATAGTTTTAGAGATTGTTAAATTTTAGTCAACTATAGAAAATTAATTTTCTCCTACTCCCAATTACACGAAATTTTTATTTCGTGTAATTGGGTTATGCGTTTTTTCAAATGACCTCTCTTTAATATTTGTGATACTAAAAACTACTTCAGCACAATTTGCTCCCTCCCCACTTCCTGTAAACCCGAAAATTCCTTAATCCATTTATCCAAATCACTTAATTTTTATTTGCCTACTACTTTTCAACAACTGTCCACTCTAGATATATCTTTTGACTTTATGCAAGATAAAAATCAATGCACTTTCTTAAGTAACAAAAAATGTTACACACTACTTTTCATAGTGTGTAACATTATCATTTAAAACAAAGTTTATTTTTCCGCCGGGAACTTCTGTATTTTGCCTAAGAGATATGTTCTCATATATCCAAAGTCAATTGAAGTTACACTTCCGTCACCATCTACATCAGCAGCCTTTTCACCGCTAGATACTGGGAAATCATTTACTATTCCTAAGAGATACTTTCTCATGTGACCGAAATCGATAGAATTTACGCTACCATCACCGTCAACATCACCATACATAACTGAAGAAGAACCGCCACCACCAACAAATGTTGTTATTGAATTTGGAGCTAAATCAAAGCTAAAGCTTGAACCATTTATAGTTATATCTGAACCTTGTTTTAAGTCTTGAGTTGATGAAGTTGTGTATGGTGTAACTGATGCTGGTGAAAAACCTTTTAATGTATAGTTGATAGATTGATTTGACCAACCGTTATTCATAGCAACTATTGCAAATTTACCGGTATCCGGATCTTTGTATGCGGTAACGTATACGTTAGAAACTGGACTTTTTGTAGCTTCAATCCTCTGCCATCCTGGTCTTATGAACCTTGAAAATTGTCCAACAGTATAAAGTCTTTTAGCAACTTTATAGGTTTTTGAATTCAAGTCCATTTGTATTAAACCTTCTCCGTTGTGCATTTTGAAGCATGCACCCCACCAGTAAAACCAAGCGTTTCCTTCAGTTATAGTCATAAAATCGTGTATTTGCTTTGCCCACTTCATTCCATCATTAATTGTGGTATCATTACCGTTCATATCAGATACTTCTGTCATCCATATATCTTTTCCCTTGGCCTTTGTTGTTGGAAATGTTATGTAAGAACTTCCATAATTGTGGGCACCTACAATATCAGTTCTTGTAACTGCAATTGGGTCGTTTAGCGAGTCAATTGCATATTGTTCATTAAAGGACATATTCTCTCCGGATATAACTTTTGCTGTAATATTTTCTTTATCAAAAGTAGGCACTAAATAATCGCTCATAAATGTTTTTAATTGTGTAGGCGTCCATCTACATGAAGAATAGGAAGTCTCAAGGTCAGGTTCATTCTGGATTCCTATATGTGTAATTTCAATTCCGAATTTTGATTTATAGTTCTTTATGTGTTCAGCCAAATATGTAGCATAGGCTTGATACTTATCAGTTTTAAGAGAGCCTCCTACAACTGAACCGTTGGTTTTCATCCAAGCAGGTGGACTCCAAACAGTATAAAGAATTTTATCTATTCCGTATTTTGACTGAATAGCTTTAATCATAGGAATTTGGTCATCATTTGATTCAGTCCAATCCCATACATTCTCTGATGGCTGCATTGTTTTATTAGGACCATCATCTGCATTTCCCCACGTTCCTCCGTCACCAAGTTTTGAACGGAATATGGAAAACCCGGCTCCATCAGTTGTTGAAAATAATAAGTCATAGATTTCATTTTGCTTTGTCTCACCTAAACGAGCAATATTGTTTGATTGATGAAAAGCTTCCGACACACCAAATCCGTCAATTTTTTGATAAGTCGTGTCCCAGTCAACCGTAACTGTTGATGCTGCATACAGGTTTGTAGGCAAAGCCATAACAAGCATGAAACTCAGTAATGTTGCCACTGTTGTGAAACGAATTGTTTTTTTCATAAAAAATCCTCCCATAAAGTATTAAGTTATTATATATTAAATTATTAATGTTCAAAAATTCCATAATTTACACACAAACTTCACATCGTTTAATCTAATTCACTGTAATTTTAATAGTTTTGAGCATTATATTAATGAATCTCAATAAATTTAGGGATAACTCATCATTTTTATTATACCGAAAACAATTACTGAATACAATAAAAAGTCCTTTTTGAAATGGTAATTGACTAGTGTTTTTTTGGAATCACCTTATTCTAAGAAATACTATTTCACATTTGAAAAATATTAAGCATAGTTAATGATAAAAAGATAGTCTGTTATATGCCTAAACATATAACAGACTATCTTCTCATTACATAACTTCAGGTTCACCATATTCTCTGCCAAAAAGTTCGACAGAAACATTTTTCATTTTTTGATCTTCTAAAGGCTTGTCAGATCTGTCTCTTTTTACAGATACTATCTTGTCCGCAATTTCCATACCCTCAATAACTTTTCCAAAAGCAGCATATTCCCCATCAAGATGTGGAGCAGCATCTACCATTATAAAAAACTGGGATCCGGCAGAATTTCTATCTCTTGATCTTGCCATTGACAAGACTCCACGGCTGTGTTTTAAGTCATTCTTAAAACCATTGGAGTTAAATTCTCCCTTAATTGTATAGCCGGGGCCACCCATACCGATTCCTTCAGGATCTCCTCCCTGTATCATAAAGCCTGGTATAACTCTGTGGAATATAATTCCATTATAAAAGCCTTTATTAACAAGTGAGATAAAGCTATTTACCGTATTAGGAGCTATGTCTGGATATAACTCAATTTTCATTATTTCTCCATTCTCCATCTCAATTGTTACAATTGGATTCCTAAGTTCAGTGTTTTCCATATATGTATCCTCCCTATTTTTATAAACCTTCATTTTATTATTATAGGCATAATTTTATTATTATACCATGTATTTATTTTAAATATAGTGTCTTTTTTTATTTCTATAGTTTTATTAGAGACTTCTTAAGATAAGATTCTGTCCCTAATGTTATTGAAATAGAAAGTTATGACGAAAGTCATATATGTTTATTCAAAGTTATGACTTTTGATATCTAAAATTTATTCCTCTGTAGTGTCATAATAAAATTGTAAGAAATTTTGAATCAAACAGGGGTGTTAAATATGAGAAAACTAGTAAAGTTTCTACTTTCAATATTAACAAAACATTTGTTTTCAACAAAAGTATATAATAAGGAAGTCTTTAAAACAGATGGACCAACAATAATTATGCCTAACCATGTGTCCTTTCTTGATCCGTTCTTTCTAGCACCATTTTTGCCTGAAAACACGTATTTTGTTATACACACTTATTACGCAAAGAAATTCAGACACTTGTTAAAGTTTGTAAATCACATAGCTATTGACCCATTAAACCCGTATTCACTAAAGACACTACTTCCGGTTATAAAAAAAGGTTATCCTGTTGTTATCTTTCCAGAAGGAAGATTAACTGAAACAGGCGGTGTGATGAAGATTTACAGTGGTTTAGGACTATTAGCTGCTAGAACAGGAGCAACGCTGTATCCTGTAGCTATGGAAGGTCTTGAATTTTCAAAGCTTTCAAGGGTTAACGACAAATATAAAACACGTTTTTTCCCTAAGGTTAAGATATATTTTGATAAGCCTTTTACAATAGAAAAATGCAAAGATAAACGATTTAGAAATCAGAAAGAGCAAATTGCTGATAGAATTTCTTCAACCCTTCAGAATGCAAAATATAAGCTTAAGCAATGTAATGAGGACAACAGCAGCATTTTCAACAGTTTCCTTACAGCTGGCAAACTGCATGGCTTAAAAAAGGTTATAGTAAGTGATGCCGAAAACTCTTTGACGTACAGAAAAGCAATTATGTCAAGTTATGTATTAGGTAGAAAACTTTCAGCACTTTTAAAGGATGAAGATACAGTTGGAGTTTTGCTACCTAATTCAACAGGTCATTTTGTTACACTTTTTTCACTGTTTTATGAAGGAAAAACACCTGCTATTCTTAATTTCAGTGCAGGTTCTGCGAATAATATAGATTGTTGCCAAACAGCCGGTGTCAAAACAATTTTAAGTTCAAAAAGGTTTATGGAGAAAGCTAATCTTGAAGAATACTTCGAAAAATTGTCAGAACAATTTAGAATAGTGTACTTGGAAGATGTAAAAAAGTCAATATCCTTAAAAGACAAATTGTATGGGCTTGTTAAGTATCATGCACGAGTTAAAAGTAAAAGTCCGGATAAAAACCGAATTATACTGTTTACCAGCGGCAGCGAAAGCAAACCTAAAGGTGTAGTGCTAAATCATTCAAATATCATGGCAAATATTCATCAGCTTTCCAGTACAATTGCTTACACTCCGAAGGACAATATGTTGAATGCTTTGCCTATGTTTCATTCCTTTGGATTAACTGCCGGAACACTTCTCCCTGTTTTAAATGGTTTAAGTGTTTACCTATATCCATCACCGCTGCATTACAAAATTATACCTGAAATAGCTTATATGAACGATATTACTATGCTTCTTGGAACTCCAACATTTCTTATGGGCTATGCAAAAAATGCACATCCTTATGATTTCTATAGCTTGAGGCTAGTATTATCAGGTGGAGAAAAACTCAAGGATGAAGTAAGAGCAATTTGGCTCGAAAAATTTGGTATAAAGGTGTTAGAGGGTTATGGAACAACTGAAGCTTCGCCTGTGTTGTGCGTCAATACTCCACTATACAATAGACCGGGCACAGTGGGTAAACTAATTCCGGGAATAGAATACAAACTTGAAAAGGTTGACGGAATTTATATGGGTGGAAATCTATTTGTAAAAGGTGCAAACATAATGGAAGGTTATCTCATATCAGGAAAGGGCTTTGTTCCAGTATCCGAGTGGTATAACACCGGTGATGTAGTTGATATAGATAAGGATGGTTTTGTAGTTATAAAGTCAAGGCTAAAGAGGTTTGCAAAAATATCCGGTGAAATGGTCAGTCTGGATGCAATAGAAAACATAGCCCAAATGTGTTTTGGAAGTGCCCAATTTGCCGCTGTAATCAAAGCTCATCCAAAGAAAGGCGAAGTCATAGTACTTTTCAGTACTTGCCCTAATTCTTCAAGAAGTGCCTTGCGTGAATATCTCTTGAAAACTGGACAGAGTATGATTTTACTGCCTAATGAAATTATAACTTTAGAAAAAATACCCCTCTTAGGTAGCGGAAAATTCGACTATGTATCCCTTTCAAAAGCATCGTGATTTAGGCAAATTTAAAGCTGAGATCAAATAGATAAGTGCATTTTTTAAACCTATGAAATTGATAGTGTTAAAATGCACTTGTCGCTGCCAATTTTCTATAAGGAAATACTACTAAACATTTATTGTGTTATACTTGAACACCATAGATTATTCATAAAAGCTTTCTGCTTTAGACATACTTTTGTATTCTTCGGTACTATAGATATAATCACTTATATCTTTTACAAGCCTCAAAAAATTTGCATTATCTGTAGGAAGATTTTCAATGTCAGAGGTATCAAAACCATCATTCCACACAATATTTTTTGTTTTTCCTTCTATAGTTACAGTCAATTTATAGTGGCATGCAGGAGTAACATACATTCTATCAACTTTTAATGTTTCAGGAAATGACATTATATCAATGTCCATCATAAAATTATATATATTTTTTTTAACGGGGTCAGGTATTTTAAATTTAATAGTTTCAGTACGGTAATTAGCTAAACCTTTAGTAAATGTTCCATCGTAGGTGTCAATTTGATTCCTGCCATAGGTATTAAAACTCAACCTAAAATTGAATTCATCCATATTCAGTGTTTGTGATGTGTCAACATTATTTATAGTTCTGTTTCGCATAGCTAAATAAACAACAGGTATTGAAATGACCAATGCAATTAAACAAATAATTAAAGCTGTGCGTTTACCACCACGCATATTTTTACCCAAATATAATTCACTCCTTTTTAGTTCCAGCTCACATAAATTTCAACAGTAGAGCAATATTTAATGCTGAGACAATAAAAATCAAACCTACTACTAACGATAGTATATTGAATAACATGTTCAACCCTCCACAAATATAAGAACATATTTATTTGCTACAACCATCAATCTATAAGTAGTTAAAAGGTTTTCACCCCTAATATAACGAGAAATATCCCTAGCATCCCATAGAAGACTCTTGCTCCATTTCTCCCGAAGATACTTACAAAAAACCTTGCTTTCCGACTTTCGAAATAAAAATCAAAATTTAATATTGATGAAACAATCGAAAAAATTCCAGCTCCAATAATAAATATTTGTAATATGAAATTCTCCCTCATTTACATTACACCTATCCTCTCTTTAAGATTTTGAAATAATAAATCACTTAATGATTTCTAAATTGAATTAGCTTTTACATTATGTCTACTCAGACCTCTAACCATTCCTTTAAATGTTTGCATTACAATAATTTTACCACACTTATCATTGAAATGAAATATATGTACTTATGTTTGTGTAGACCGTCAGAAACTCACTCCCACAAGGATTGCATAGCCAATAAATGAAACAGCAGTTGAATAAACCAGTAATTGAGTAAAAAAAGCTGCTTCCTTCTTGTCTTGAATATATAAAGGTAAAATATATGGGGCTGGCAATAATATAAAAGCATAGAAGGCCTGATCAAATAAGGGATCAAGATCAGGAATCAAGAACCTAACAGTTAGCAATAATATAGCTCCTAATACCATTACCAGTGCTAAACGTGATAAAATATATACAGCCATCTCACGCAAATTTTCCCGGTGAAATATCAGAGTATATCCGATAACAATCAGAATAAGTGGTGAAGTCAGTGGTTTTAGAAATTCAATCACGGCTAGTATACTTCCGCCAATGGATGATTCCTCAATTTTGGGATAAATTCCGGAAAGGTTGATAAGAATTCCTGAAATAATGGCAATAATGGTAGGTGTCTTCAAGAATTGCCACAATGTATCTATTATGTTGAATCGGTGATCCTTCTTCCTTGAGATTAATGGTACAAAGAAAAACCAGATGAATAATTCGTGCCCAAAACCAATTAGCATAATAATAGGCAATTTATCCATACCCCAAATTGCACCAAACAGCCCGACTCCGATCATTCCAAATTCAAAGCCTGTAAAATAGCCTGCTGTGTATGCTCGACGATAGATTTTTGGAAACAGCTTATGTAACAGATGACCTAAAAAGTAAAGTAAACAGCAGTAAAAAAAGACAAAAATAAAAAGTAATAAATAGGAGATTTGAAGAGTCATTTTTGAGAAAGCATCAAATAACACTGCAGGTAGTGCAATCTTAACTATTAGCGTTTTCAATCCTTCTATAAAGGATTCTTGAAATATCTTTTTATGTTTTGCAATAAAACCGATAGCCAACAAAAAGAAAATCGGCAACAATCTTCTAAGTAACTCATGCATAGAAAGTACATCCTTTCTTAAAGGAATGAATGATATTAAAATTACTTACCCAGAACAATCAAATCACTTAACTTTTTAAATCCGTTTTTTTCAAAGAATTTTTCCGAGGGGTACCCTCTTTCTGTATTTAATATCATTGCGTTCATTCCATGCACCTTTATATCTTCTTCTATTGCTTTTATAAACCAACTTCCAACACCTCTACCCTGCATTTCGTAACTAACACAAAATTCATCTATATAATACTCAAATCCCGGCATCCATGGTTTTTTCATACCAATACTCATAGCTACTACCTTATCATCTAGCATAGCTGCATAACCAACAAAGTAGTTATTATTAAAGTGATTGTTAAAGAAATTCACTACTTGTTCTCGTGATTTGTAAACATCATTCCAAGGCTCTTTAGAAAATGTTTCAATAAATAAGTCTACACAACCATCAATTACATTTTTGTTAATTTGTAAAAAAACCAAATCTTCCATACTTGTTCTCCCTCATAACTTGTTGTTTAAATCAATTTACCCTAGTATATTAGTTACTGGAATTATTATATCACAAAAATTTACCATAGTACTAAATATTGTTGCTTTCTGAAACTTATTCAAATCAGATAATCTTATATCTTCCCCAAAAATCTTTTTGCTGCGTAGGAGCTTTTCCCTTTCGGTCCCTTTTAGAAGTGGTTTTAACGGAGTATACCATCTATCTCCATCAAAAAAGGCTATATTTGCAGCTGAAGTATCTGTCATTCTGTCATTATTTACAATAAGAATATCATCACAATTTTCACGCAGTTCAAATAGTTTGTTTATATCTGTTCTGTCTTCGTATTTGTAAGGATATTTAATTTCAGCATTAACTAGTCTTAAACTATATATTTGTTTTAAAACATACGGAATAAACTCTACCTTTAGTATTTCCTGATTGTATACCACCCTGCACTTAAATAAACCTGTTTTACTAAACTCATGTAATTTAAGAATTTCATTTAGATCAATTATCTCATTCAAACTAAACAAAGATTTCCTTGAAATATTAAACCGTTCATTATGTATATCCATATTCTCAAAAATTCCATCTTTTAGCTTAATTGTTTCAACTAATCGGCACATAAACTTTATTCTTCAACTCCTCGTATTCCGACCCAACATTACTATAATTAGTAAAACTGCCACCAGTTCTATTATAATACCCTCCACCATCTATTTGCAAAATTCCAAACATTTTTTAACCCATTCATTAACAATGCTAACCTGACCTTGGTTTTCTGTCAAGAAAAAGGACAAGTTTGACTAAACGAACTACAATTTATTTCATTATCTTCTATGCAACCAATCACAAAACCAGATTAAATATTTTACGTTGACACTTATAAGATAATATTAAATAATGGAAGCATAAACAAAATATACTCATTGCGTATTTGTTATAAATAATAACCACTGATTATTTTTATTTTCAAATATGATATACTGTAGTCGAGTTACAAACTGTATAATTATGCATAATTGTGGAGGTTAACGTATGGATAAGCAAGAAGTGCTTAATAGAATCAGTGAAGAAACTATGTGTTTTATGCGAGGTAAATATTGTTTGGACGAGCTATCAGACGGCAAAAAAGAATTAAAATTCCGGCAAGGTAAAAAGACAATTCTTACTATCACCATTCATGATGATAAATTTACTTTTCTTGTTATATTTGGAAAGGCAGAGCGGGAAAAATTTGATCAAGAAAGACGTAATTTTTCAAAGTTCATACAAGATTACTATGATAACTCGAAGACTTACCATGACGGGAAGTGGATGTTTATTGATGTCACATCTTTGGATGTTTTGGATGACCTAAAACGCTTAATAATGATTAAGAAAAAGCCAAACCGCAAGCCATTTCCGAAAGAAAATGCGGTATACGGAAAATGCGGTCATAGGTGCGACTTATGCATTCACTTTTCCGGCGGCACAATCAGTGACGAATTTAGAAAAGAATTAGAAGAAAGGTTAAGCCGAGTATGGAATATTAACGACTGGTCAATGCGATGTTCAGGGTGTGGTACTTCAGGATGTCATACGCATGATGAACTATGCGATCAACTCAAATGTGCAAAAGAAAAGGGCTTTGATGCCTGCGTGTCATGTGATGAATACCCCTGTTCCAATGCTACAGTTGCAAGCTCTAAAATCGAAGCAAAAAGCATTCTTGCTGACGATGTTACATGGGCGATATTACCATTTGTTCCTAAACAATATGGAAATTGATTAGTGTATAATCATGCATTATAAGCATAAGTTGTTTATTCACATTATTTATATTAAACGAATTGAAAAACGATAAAGCAAATAGTTTCAGATATTAACTTACAATTTTTAACGTTGTTTATATATAAACAGCGTTAAAAGCCTTTTATTCTCAAGGACTCTTTCTAGATAGTTAAGATAATTGCAAAATGTTGGCGACACCCCCTGTTAGTTAATAATACTCAAAAAGTCTAAAATTTTTTATAATTAGTTGTTGCTTTTTAACGACTTAAAGGGTATTACTAGTGAAAGGAGGTTATTATATTGAATATACAATCGTTATGTACTGACGATTTAATTGATGAGGTAATCGGACAATACTCCCAAATGGTTTATAGAATTGCATTATCATACGTAAAATCAAGGCATGATGCTGATGACGTTTTTCAAGATGTATTTCTAAGATATTTTTCTAAATATAAGATATTCGAAAATGAAGAACATCGAAAAGCTTGGTTTATACGTGTAACTATCAATTGTAGTAAAAAGTTTTGTACTTCATCATGGATGAAAAAAACTTTACCGCTTGATGAAGAAATCTCATTTGAAATGCCAGAAGAAAATGAGCTATATACTACTTTACGAAGGTTGCCCTTAAAATACCGCACTGTTTTGCATCTATTCTATTTTGAGGATTTATCCGTTGAAGAGATTGGAAGAATTTTAAAGATAAAATCTGCAGCTATTAGAATGCAGCTAACAAGAGGTAGGAATATGCTTAAGAAAAATCTGAAAGGGGACTTTTTTTATGAATAAAAATATAATCAAAAATATCAAAATACAATTAATACCAAGTGATGACCTAATTGATGCTACCAAAGCAGCAATAAAGGCAAAGCAGACTAATAAAAGGGAATTTTCAAAAGTATATGGTTATAGTGCAATTGCAGCTAGTTTCGCATTATTGATTACTATATTTACAGTGTCTTATATTTTGAAAAATCCTACTTTAGATGATGATGTTAACAAAAACAACATGTCATTAAATGATATTGACTCAACAAAATCTAGTAATGGAAATCCAATTGCTCAAAAATACTTTAATGAAATACCAGGTATAAACTCCGCAAATTACAGTAATGGTGGTTATCTTATGTATAGCGGTGATTATCCTATGTATGATAAGAACTCAATCTTTAATGAATCCGATGTTATAGTTATAGGTAAAGTTGAAAAAATAAAAGGAACTATCGAATATTGGCCAGAAATTCAATTAGACGAAAAATTATCTGAAGAAGAAAAACAAAAAATATTGAATGAAATAAACCGAAAGCCGCTTATATTTACGGTTTCTACAATTAGAGTAGATAAAGTTTTAAAGGGAAATTTACAAGAAGGAGAATTAATTGAAATTAAGCAACTTGGTGAAAAAACAAATGATAGCGAAGTAATAAGTGATGATGTAGAATTTTTTAAAGAAGGTAGCAATAAAGTTTTCTTCTTAGAGGATTACAGAAACGATTTAAATGACATGCCATTTTCACCAGTAAATCCTATTCAAGGAGATATAGAAATTGTTGATGGCAAACTTAAAAATAAAGTACAAATTAAAAATAACGAAGAAATACAAATTGTGGAAGATGGTATTTCTATAAAAGAGTTTATTGATTATGTAAAGACAAAAGTGGAGAAGGTTTGATTTTTGTTAGAATAAATTAGCCCCTATGAATAGATAGATTATACTAACAAATGAATGATCCTTGGCTGCTCTGTATAAGTTCGGTTGTCAGGAGAGCTTAATTGTTTCAACTAATCGGCACATAAATTTTATTCTTCAACTCCTCGTATTCCGACCCAACATTACTATAAATGGTTATACCTCCACCGGTTTTATAATAATACTCTCCGTTGATATTTTCAATAAATCGAATCATAACACCGCTGTCAAGGTTGTGTCCATCATAATGTCCGCATATGCCGCAATAATATCCTCTTTCGTAGTTCTCTGCCTGTTTTATTATTTCAACCGTCTTTTTCTTAGGAGCTCCTGTTATTGAGCCGGCAGGAAGCAGCGTTGCAATGATTTCTCCAATTCTGTCCTTGTAATTGGTATCTAATTTACCAATAATTTTAGAGCTGACTTGCAAAAGATTTCTTTGCTTAGATATGATTTTATCAATATATCTATATCTCTCAACCGATACATTATTTGAAACCATACTTAAATCATTTCTTATTAAATCAACTATTGTTGCATGCTCAGCAGCTTCTTTTTCATTTGTCATTATCAATTCTCTAGCATTTTCAATGGAGGCATCTATAGTTCCCTTCATTGGATAAGAAGATATAATACCATCTTCGATTTTAACAAATATTTCAGGTGAAAAACAAACAAACTTGTCTTGGTACCATATTTTATATTTTGCAAAACTCCTGTAAAAAATCTCTTTTAGTGATGCATTCAGTGCTACCTTAAAGGGAAAAGTTAGATTTGTAAGATAGGAGTTCCCTAAATATTCATTATACTGTACATAATTATATGCAGCTTCATATTTACTAAATTCCATTGGATAAGCTTTAATTTCAACGCTATCTTTAAAATTACTGTTTGTATTGACACAGTTTGTAAAGCCGTTAAAATTATAAAGGATTTCTGATGGTTCAATTTCATTTACCTTTTTTATATAAGGTTTTTTAAAATCAAAATCTATCATAAAAACAAAGGGAATACTGTCTCTCCCATAATTATTTGCTGTTTTAATCCAATTAACAAACTCTTCACCTTTAAAGTGTTGTTGCATACTGCTATCCTTTCTACATATATCCGGTTAAAAAAATAATAATTAATTTCATAATGCTAAATAACAGCAAAGATAATACTGCTGTTGCATATAATAATTTATTGGCCATCAAAATATTGTGCGGTGTAATTCCTTCTAAAGCATCACCTATATATTCCTTTTTGTGCTTTACCCCAAAATAGAAAGCATCCCCTGCTAACTGAATTCTTAAGGCTCCAGCACATACTGCTTCTGTATGCGCAGAATTAGGGCTTGCATGTTTAAATCTATCTCTTAGGTATATTCTTCTGGCATTTTTGCCATCGAAATTTCTTAATATGTAAGAAGCAAATACCATTACATTTGCTGCAATTCTTGCCGGAATAAAGTTTAGGATGTCGTCCAATTTTGCAGCGCATCTTCCCAAAAACAAATACTTTTCATTTTTATATCCTACCATAGAATCCATTGTATTGACAGCTTTATAAAAATAAGCGAGAGGTGCACCGCCTATTATCATAAAAAACAGCGGAGCAATAACACCATCGGTTGTGTTTTCTGCAACCGTCTCAACAGCACCCTTGACTATGCCCTCTTCGGTTAAATTCTCTGTATCTCTTCCTACAATCATAGACAGTGCTCTCTTACTTTTTTCAACTTCGCCTAAAGATAACAATTTAAAAATTTTCATTGTTTCTACTTTAAGGCTTTTTGTAGATAATGCAAAAAAACACAATATACTCTCTAAAATGAATGCAGCTAAGGGATGCATCATATTTACAAACTTTAATAATAACAGTGGGACTACAAGTGCCACTGTTCCAACAACGATGGTCAAACATAAACCAGCATACATTTCGCCTTTATTTGTTTTGGGAAAAACTTTTCTCAATATTTTCTCTGTAATAGCTATTAAGTTTCCAATTAATCTTATGGGGTGAAATCTCCAATGCGGATCTCCGAAAATCAAATCTAAAGTAAACCCCAATAAGCATGCATATAATGCAGTTAACATATCATCACCCGTACCCTTTAGCAATATTGAACTTCTTATAACATATCCCTAGGGTACGCCATATATAGAAGTGCATTTACAATTGATGCTGCAACATTACTTCCGCCTTTTCTCCCTCTTGCGACAATATGAGGTACGCCTGAATTCATGATTATTTCTTTAGATTCTATAACATTTACAAAACCCACAGGTACTCCAATCACCAGTACCGGGTTGATTTTTTTTGCTTTTATTAATTCATTTAAGCTTAGGAGTGCTGTGGGAGCATTGCCTATTACAAATATAACCGGCTTTTTAATTGCAATAGCTTTTTCCATACAAACTGTTGCTCTTGTAACTCCTCTTGCAGTAGCTTCGTTTGCTACATCCTCGTCACTCATAAAACAGTGAACCTCTCCACCGCTTTTTTTTAGTGCTACTTTACTAATTCCGGCACTTGCCATCTGTGTATCGGTAACAAAATCCGCACCGTTTTTTATCGCTTCAAGAGCTACATCAACAGCGTTTTGAGAAAAGCATAGGGACTCTACATAATCAAAGTCTGCAGTAGTATGAATAACCCTTTTAATTATAGGTTCCTGTAACTTATCGAGCACTGTATTGCCTAATTCTTTTGATATTATCTCAAAGCTTTTCATTTCAATTTCATTTGGTTTATAATTTTCCATAGAATTTATTAACTCCCCTTTATATAAAGCTATATTCCTTCATTTAATATTTTGTAAATCCAATCCATGTCAAGCGACTTTCTGAGCTCCTCCGAGAGTTTGTCGTATTGCTGTTGTTTATATGTCTCCATATTAAAACTTTGTTTTTTCTCAAAATCTATACCTTTTTTCTTTAAAATGGCCTTTGCGATTTCATTTACAACTTCTTCATCATCAAAAATTCCATGTACATAGGTGCCATATACATTTTTATGACACAAACCATCGGGTTTTACTTGATTATCTATTGTTACAAGGGTAGCTAAATCTGATTGTCCGTTTTGACACTTTGTAGCACCCATATGTATTTCATATCCCTCAAAACTTTTACCGGTGAGTCCGCTAAAGATACCCTCTACTTCATTAAACGTTCCCTTGACTCTGGTCCTAGTTTTATCTTTTTCGAATATCGTTTGAGCATCAATAAGTCCTAAACCTGCCATTTCTCCACCATCTTCCATACAATACGGGTCCTTTAGCCATTTGCAAAGCATTTGATATCCCCCGCATATCCCAAAAATAGGATTACCCTTACTTGTATATTTTAGAATTTCAGCTTCAAGCCCACTTTCCCTCAGCCATTTTAAGTCAGCTAATGTATTTTTTGTTCCCGGCAGTATTACTAAATCAGGACTTTTCAATTCCATCACACTTGTAACATACCTTACCTTGGCATCCAAAACAATCTCAAAGGCATTAAAATCTGTAAAGTTTGAAATCCTAGGCAGCCTTATTACAGCAATATCAATATTTTCATTTGCTGTCTTGTGGGCAAAAACCTCCGATAAGCTATCCTCATCATCTATATTAAGATGCATATACGGTATAACACCTATTGTGGGAATTTTCACAAGCTTTTCAAGCATCTCAAGCCCAGGTTTTAGAATATTTACATCTCCTCTGAATTTATTAATGATATTTCCCTTAATATACTTTTTTTCTTCCTCACTTTGAAGCATATATGTTCCATAAAGAGCAGCAAAAACACCACCCCTATCTATGTCTCCAACAACTAAAACAGGAGCTTTTGCCATTTTTGCCATCCCCATATTTACTATATCATTTTCCTTTAGGTTAATTTCTGCAGGACTTCCGGCACCTTCTATTACAATAATATCATTCTCTTTAGCCAGACTGTTGAAGGCATTTAATACGTGTGGAATTAAATTTATCTTATTTTTATAATAGTCTACCGCCGACATATTACCTATAACTTCACCGTTGATAATAACTTGAGAACCTTGGTCACTGGTTGGCTTTAAAAGAATGGGATTCATTCTTATATCTGGTTTTTTATATGCCGCCTCAGACTGTACGACTTGGGCTCTACCCATTTCATAACCGTCTTCTGTAATAAAAGAGTTTAGTGCCATATTTTGTGATTTAAAAGGTGCAACCTTATGCCCATCCTGTGCAAATATACGACAAAGTCCGGCCGTTATAAGGCTCTTGCCTGCATTTGATGTAGTTCCTTGTATCATAATAGCCTTAGCCATTTTTATCCCCCCCTCAAGTACTCCTTAGCCTGTTTTTAAAATCACAACACTTACTTATAAAACTCTTTGCAAAATCTATATTGCCCCATAGGTGCAAGTGTGGGTATCCTGCATAAACTGAACTTGTACCAAAAACTCCCTCCCAACTTTTACCCGAACTTTTTATAGCCTTAAAGGTTTTACCACTATTATCACTTATGGAATAATGGAATTCATGGGCATTGATGCCCTGACCTTTATTACAAAACAAATTGTCTTCATTGGCCTTTAAAAAAACATACCCAAAGTTTTGCAGCTTTTTAGTCAGTATTGACTTTGTATCTATTGCACCAACCATTTTATATTTCCCTTTGTCTGCTGCTATTGTTTTGCCCAAATACATAAAGCCACCACATTCTGCATAGGTGGGCAATCCATTTACTAATGAAGCTTTTATATTATTTAACATCGAAGTGTTCTTTGATAGCTTTTCCAAATATAATTCAGGATAACCTCCACCTAATATAAGACCATCTATATCTTCCGGCAAAGCAACATCCTCAAGTGGCGAAAAGGGAATCAACATAGCACCCATTTGCCTCAAAAGCTCTAAATTATCCTCATAGTAAAAACAAAAAGCTTTGTCCCGTGCAACTGCTATTTTCACTGGATTTTGTTTTTCTATAACCACTTCTTCACAGACTAAAGGAGGTGCTGATTTTGCCAATGAAATAATAGCCTCCAAATCAATATATTCCTGTGCCATTTTAGCCAATATGCCTACTTTTTCATCGAGCAACGTAACTTCTTCTGCCGTAACCAAACCTAAGTGTCTGCTTTCAAATATTGCTATCTTTTGCCTTGGCATAAAACCTAAAACCTTAAGATTAAGATGTTTTTCAATACTAGCTTTATAACTTAGATACATTCCTTCTGAAATGTTGTTTAATATAACACCAACTATATGGTTTTGATAAAAATCCAGATATCCCTTTATCAATGCCACAACAGAATAAGACATTCCGTCACAGTTAACAACTAAAATAACAGGTGTACCGGTTTTATTTGAAAGATCACAAGAAGAATATAAAACATTATCTAAACCTAAACCGTCATAATAACCCATTACCCCTTCAATAACTGAAATATCTGAATTCTCGCTGTTCTTTTTTAAGAGATACTTTGTCACTTGTTCTCCACATAAAAACAAATCAAGGTTACGCGATTTTGCCCCAATTATCTCGGTATGAAACATAGGATCTATATAATCCGGTCCACACTTGAAGGCTGCTGTTTTTAAGCCTCTATTAATTAAGGCTCTTAACACGGCACATGTAATTGTTGTTTTTCCGCACCCGCTATTGGTGCCAGCAATCATAATTCTACTGCAATTATTGTTCATGTTTTTCACCAGTTATTATATAAACAGGATTGTAGGCAATCATCATATTATAATTGCCTACAGGTCTATTCTTAGCACAATTAATACATACAGTTTTAGTTTTTAAACTCAGCTCCTTAAACACCTCAGTTGCAGTAGTCAGAGTTTCTAATGTTATTGCATTGACAACCATTCTTATCTTTGGATTTATACTGTAAAGGTATTTAATAATTTCCTTTAAATTTCCTCCGCTACCGCCAATAAAAGCTTTATCCGGAGTTGGCAGTTTCTTTATTTCCTCTAATGCTTCACCATATATAGGGATTGCATTGAAGGCTCTAAGTTTTACGATATTTTCATATAGAAGTTCAAAGGCAGCTTTATTTTTTTCTATGGCATAAACAACACCTTCATAGGCCTTCCTTGCCATCTCGATGGCAACCGAGCCTGTCCCTGCCCCAATATCAAAAACTATGTCCTCTCCCTTAATATTGAGGTTGTTAACAGAACACCATCTAACTTCTTCCTTTGTCATTGGTGCCTTATCCCTTAAAAAATCCTCATCAAACAAGGGCAGATTTTTATCTGTAAAGCATTGGTTTTCTATAAGCAATACAGATAAATCACAAAAGTTCAGCTTGGCTACTTCGTTTGCAGTTCCTACAAAAATCTTCTCATTATCCATCGAAAGATTTTCACCAACATAGACCTTAATATCCGAAAGCATATTTTTACAAAGCTCCATACAGATTTTATCTGCTGTGTTTACTCCATCGGTAAGAACAAAAACATATTTGTTATAGGAAACATTCCCTAAAATGCTTTTGCTTCTACCGTGTAGACTTACTACATTAATATTTTCGTAGTTAACCCCTATTTTTGAACAGAAGTATTGCATACTGCTAACTCCACAAACCATTTTAATAGAGCAATTTTCATTAAGCTTTGGTAGTAACGTCTTTGAAATAGAGAAAAAGCCAACGTCACCGGAAACCAACAGTGCAATACTTTGAGCAGTTGATTCATTAACCCGGTCAATAATTTCGCCATATGTGCATACTCTGATATCAGCCCTTATAATACTGTTGAGATTAGCAATTCTTTCAAAGGAATATACCTCTTTACAAGTTTTTATAAAACGTAAGGCTTCTTGTGTAAGTTCACCGGTATTACCCGGACCTGCACCTATAATGTACACTTCTTTTTTCATACTACTTCCTTAACTCTATCTACAAGTATTTCAGCCAATCTCTTATCGGCACCAAGAGTTTTTCCTATACTGATTTTTATATGGGATTTATCTTTTAGATACTCCTCAATTTCCTTTGGAATATCTTCGCGGATGTGAACCCCATCAAATAAAAAGTATGGTATTACCTTAATGTCATCTACACCCTTATGGACTAACTTGTCCAACCCTTTACTTAAGTTTACTTCGCTAAATTGTAGAAATGCGATCTCTATAATACACTCCTTGAGTTCTGCCTTAAGCATTGAAATTATTTCATCAAGTGTATTTTCCGTTGTTTTTTCCCTGCTTCCATGAGCTAAAATTAAAATTCCTTTCATATCAAAAACACTCCTCTATATTAGATTAACTAAAACTTTCTTTGCACAATTCAACGTTCTATTAATATCTTCTTCCGTATGAGAATAGCTTACAAACATCGCTTCAAACTGGGATGGTGCAAGATAAATACCTTCCTTTAGCATATGGTTGAAGTACATGGCATAAAGTTTGGTATTACTCGTTTTTGCCTTTTCAAAATTGTCCACATTTTCTTTTGTGAAAAACACACCCACTAAAGAACCGACACGGTTGACCCAAAGGGGACACTCAAGTTCCTCAGCTATACTTTTAAAACCATCTTCCAATTTTTTTGCTTGAGTATCAATTTTTTTATATATTTCTCTGTTTTCATTTAGAAATCTAAGTTGCGCAAGCCCTGCAGCCATAGCTAACGGATTTCCTGAAAGGGTACCTGCTTGATATACACTACCTATAGGAGATACGTACTCCATTATTTCTCTTCTACCTCCATAGGCACCAACCGGCATTCCACCGCCTATTATTTTTCCGTAGGTTACTATATCAGCCTTTACATTGTAGAACTGCTGTGCTCCGCCAATACACAGCCTGAACCCGGTAATTACCTCATCAAATATTAAAAGGGAATTATAGTTATCACACAGCTCCCTGAGTTTTGCCAAAAAATCTTCTTGGGGAGGTACAACTCCCATATTTGCAGCTACAGGCTCAATAATTACTGCTGCAATCTGGCCTTTATTCTCGGCAAACAATTTTTCTACACTGCTTATATCATTATATACCGCTACCAAAGTATCCTTAGCAGTTCCTTCTGTGACACCCAAACTATCGGGAGCTGAAAAAGTCAAAGCACCTGAGCCTGCTTTTACCAGCATGCTGTCGTAATGCCCGTGATAGCAGCCTTCAAATTTTATTATCTTATCTTTTTTCGTATATCCCCTTGCCAATCTTATAGCACTCATTACGGCTTCTGTCCCGCTGTTGACCATTCTTACCATATCAACACCAGGAACCATACCGGTGATTAATTCCGCCATCAAAACTTCGTTTTCAGTGGGTGCCCCAAAGCTTAGTCCGTTATTAATTATATCAGTGATACTCTCAACAATTTTTGGATGATTGTGTCCTAAAATAATCGGCCCCCATGAACAAACATAGTCCAAATATTCATTATTATCAGTATCATATATTTTTGAGCCATTTGCTTTTTGTATAAACAAAGGCTTGGTTCCAACTGCTTTAAAGGCTCTTACAGGACTATTGACACCACCTGGCATTACCTTTTTTGCTCTCTCGTATAAAAATTCAAGCTCCATTTAGCCTATGTCTCCCTTCTTTATCGCATCGGACAATTCCTTGGCATAATAAGTTATCAATATATCTGCTCCAGCCCGGTAAATACCCACTGCACTTTCACACATTACACTATATTCATTTATCAACCCGGCTTTTGCAGCTACTTTAATCATTCCATACTCGCCGCTTACGCTATATGCCGCCAATGGTATGTTGGTTTTGTTTTTTACCTCTTTAATGATGTCAAGGTATGAGGAGGCCGGTTTGACCATTAATATATCTGAACCTTCTTCTACATCAAGTAGTGCTTCCTTTACTGCTTCCCTCACATTATGATAATCCATCTGGTAGGTTTTCCTGTCACCAAAGGCAGGTGCTGAACCGACAACCTCCCTGAAAGGGCCATAGTAGGAGGAGGCGTATTTGACCGCATAGGACATTATGGGTCTGTCGCTAAAACCGTTTTGGTCTAAGGCTTCCCGTATTGCATGTACTCTAAAATCCATCATATCGGAGGGTGCAACCATATCAGCACCGGCAATAATATGAGAAAGGGCTGTTTTAGCCAAATAGGGCAGCGTTTCATCGTTTAAAACCTTATTGCCGCTAACCATCCCACAATGCCCGTTTTCGGTATATTCACACAAACACACATCCGTAATAACCATCATTTCGGGAAAGCGTGCTTTAATCTCTTTAATCCCTTGCTGCACAACACCATCTTTTGCATATGCACCACTACCTTCCGCATCCTTTTCTTTAGGAATTCCAAATAGCAGCACAGAGCTTACTCCATGACTTAAGGCGTCTTCAATTACATAAGGTACTTGGTCGGGGCTGTAGTAATAATGCCCTTCAATGGATTTAATACCTTCTTTGATATTGTTACCTTCCTTTATGAATATTGGCAAAACCAAGGAACTTGAAGAAATTCTCGTTTCTCTTGTAATATTCCTTAGAACTTTACTCTCTCTTAACCTTCTCGGTCTCATTTCACTCATTACATACCTCCAGAATTTTAGCAACCATACTATCGATTGTTGCCTCGTCAGAAATAACATGATTTATACCATAGTGCTTTGCCCTTAAAGCAGTTTTGTCACCTATACAAATACCCATTACCTTCGATAAATCAACCTTTGGCATTGAATTAATAAATCCTTCCACCGTTGATGCACTAGTAAAAGTTATCAAATCAACCTCATCTTGCTCAATTAAATTTTCTATGTGCTGTGCCTTCTCATTTTTAAGTAAGGTGTTGTAAATGGGGACATCTGTAAATGAAATGCCTCTTTCACTCAATATATTTGGAATTTCTTCTGTTCCCATTAAAGCTCTCACAAGTAGCACTTTCTCATTTGCGCCTATTCTTTCTGCAAGTCCTTTAGCCAAGTGCTCGCCATCAAAAATACCCGGTATAAAATCTGCTACTATCCCCCGCTCCTTTAAAGTCTGTGCCGTTTGGGATCCAATTGCAGCAATTTTGATATTGCCAAGCACCCGAAAATCCCTTTTTTGCATTAATAAATAATTAAAAAATATGTTAACACCGTTCTTACTTGTAAACACTAACCAATTGTAATCTTTTACATGATCAATTTCCTTTCTCAAGTTGTCATTATCCGGGATTTCCTGTATTTCTATACAGGGATAGTCATAAACATTCGCACCAAGGTTTCTAAGCTTAACACTTAAAGTGTTCCCTGAAATTTTAGGCCTCGTTACAAGGATTTTCTTCCCGAAAAGAGATCTCTTTGTAAACCAATCATATTTACCTGCCAGTTCACATACCTTGCCAACTACAATTATTGAAGGTGATTTTATCTGGCTAGTGCTGGATCTTTCATAAAGGTTTTCAATTGTTCCTATAACTGTACGCTGATTTGGACAAGTACCCTTCTCTATAATGGCTGCCGGTGTAGCTTTATCCATATTAGCCACAATAAGACCGTGCATGATTTCTTTTAGAGAAGCTACACCCATTAAAAACACCAATGTACCCTCCATCTGAGAAAGTTCCTTATAATTAATTCTTAGGGGTTCATTTTTCTTCTGATGCCCGGTAATTATATGAACGCTGCTGCAATAATCTCTATGAGTAACCGGAATTCCTGCATAGGACGGAACAGATATAGCAGAGGTTATTCCGGGCACCACTTCAAAAGGAATACTGTTTTCAACAAGCAGTTCCAATTCTTCTGCACCTCGCCCAAATAGGAAGGGGTCTCCCCCTTTAAGCCTTATTACTACATTGCCCGCTTGTGCTTCCTTTAGCAAAATATTATTTATATCCTCTTGGGGTACTTTATGATTACCGGAATCTTTTCCTACATCAATCTTTTTGGCACCCTCCGGAATTAAGTCCAGTATTACCTGTGATACCAGCCTGTCATACACAACCACATCTGCTTTTTCAATAAATTCTTTGCCTCTAATGGTTAAGAGCCCTATTTCTCCGGGCCCAGCCCCAACCAATGCAACAAATCCCTTTGCCATAAACTACACCTCCTCTTTAAGCTTATATGCCAATGCCGCGCCTATCTCTTTTGCGTCTTTGATTTCTCCCGACATGCAGCCTTTTCGCATAATTCCATTTTTCTCATCCACATATAAACCGTTTAAAACCAGTTTTCCCTGCTCAATTACAGCATAGGCAGCTACAGGTGATGAGCACCCCCCATCTAGGGCTGCTACAAAAGCTCTCTCTGCATCAGCTATTTGCTTTGCCTTTTCACAGTGAAAACCTCTTAAGTAATCAACCTTTTCGCCTTTGCGAGCTTGAACTGCAATAATACCTTGACATGCAGCCGGCATAATTTCTTCTGTTGAAAAGAATTTATCAATACGCTCTGTAAGGCCAAGTCTTTTAATGCCCGCCGCCGCTAAAACAAGAGCACTATACTGACCTTCATCGAGTTTCCTGAGTCTTGAAATAACATTCCCCCGGATTGGAGCAGTATTATTAACATATCCTAATTGGGATAATTGAAGAACTCTTCTTTTGCTTGAGCAACCTATGGGCTTTGTCTCATCTATTTTAGTTTTTGGCAATATAAGAACGTCCCGTGCATCTTCTCTTTCTGATACTGCTGCTATGGGAAGATCAGCATTTATCTCCATGGGCATATCCTTATAGCTATGTACCGTGATGTCCACCATATTATTTAGCAGAGCCTCGTCCAGTTCTTTTACAAAAAGCCCCTTGCCGCCTATCTTGTCAAGACTTTTGTCTAATATAATATCCCCTGTGGTTTTCATGGTTATAAGCTCGGTTTTTATATTTTTATCAAATCTTTCTATTGCATCCATAACAAGTTTTGTCTGGATGATTGCCAATTTACTGTCCCTGCTGCCCACTCGTATTATTTTCATGCCTTTATATCCCCTTTTTCAAAAACGCTCTTATGCCTGCTGCCTTTTCTTTTACAAGCTTATGGTTACTGCCACTATTTGAAACAATCCCACCAACTATATGCTCATCGGAAAATACGGCGGGAAAGAAAAAATCACAGTTTTCTTTGCTATCTGCTGTATTGGTAAGAATGTTTAATCCTTTTGCATCTTTCGCTGCAATCTCATTAACAGCTTTACTATTAGTTGCAATAATTACCATATATGCTTTATCAATATCACTTCTTTGATATTCCCTTTTAATGATACTTATCTTGTCTTGCTCATAGAGCATACTTAGTTGGTTACTTATTTGTGGGGCAATTACTGTCACTTTAGCTCCAAACCTTACAAGTGTTTCAACGCGCCTTGAAGCAACTTTTCCACCACCAATAACAACAACCTTTTTGCACCTTATATCTATAAAAAGCGGGAAATGAGAGAAGCGTTCTTCACTAATATCAAACATTTCCTTGAGCTTTAAACATGCCCTCTCGATATCCAGACCTTCTTCTTTTAATGGCCTGCCAATCAGAATAACTTTTACGTCTTGTTGCTTTGCTGCCTCCAGCTTTTCCAAAAATCCTCCCGATTGACCTGCCTCCTTTGTAACTAAATATCTTCCATCAATTTGCTTTAGCATGGCTTTATTTATGTCTACGCCAAAAGGCCCTTGCATGCAGATTATATTTGAAGGCTTAATTTCTAGCCTCTTGCACTCGTTTAAAGCCTCTATTGTAGGTAAAAACCTGAAAAAGAGACGTTCTTGATACCTACTAACCGATTTGTACGGCTCTAATTCCTTACTGCCTGTCGTAATCAAAACATTTCCCTCGGTCTTATTTAAATATTCACAAGCTTCATTAATATCAGCCACCTTTATAACATTTTCATAATTGATCTCGGGCCGGATAATCCTGATATATTCTTTTTTCAGGTTCTCAATTGCAAGTTTTATATTTTCTGAAACAAGTTTTGCATAGGGATGTGTTGCATCTATAACAATATCAAAAGCTTGAATTACTTGCTGCATTTCTGCTATTGAAAGTCTGCCTTCTAAAACCTTTATATATTCCGATGCCGGCATGACTAAGGAACCATATTCAGTAGCTACGCAGGCAGTAACTGCTATTTTATTGGCTGCTAAAAATTCACAAATTTTACGTCCTTCGTTGGTTCCTGCAAAAACAATTACTTTCTTCATAACATCACATCCTATTAGGCAAAATTTCTATCAAATTTATAAAAAGGGAAATTGTAAAGTCTTTTTAAAATTAAGCCATTTCAAAAAATAATCTGTACAATTTTAAGGTCGCAAAGCCCATCATGAAAGCTTTGAAGCTTTCAAACAGAAGAACAATATTTTGCAGAGCAAAAAATGTAAATCAAATTTTTAAAACGGCAATTGAACAGTTGTTTTTTTGCAATCACCTTATCTTATTCACCTACATTTTTGTAGCCTCTTGGTGTAACTAATTTATTCAATATTGATTTTGTGTTTTTATTGCCAACAATTACCGTTGTGAACATGTCTACTTCACAAGCCTTCAGCTCTTTTAAACTTAATATCCTATGTTCCTGACCTTCTCTTCCGATATTCCTAACATAGCCACACATAGTATTTTCGTCCAGGTTTTTTAAAAGTATTTCACAAGCTCTTGTTAAAAAATCCGCTCTTTTTTTACTCACAGGGTTATAAATCGCAATCACAAAGCCTGCCTTTGACGCTAAGTCCAATCTCTTTTCAATATCCTCCCAGGTTGTAAGCAAATTACTAAGAGAAATTGTTGCAAAATCGTGGGTTAATGGTGCTCCTAATACAGCAGCTGCAGAACTTGCCGCAGTAATTCCTGCAATGACTTCAATATCTACATCTATATTGAGTTCAAAGCAAACCTCATACATGAGTCCTGCCATACCGTAAATACCGGCATCACCACTTGATACCATTGCAACGTTTTTACCCTCTGAGGCAGCCCTTGCAGCTAATTTGCAACGTTCCACCTCTTGCTTCATAGGTGTCTTTATTATTTCTTTGCCCTCTATAATATCCTTAATCAAATTTATATAGACATTGTATCCGGCAATAACATCGCAGGCTTTTAGAGCAGTTATTGCTTTTTGAGTAATTTGGCTTTGTTCTCCTGGTCCTAAACCTATTATATAAATCATATTATCTCTTTGCCTCAATTCCTTCTTTTATCTTTAAAAACATTTCCTTTGATATATCATCCTTTATGGAGTACATAATATAATCAATGGTTTTGGATATGGCTTTTTCTATCTTTTGTTCTTCAGTTAAGTCTTTTTGCATGTTTTCTGTCACTTTTTTAATAGTTAAATCTTTAACACATGTTATATCTTCGGCGTATTTATGTATAACAAACCATTCATAACATTTCTCCATTTGCTCCTCAATAATGCTGTTTACAATTTCAATTTCTTTACTATTATCCTTCAAGGCACATTTTCCAAGGGTATCAATGTTGTAATACTGTATTCCTTCGATGGTAGCTGTAGCAGGATCAATGTCCCTTGGAACTGCCAAATCAATAAGGTATTTAGGCTTATTCACGCATTCTGCTAACATCTGATAGCTTATTGTATGATGTGGACTTAAAGTGGCACTAATTACGGCGTCAACCTGTCCAAAATATTCTTGACGCAAATTGTAATCAACCGGTATACAGCCACAGGGCACAATAGTTTCTCCATGGTTACAGCTTCTTAAGGTCATATAGACCTTACATTTAGATAGTATCAATTGGTTACAGACACTTCTTCCAACCTCGCCATTGCCAATTACAAGAACGCTAAACTGAGACTTTTCTTTAATGCTGTCTTCTAACAGTTCTACAGCTTTGTTTGCAACCGACGGGCAGACTGTTCGTAAAGAAACACTGGCTTTAACCTTTTTTGCACAGGTTATTGCATACCTGAATAATGTATTTAGTATTGGATTACTCACTTCTTCTTCATTAGAAACCTTAACAGCGTCTTTTACCTGTGAAATGATCTGGTCTTCGCCATATATCATTGATTGCAGGCCGGACGCCACTTCCATCAAGTGTTTTACTACTTCCCTGTTTTCTTTAAGGGAAAAAAACTGTCTATATGTATCGGCATTAACTGCTGCATATTCACACAAAAGTGTAACCGGATCAATGTCTTTGTCCTTATTGTTATAAGATAAATATATTTCAGTCCTGTTGCAAGTGCATAGCAAAACTACTCCTAAGCCGTTATTTTTATATATATTTCTTACTATCCCTCTAACTTTACTTTTAGTGAAACTGAACTTTTCACGGCAATCAAGTTCAGCATTATGATAATCAATTCCCGCCATTATTATATTCAAAACCGGCACCTCCACTCACCCATTGCAATTGCAACCGTCATTCCGTCTTTAGACTTTTTACGTACTATTAAATTGCCGTTTCCGCTAGCTATCACTGCAGCTCTCTCGCATACATTGTCCACACCCACTATGCTTTTGACGAAATCAGAAGAGCTGAAATCCCCCTCTGCTTTAGACAATTGGTCACTTGTATATATTTTTAAGCTATAGGAATGCTTTTTACAAAATTCATTAATTGCCTCTTCCTTCTCTTTAACATTAATTGTGGCAACAGCATTTACCAAATAGCCTGGAATTTCATGTTGATTTAATGTATCTGATACAAACTCTTCTAAAGATTCTTTCCTTGTGTCTTTCTTACACCCTATTCCGATAAAGTATTCCTTTGGTCTTAGAATCAAGGTTTTAGAAAACAAGTGCCTGGTTTCTCCTTTTAAAATATGTATACCCACTTGTGCAGCATTAAGGGTTAAAAACTCAGGAAGTTCGCCAATAAGCTCATAATCACACTTAAAACCCACCTGTTCTTCCTTTAAAACGCTAGCTGATACATATTTAATATTTTCTATGTTTTCTATATACAAATTGTTTTTGCCAGCCCACACATCAACGGAGAATTTACCGTTTAAATCGGTTGATGTGGTTATTATGGGTTTAGCTTTTAATACATCGGAAACTTTAACTGATAGTTCATTTGCCTTTCCGATATGACCGGATAAAATGGGAATGACATATTCACCAAATTCATCAATCACAATAACTCCGGGATCTTTGCCCTTTGTCTTTATATAGGGTGCTATTCCCCTCACTGCAATTCCAACCGCACCTATAAAAATAATTGCATTGGACTTTTTAAAGGCGTTTTCGCAAAATTCTTTCAGACTTCCGGTAAATAGGGTTAGTCCTTCTTTCTCATATTTTGAAAAACCTATCGCATCAAAGCCTAAAGAATTCAACTCTTTTGTAAGCTTGGCACATAAAGCCGCACCTCTTTCAGTAAAAGCAATTGAATAAATTATCATGTTTCTACTGCCTTTCTGAATTGGTGCGTAAAGTGTCTATCATAAAGCTTTGATCTTTCATAGTCACTGGATAAAAAGTCACCTATAAAAATCAGAGCGGTTTTAGTTATATTATTTTCCTGAGCACTCTTATATAAGTTTCCCACCGTTGTCCTTATGATCTTTTCATCAGGCCAGGTTGCTTTATACACTATTGCTGCTGGAGTGTCCTTTGTATATCCTCCCTCTATCAACTCATCAGTCAGTTTATCAATTAGTGAAGAGGTAAGAAAAAGTACCATGGAAGTCTTGTGGGAAGCAAGCTTTACTATTTGTTCCTTTTCTGGCACAGGAGTTCTTCCTTCCATTCTCGATAATATAACGCTTTGGCTTACATTGGGCAAAGTAAATTCCGCCTTTAAGGAAGCAGCAGCCCCGCAAAATGAACTAACCCCCGGCACAACACTATAGGAAATATTATGCTTGTCCAGTAAATCCATCTGTTCTTTTATTGCCCCATATATACTAGGGTCTCCCGTATGAAGCCTCACCATTATTTTATCCTCTGCGTCCTCCTTGACAAAAACCTCTATAACTTCTTCTAGAGTCATCGACGCACTATTATATATCTTGCAGCTTTCCTTTGTATAATTTAAAAGCTCCGGGTTAACCAAAGAACCTGCATAAATGACTACATCGGCTTTTTTTAACAGTTCGCAGCCTCTTACGGTAATTAAATCAACTGCCCCGGGACCCGCTCCAATAAAATACACCATATCATTCACCCTTCACAATTATTGTTGAAAAATAACTGCTCTCCCTTTCAACTTCACTTAAGCTCTCAAATATTTTTTCGTTTTCCATAAAGCAACACTCTACCATTTTTGCTTTATTAAGAAGATCAAACTCTTCAAGCTTTTCTTTTACCTTTAGGATACTCTTTCCACTTTTCATCAATACTTTATTTCCTTTTATTTTAAGATACTCATCCATTCCCTCATAGGAGGCCGGAATAATATGAAGGGTTTGACCACTATCACATAAGGATATATTAAGCCTAGCTGCGGCGGCACAAAAGGACGGTACACCGTTAATTATTTGCGCATTATAGCCCCTCTCCAGCACCAACCTGTGAACATACATATAAGTAGAATAAATAGTCGGATCACCTAATGTAATAAATGCCATATCAAGGCCGTTATCCAATTCCTTGCATATTATATCAGCGCATAGCTCATGACTTTCCCTTAATAGTTTTTCATCCCTTGTCATAGGCATTTTACAAAAGATTTTTTCTTTATCCTCAATGAATTCCTTAACTACATTAAGTGATATATTTTCTCCCCCTGTATCGGGGACTACAATTTTGCCTGCATTTTTGAGGGTTTCCACTGCAAGTAGTGTCAAAAGCTTTTTATCTCCAGGCCCGACCCCTACTCCAAATAATGTTCCTTTCAAGACTTTCACTCCTATAGCTGTGCCATAAAGTCATCAGCACCTTCTGTTTTCATTAAAATACCGCTTTCATTAGAAAATATTATAAACTCAACCTTTGCCTTATTCATCAACCGATAATTAAGGTTGAATACTATTTTTTTCCGTATACTCTCATATACTACAGTACTTAATTTATCATCAAACATTAGCTTATGTATTTCGTCAGTGTTTATAGCGTTCATGATATTTTCAATTAGTCCCATTTTAGCACCCGATAAAGCACAATGGGCAGCAAATATCTCGTTTCTGCAATCGGCTACTTTTGAGTGGGTATTCATAACACCTGCAGCTATTTTAACCAATTTTCCGATATGCCCTATCAAAAGTATTTTGTCAAAGCCTTTATATACAGCATAATCAAGGGCTTCACCAACAAAATTTGAAATCTTCACTGCTCTGTTGATATCTAAACCTAAAAAATCTTTCATAAAATCTAGGCCGTAGTTCCCCGGAGACAAAAGCAAAATTTTCTCTTCATTTACTTTCTTTGAGTCTATTTCCAGTTTGATTGTATCTATTAGGGCAGCTTCACTCATGGGTTCCACAATGCCTGTTGTTCCTAAAATAGAAATCCCCCCATGTATGCCAAGCCGTGCATTAAAGGTTTTCTTTGCAGTTTTTTCTCCTTCCGGGACAAATATCTCTACTTCAAAGCCACCTTTATAACCAAATTGCTCAGAGACGTTTTGAAGTGCTTCAATAATCATTCGCCTCGGTACAGGGTTTATTGCAGCTTCTCCCACCTTACAGGGCAACCCCGGCTTTGTTACTATTCCAACACCAATACCACCTTCAATAATTACCCCTTTTTTAATCCTTCTAACTTTAGAATATATCCTAATCCCATTCGTTACATCAGGATCATCGCCAGCATCCTTAATTGTACAACAACATACAGTGCCGTCAACTATAGAAACATCTTTGATTTCTATTGTTATTTCCTCTCCCTTTGGGAGGCGCAATTTGACTTCACTTATTATTTTTTTGTTTAACAGCATAAGTGCACAAGCTTTTGTCGCTGCTGCAGCACAAGTTCCGGTTGTAATACCGAGTCTTAGTTTTTTGCCGGATTTCACAATATATTTATCCATTGTTTTCACCAAATTCAAACAGTTCTTTTATACTTTTTCTAGCCTGCGAAATTGTCGCTGCATTTTTATTGACATTAATATGGTCTTTATTATATAAAATACTCATTAAATGAGCTATCCTAGGAAGTCGCAAACTATGCTCTCTTAATAATTCCGGTTTTAAAAAAAGCTCCTCCGGTGTTCCTTCAAATACAATAGAACCTCTATCCATTACAAAAACGTCATCACAGTATAAAGGTACCAAATCAATATCATGGGTGGAAATAATAATTGTTATTCCCATAGTTTCTTTAATTTCATTCATCAAACTTAATATCTCACTTACACCACTAGGATCAAGTCCTGCAGTGGGCTCATCAAGAATTATTACCGATGGTTTCATTGCCAATACCCCTGCTATAGCTACCCTTTTCTTCTGTCCATAGCTTAGAGAATGAGTGGGCTTATTGACGATACTTTCAATTCCTGTCTTATTAATTACAAACTCCATTCTTTTCTTTATTTCTTCACTACAAAGCCCTTGATTCATTAAACCAAAGGATATATCCTTCTTTACGCTTGCGGAGAAAAGTTGATTTTCAGGATCTTGAAACACTATTCCAATTTTCTTTCTTACTTCTAAAAGCTCTTTCTTATTGAATTTTACCTGCTTTCCTTCAATAAACACTTTTCCGCTTTCAGGTTTTAGCACACCATTTAAGTTTAAGAACAGTGTGGATTTTCCGGCACCGTTACCTCCTAAAACCGCTGTAGTTTTCCCTTTTTTAAACGCCATGCATATATTATTTAGGGCCTTTTGGCCATCTTCATAGGTAAAACATAAATCCATTATTTCTATGCAATTCATAATATCAACCTTTCAAAAGTACCAAGGGTAATTAATAAAACACTTAGTGATAAAGTGAAGAAATCCAGCAGTTGACTACCATTCTCTTCTTCGATTATATAGTCAAAATCACCGCTAAATCCTCTTGCTTCCAATGAAGTATTTACACGCTCAACCCTTATAAGTGCTTTTAAAAATACCGACGTTACAAGTTCACCGCACGACCTGATGCTTGTGGTGAAATTTTTATAGCCAAGGCGTGAATTTTGAGCAATATATATTTTTTTTGCCTCTTCACCAATAACAAAAATAAAGCGATACATCAACTCCATCAGTTCAATAAGGAGCTTTGAAAACCTTAACTTTTTCAAATAGGTCAAAAACGAATTAACAGGAGTGTTTAGTGAAAAAAAACAAAGGCATGTTACACCTGCAAAGGCTTTTAAAAAAAGCGTCAAGCCCCTATATAACAATGCTGTACTAATTCCATAACTCCCCCCAAATAACTCAAAGGAAAACAGCACTCCTAAATCACCGCCATCTACCTGCCCAAAAATCACTGCAACAACACCCGTTAATAAGAATGTTACAGGGACCAGACATTGCTTCAGATATGTTTTTAATTGAAAGCCCCCTAATAAAACTGATGATATGGACATTGCAGCGATGGTTAGTATACTTACGGCATTTGAACTGTAGAGCAAACATATCAAAAGAGGAAACATTGCGTACCTAAGCTTAATCTCTGCTCTTATATTGGAAATATTAGAACTATAAGCACACCTGTCTATTCCAATCATTTAGTTTCATTTCCAATTTTCTTTTTTGCCGATAGCCTTCCAAATCCAAAGCCCAGTATCCCTGCACCAATAGCTGCCTGTAATGCAAAAAGTAAAGACTCTATCTCCCCACTTGCCGGTTCAAACAACGGCTTTATCCACGGCTCATATTCTTTGTCTATCTCCTTAATGACGTCTACCGCTTGCCCGTCTGCTCCGGAAAATTCGGCATTTTTTAATATTACCAGAGGACTGACCACCAATATAATTACAATAAACAACATAATCAAATTCTTTTTCCACAATTTCATGCTTATCCTCCCTTAGTTCCTTTAAAAAAGTAATCTATACAACATTTTAGTCACAAAGCCCATTATAGAAGCTTTTAGGCTTCCAATCAGAACAACATTATTTTGCAGATCAAAAAATGTAAATCATATTTTTTAAAATGGCGATTGACCAGTCGTTTTTTTGGAATCACCTAATTCATTAGTACTATATTTATTTATTCCTTCATATACAATCACAGTCAACAACCCTTCTGAAATTGCAAGAGGGATTTGAGTAACAGCAAAAACACCAAGAAACTTAATAAGGGATACCAATATACCACTCTCAGTATCCGGAAAGGCGAAAGATAGTTGAAACGATGTTACCACATAGGTTAAAATGTTACCAATAAATGCTGCTGTAAAAACCGTAATACTTTTATTTACTCCAAATTTCTTTAGCAGGATAAAAGTCCCATAAGCAGCAAAAGGTCCTGCTATCGCCATTGAAAATATGTTTGCACCTAAAGTTGTAATCCCACCATGATTTAGCAGAACAGCTTGAAAGATTAATACTATAGAACCAATAACAGACATGGCAGAGGGACCAAAAATAATTGCACCAAGACCAACTCCGGTTGGATGGGAGCAGCTACCAGTAATGGATGGAAGCTTTAATGCCGACAGTATGAAGGCAAAGGCACCACACATCGCAAGTAAAAGAACCTTTCTTGAAGATTCACGGATTTTATTCTTAATTGAAAAATACCCCTTAACCAAAAACGGAATACATAACACGCCCCAGCTTATACACCAAACCGGAGGCAAAAATCCTTCCATAATGTGCATACCATACACATTCAGTGCCGGAATTCCCAATAATATTGATACTATTATTGATAATAATAAAGCTCTTTTTTCATTATTTTTCTTCATTCTACTCCTCCAAAAAACAATTTATTTATACTGAAAGCACAAAAGAATTTACATCTGGAACTGTGCATTCAATAGTAAATGTATATGATAAAACTATGTAGAGAATATCAACTAGAAATATTTGTGATTACACCATTAAATGGCATCAAAAGTGTTAGATTTGATGGGATTGATAAATAATTCATTATTCACGTTTTAAATTCACAAATGGGCACACTTATACTGTGAATATTGAAATATTCTGGTCATATCCCGTAACCAAATTATATTCCTAGTATTGAAGCAGGCTTTCTGACTTTGGTATCTATTACACAAAGAGTGTAACACGTAATATTTAACCTTCCCGTATAAATACAGTGGCCAGTAACAAGTGTCTGTTACTATAAAATATTACTTCCCCTTACAGCAGCGGGTACTGTACAGGCCTCTCACCTGTTTTCCTATCAACAATATGTATATAATACCCCATTTTCGTTATTTTGGAAAGATAAAAATTAAATTTCTTAAAGATTTGACGCTATTTCAAATAATGAACTATATACTTATTTTGACTAAAGCCGTTATCATTAGGCTTTCATCATTTAACTCATGTATTAACAAATCTGAATCACCTTTATATACCGCTTTTTTTAGTTGATTTATAAGATCTGTAGGTAATCCTTTAAAATCTTCATCAAAGTTTAAATTGTCAGTGGACATTAACGGAAAAACAAAGTTTTTCACTAGTTTATCCAGCTCTGAATCCTTAATCCCTTCTTGATTAATCTTATTTTGTGCGGTTTTCTGCGCTTCTTTTTCCGTATTGAGTTTACCTCCTACAGTTTCTCTATTATCTGAACATGACGTGGTAAACAATAAATAACACTAATATCACGGTCAATATACGCTTCATATTTATCTCCTCTAGTTGTTTTATAAAGCTTTGATATTTAAGCAATTCCACTATATTACACAAGATGTGTAACACGTAGTATTTAACCTTTGCTATCCCCTTTTACTTAAGTTCACAGTAGTTGAAAACTCATAAATAATATGACCAATTTCTCCAAGAAATGCTTTGTATTTCATTAGAACTATTCCCCCATTTTCTCCTTTTGACACAAGAACATAAAATCAATAATATCTCTTGTCCATTGTTCGCTGTTATTTGAGTAAATATCGTCATGACCAACACATTCATATTGTTTTAATAATTTTTTCCCATTTAAATTTTCAAAAATCTCGGTGATCTCCTCTTGTGTCACTTTTGAATCCTTTTCTCCATAGAAAAGCAATGTTGTTATAGGACAACCTGTTTTTCAGTAAACTAACGAAAATTGGACAAGAAAAATTTCAGTGTGTGGAAGAAAAGGGCGAAGAACCACCAACGCCCTTTTTAAATTTGATACAATATCAAATTAT
>JAEZUI010000142.1 GCA_023421115.1 Bacillota bacterium | reverse complement strand
ACTCTGGGATAACGAAAAACTTGATTTGATAATGTTCTCACAATATGAGAATAAGAAGTTGTTTTTTCGTTATCCCTTAGCATTTATTATTTATTCTACAATTTAAATTCAGAGTCCTTTAAAAAAGTTTGCTATAAAATTCATATCATAAAAATTTTATTTTTGGCTCAAAATAATATTGTTCAGGTAAATAACATTAAATCATTAAAAAGTTTTACTTTGGCTAGCCTGGATTTACCACTAAATGTTTATCATAAGTACAGTTAGTTTCAACAAGGGAGGTGATACAATATGGCTAATAACAATAACAAAAAAGTTGTGCCTGGTGCAGCAAATGCTCTTGACAAAATGAAATATGAAATCGCATCGCAAGTTGGTGTAAATTTAAAACAAGGATACAACGGTGATTTATCATCTAAAGATGCTGGTAAAGTTGGTGGAAATATAACTAAAAAGTTAATTCAGATGGCAGAACAACAGTTATCAGGTAAGTAGGCATATTATTCTTTCTAAAAAACCCTTTATAAGACTGTAAAGGACGTTAAGCATCTAAAAATTGCACATTTATCAATAAATATATCTTTTGACAACTTATAATAATAAAAAAAGATTTTGTGGTCAATCACAAAATCTTTTTTATTATTATAAGTTGTCAAAATTATTCTAGTAAGGTTATTATCATAAAAGTCCTTACTCTGAAAAAATGTTATTTTTCACAAAAGTTTAGGGTTTTATTCGATATATTTTATGAACTATTTACATTATTTTTTTTCAAAAAATATAGTATAGTTATTCTATGAACTGATACTTTTTCATACATTTAATTGTAAGCTATGAATTTTGAAAGCTACGTCAACAAATCGTAGCTTTTTTGTTTTTTGTATTATTTAAGTCTTATACTTTATTTTAGCATTCATAACAATGTTGTTTAAATCGAATTTATATATTTTTAACAGAAATTTTTACCTATCTGAGGACATTATTGTATATATTACCTATTAACATTTCATACATATATCTATATAATGTAAATGTACGGTAAACGTACTTTTTCCTCTATACTTTATATTTTGCCTGCGGCAGAAGTTAGCTGCAGTTTTTTATTAAAAACTCTTAATGAAATATTTACAATAGAAGAAAAGGTTGTATACCAAGAAGTTTTTATTGGAGTACTTATATTTAACTTTTGTAAGCTCCAAATTTTTATATATTATGGGGGCGACCCCCTTTGCCCCCATAGTTAATCAACTTAATATACATTAAAGTATATTAAGCTTCTCACCTTTTAAAATCTTGTTTGTATTTCGCACTGCACACATTTTACCGCACATTGTACATGTATCTTCATTTTCAGGAATAGAACTTTCCCTATACTTTTTCGCCTTTTCACAATCAATTGCCAACTCAAACATCTTATTCCAGTCCAAATTTCTCCTTGCTTCACTCATTCTATAATCCCAGTCCCTAGCGCCCTTGATTCCCTTGGCTATATCCGCTGCATGTGCAGCTATCCTTGTTGCTATAATACCTTCTTTCATATCATCAATATCCGGTAATCTTAAATGCTCCGCCGGAGTAACATAACATAAAAAATCTGCTCCATTTGCAGCTGCAATTGCCCCACCTATTGCGCTTGTAATATGATCATATCCGGGAGCAACATCAGTAACAATCGGACCTAATACATAAAACGGTGCCTCATGGCAAAGCCTCTTTTCAAGTATCATGTTGGCTGCTATCTCATTAATAGCCATATGCCCTGGACCTTCGACCATCACCTGAACATTTCTTTCCCAGGCTCTTTTTGTAAGTTCTCCTAGTACAATAAGTTCTTCAATCTGAGAAGCATCGGTTGAATCATTTATGCTTCCAGGCCTGCATGCATCACCCAGACTCATAGTTACATCATACCTAGAAAAAATCTCAAGTATTCTGTCATAGTATTCATAAAAGGGATTTTCGCTTCCAGTGAGCTCCATCCATGCAAACATAAGTGCTCCGCCCCTTGAAACAATGTTTGTGAGTCTTCCTGTTTTCTTAAAACGGCTTGCCGTATCCCTATTTATTCCCGCATGAATGGTCATAAAATCAACACCGTCAGCAGCATGCCTTTCTATAACATCTAAAAATTCCTTAGCTGTTATATCCGAAAGCTCTTTATCATAAAAACCCACCGCATCATATATAGGTACAGTTCCAATCATGGCTGGAGACATGGAAACAAGCTTTCTTCTAAATTCCTGAGTTTTACCGTAAGAGCTCAAATCCATTATAGCCTCAGCCTTAAGTTCAATGGCCTTCCTTACTTTATCCAATTCAATGTCAAAATTGCAGCAGTCTTTTGAAATTCCAAGGTTTACGTTTATTTTAGTTCTCATTCCGCGGCCGATACCTTCCGCATCAATAGCTGTATGATTTTTATTTGCAGGAATTATGACTTTACCTTGTGCCATAAGCTCGAGAAGTTCCTTTATGTCCATACCTTCCTTTTTAGCTACATTTTCCATTTCCTTAGTCACTATACCTTTTTTAGCAGCATCCATTTGTGTTGTATACATTATAAAGCACCTCTTTTCATTTTATCTTTTATATCTATGATTTTCTTACCAATGTTGTCTGCTCCAACAATTTCAGTCACCATTGCCACACACTTAGCTCCCCTTCCTAACACCTCAAACATATTGTGCTCCTTAATTCCGCCTATGGCTACATGAGGAATGGATAATTTCTCAACAACGTAGCTGAGATAATCAAGTCCTACAGGATCACATACATCTTTTTTGGTATAGGTTTTATAAATCGGACCAACTCCTATATAGTCGGCTCCCCTACTTACTGCTTCTTCTGCTTGTTTAGGTGAATGAGTTGATAAACCTATTATCATTTTCTCTCCCACCAACCCTCTTATTTTTTCGATAGGAAGATCATCCTGACCTAAGTGTACTCCATCTGCTTTCACCAAAATCGCTATATCAATATTATCATTAACTATAAAAGTAACACCGGCCTCTTGTGTCACAGCTCTAATTTGTAAGCACTCATTATACTTATGTAAAAGCTTTTTTTCCTTTTCTCTGTACTGGATTACTTTAACACCTGCCTTTATCATCTCCCTCACAACCTCTATATTTGTCCTGCCTTTTGAGTGTTCCTCCGAAGTTATGCAGTATAGGTCGGTGTCAATAATAGCCTTACGTTTTCCCACTTAATCACATCCTACAATTTATTTATTGGTTTTTTGAAATTGCAATTGCAAATTTTTAAAAATCACCTTACTTCGCAGATGTTACTTTTAGCAGTTTTCCAATACAATGCTTAAGACTATATCCGCCTGCTTTGCTGCAGCAATATTTACTCTCGGAGAAATCGGCGGTATATCTTCATTAACTTCACTAACAAAATCCCCTACCATATAGAATTTTTCATGTACTTTATTCACTTTGATATCATCACTTTTTCCCCATCCCCCTATTCCTGATGCACAAACGATTAACTTTCCTGAGGAAAAAAGGCATTCAGCAAGCATTGCCTTATACTTAGCCTTGTCAAAAGCTTCAACTACAACATCACATTCTTCAAATAGCTGTATTATGTTTTCTCGCTCAATTCTTGTGTTAATAGCTTTAATTTCTAAGTCAGGATTAATTCTCAAGAGATTTGATTTAAGCGCCTCCACCTTTGGAGTATCTAATTGATCCAAAAAGTAAAATTGACGGTTTAAATTTGAGGCTTCAACTACATCAAAATCTATTATTTTAAAACTTTTAAATCCACTTCTTACAAGGTTTAAGGCACAATTTGACCCTAAACCTCCGGCTCCGGCTATTCCAATCTTTAACTTCTGAATTTTCTTTAAGCAATCTTCCCCTATGTAATCACAAAGTCCCTTTTCAAAAGCATTCATTTAACCACCATCCTAAATTTCCTGCCAGTCTTTAAATACAGGCTGATAACCCTTACTATAGATTAGCTCTTTCATTTGCTCAACATTTCTTGTATCGGATATATCAAACTGCCCTTCACTCTTAGAATCAAGTGCATGTCCCCCAACCTCCGTTGATGAGCCGGCCGACATTTTTGTAACTCCTAGTCCGATAAGGTTGTCACGAAATTCTGCACGTTCTCTTGTCGATAGAGTTATGCCTACTCTAGGCATAAACAATCTAAAAGCAAACATTATCTGAACAAGGCTTTTGTCATCCACATCCACTTTAGGTTGAAACTCTCCGTTGTGAGGTCTCATTCTAGGCATAGATACACTTATTTCGGTATCCGGATACTTGTTTTGCAGATAGTCTGCATGAATTCCAGTAAAAAACGCTTCTCTTTCCCAATAATCAAGCCCTAATAATGCTCCGATATTTACACTCCTCATTCCTGCCATACATGCCCTTTCAGGTGCATCAATTCTATATCTGTAGTTCTTCTTAGGTCCCTTTAGATGGAGTTGTCCATAGATATCCTCGTTATATACTTCCTGATACATGGTGAATCCGTCAACACCTGCTTTCACTAGTTCTCTATATTCATCGGTCTTAAGGGGATATACTTCTATAGATATTGACCTGAAGTATTTCTTCAGAATTATTACACATTCTTTAATATAATCTACTGGACTGTGAAGTCTGGATTCTCCTGTCAAAAGCAGTATATGTTTGAGCCCAGTGTCAGAAATTATTGTAGCTTCTTTTTCCACTTCCTCTAAAGTCAGCTTCTTTCTAACGATATCGTTTGAGATATTAAAACCACAATACACACATTGATTCACACAATGGTTTGCTACATATATTGGAGTATAAAGGAAAATAACCTTTCCAAAATGTTGCAGTGTTAATTTTTTTGATTTTTGTGCCATAAGCTCAATATATTTACCTGCTTTTGCGGATAATAGTGCAAGAAACTCCAACTCATTTATTCTATCTTTATTGATAATACTTAAAATATAATTATCTGTAAGGTTGTTGTAAAATTTCTCAAAATCGAATTCTCTATATTCCAAGTATTTTTCATAAAAACTCATTATTAATGCCTCTTTTCAAACAAACATAATTTGTCATGCACCAAGAAAGCCTGTAAGCGGTGATGATGCTTCTGCAAAATCCTTTACCGCCCCTGCGCCGGAAAGAAATGCTTTTCTACCAGCCAAAACCGCAAGTCCAAAAGCCTCTCCCATACCTATAGGATCGTCAGAAGTAGCAATAGCAGTATTCACAAGCACTGCCGCGGCCCCTAATTCCATTGCTTCTGCGGCTTCGGACGGTCTGCCTAATCCGGCATCCACAATAATAGGCAAGTCAATTTCATCAATCAATATCTTCACCAGTTCTTTTGTCCTTAAGCCTTTATTAGTTCCAATAGGAGCACCTAACGGCATTACTGCTGAGGCTCCTGCATCTTTAAGCCTTCTTGCCGCCATGAGATCCGGACTCATATATGGAAGTACAGTAAAACCTTCCTTAGCCAATATCTCTGTTGCCTTAATGGTTTCAAAATTGTCCGGCAAAAGATATTTATTGTCCGATATAACCTCAATTTTTATCCAATTTCCACAGCCGGCTGCACGGGCAATTCTTGCAATCCTTACAGCCTCGTCGGCATTTCTTGCTCCCGATGTGTTAGGCATAAGAATACAATCTTTAGGTATATGGTTTAGCATATTTTCATCTTCCGAGTCAAAATCAATCCTTCTTAGAGCAACAGTAACCACCTGAGCCCCCGAACTTTTAATAACCTGTGGAATGATTCTGTTTGAAGGAAACTTTCCGGTACCTAGAAACAACCTACTACTTAACTCTTTTCCCCCAATACTCAACTTATCTTTCATATCCTTAACCTCCCCCTACAAATCTTAATACTTCGATGTTATCATTCTCCTTTAAAACAGTACTCTTCCAGTCATCTCTCATTAAGATGTCATAATTGTACTCAACTATAACCTTTTCATGTTCTATACCTTTTAATTCTAGAAGTTCAATTAATGTGACCGGCTTTTCAATTTCAACACTGTTGCCATTTAAAGTAATATTCAATAACTTCACCCCCTATCCAAGCAACATAAAAACGCTTGCCCGTACAGGCAAGCGTCATAAATGCATAACAAATCTACTCAAGCTTCCCTACGTCGGCATTAACCGCATCAGGTTCAAAGGGTCAAGAGATTTACTCTTTCTCAGCCTAACGGCACCCCTAGCAACTTATTCAGTTTATTTAGACAACATTATATATTACTAATGTTTATATGTAAATATAATTTTTCCATTTGCACTTCTAATTTATAGATGAAAAACTCTAAAACTAAATTTTAAAGGAAGTTTTTCATCTAAATTAGATAACGTTTAAGTGCTATATAAATTTAACTTTAGTGTACGTTATCTATATATTCAGACTATAAAAGCGAATTAATATAATTCATCACTTCTTCTCTGCCATCCTTAGTTTCTGAAGAAAATGGAATTAACAGAGTATCATTACCAAGCTCTAAACTGCTTGATATATCCGAAAGCCTTTCCTTCAGCTTTGCACGTGGTATCTTGTCCTTTTTTGTGGCAACAACAATATAAGGTAATGATGAATTTGACAACCATTTAGACATCATTTTATCATCTTCGGAAGGTGAATGTCTTATATCCACAAGCATAATAACAAGCTTTAGCTTTTTGCTCTTATTCAAGTAAGTCTCTATCGATTCTCCCCATGACGACTTAATATCTCTTGATACTTTTGCGTAACCGTACCCTGGTAAGTCAACAAAGTAAACTATATCATCAATATTAAAAAAATTTATTTCCCTTGTCTTTCCAGGTTTTGAGGCAATCCTTGCCAAGCTTTTTCTATTCAGTAAAGCATTTATTAACGACGACTTCCCCACATTTGATCTGCCAACAAAGGTTATCTCCGGTATGTCGTTATCAGGATAGTGCTCAGGCTTAACTGCACCTTTTTCAAATCTAGCATTATTAATATTCAACTTTATTACTCCTTAGCGTATTTTTTATGATCCTTATAGTTATTTCCTTGAGATATATTATATCAGCAAAAATCAAAAATATTAAGTATAATTAAATATATTTGCTAAACTCGGTTATACCGCCATTGCATATCCAGCCTATATTGTGTCCAAAAAAGCTTTCATACTTTAAAGCTGTCGTTGTACTATTTAGGAGAACAACATCTATTTCAGGCATTCTTTTTCTCATATGTTTTAACTTATGTTCGGAAATTTTTATAAGATGCTTAAACTCATAATCTGCTTGTGGTAGAGAATATCCTATAAAAATCCATTTATCCGAATTTGTCAGTGCATCCTCAGCCATATCCCATAAATGAGGAAAAGAATTTTCTCTAAAAGACTTTCTAAAACTAAATGTTGCAATGTGCGAGGACATATGATCCCCACAAATTATACATCTTTCGCCATCTGTAATCTCCGTGATGTTTTGCTGAAATTCACCTAAAAGTTCAAAATCCATTGCTTTAAAACCTGCCTTTTTTATCAGAGAAACATCATTGTAACTATCATTAATCAAAGTTCTACAATTATCACAGTACAACCAGTTACAAGAACCATGAATTTTTATTACTCTTACTGCTTCTAAAGCTGTACTAGAACTTATATTTCTTATATATTTTCCCCCATTGCAATAGTCTATTGTATAACCGGTACTAACAATATTTATATATTTTTCTAAAACAGTATCCCAATTTAAAACTATAAAATCTACTTCGGTATACCTCTTTAAAAATTTACTGATTAAGGCAAAAACTTCTTCGGAATATCTATATTTTTCCTCTAATACCTTAAACAGCTTATAAATAATAAATCTTCTGACAGCTCTAAGATGTATAGGGGAATACTTAATACCTAGATGATGTCCTGCATTTGTAGATATATCAATGCAAGTTAAAATATCGTCTAAACTTGGCGGTACTGCTCCCCTTGAAAAACCGAATACATCTTCATAAAACCTTTCTATTGTTTGTGAAATATTATTTTCAAAAGGGTTATCAGATTGATTTTTTATCAACAAATCCGGTATTTCCGATTGTACAGGTAAGCCGGAGTTTTTCGAAAACCCTGCACCAAGTATCACAACTGCTTTCATATTTACTCCTTGCTATTATTTAAAAAAGTTTTTTACACGTATTTATATTGAAAATCTATTCTTTAAGTACTAATATTAGTTTCTCTAAAAAAATTAATTTTATCAATTAGGTGATTATTGGTGATTATTTTATAACAATTGATTTTAAGGAAAATATATGATAAAATTCTTTATAACTATTGGAGGTGAAAATGGGTATGCCGTCATACTGGACTTGGATTTATTTACTTGCAGGTGTTTTATTAATAGGTGTTTCATTTTTCTTTCTTATGCGTTCTGCTAATAAAAACTTAGAGAATTTGAAGTCAAAATCTAAGAAGAAGAAAAGGAAATAATTATCAAATTTAGTTTCTTAAAGGTTAACAAATATATTGGACCAAAGATTATTTCAAATGCTTTTTAAAAGGCTTAAGATTACTTATCTTGAGCTTTTTAGCGTTCTTAAAGATTTTAATTGTTATAAAAAAAATACATTAGCAGCATATTGATTGGCGAAATAATACGTGGTATAATTTAGATAAGAAAAAGACAGAGAATGTATTACTATACTATATTAACTATGCACTTTATATATAGTATTTTATTTTTTAAGGGGGAATTCTTATGGAATCAGCAGAAAATAAGCAAAAGCTGATAACAAAGTTCAACGAGATTCAGGCAGAAATACTTAAAATAGGCTGGAACGGCATTCTTGAAAAGTATCATCCTGATGTAAATTGTGACGATGTTGATGCAGCAAAAACATTCAAAATGTATAAAAGCATTTATGAAAACATGAAAAAACGCATGATAGTACAATGTTAATGCGTTTAGAGCAATTTTATTAGAATTAATTTAAACGAAGTTTTTAAGTTGGCTATTTGAGTCAACTTTTTATTTTGCTATTTTATTATTTGAGTTAATTACTCAAAAAAATAAGAGCTTAATTAAGCTCTCTTCAAGGGAGTAATTTATATTTAAAGGTCTTCTGACCTGTTAGTTAAATAATACCTTCATATAATTAATAAATTATGAACATTTTATTAATTATCTTTTCAAAACAGTGAATTTATCAAATTTTATCTTTGAATAAATCAAAAAGAGCCATTTTATGGCTCAAAAATGGAGGGAGAATATTTAAAATGTTTTCACTTACTATATTTAGAGTTTAACATCTAAAGATTAATATTTTATGAATAGAATATTAATTTTCAATAACAATACATTTATGTTAAGCCATTTTAAAAAATCCCCCAATAAAAATGTAAATTTTATAGTAGCACGAGAATATATTAACTATAGGATAATTTTAAAAGTGATGTGGGTATTTTATGAAAAAATCAAAAAAAAAGAACCGTGTATATAAACTCGTTAATCTTGGTGACACGGTATTTGCTCCCTGTTCAAAAGATGTTTATAGAAAGGCTATAGTTATAGACACCCATGCCAAAGATGAAACAATGGCTCTGAGAATACAATTTGACACCGGTGCTATACATTTTATTTCATCGGAATTCTGTTATAGAATAGTAAACGGTGTAGCCATACCTATAGAAAAACCAAAAACAAAATTACAAAAATTCTGTGTATGGGTTTTGAGAAAACTTGGACTAAGCGAAATGTAATTCAGCATTACAATATTTCTCAAAAAAATGAATGCAAAATTTTTTTAAAATAATAAAGTACAATAGTTTTTCTAATGATAAAATTCCAAAAGGTTATTTTTTTAAACCGCCGAGGCGAAACCTTTTGGTTATAAAAAACATAAACAAAACCAAAAGTCCAGGAATGACGGATATACAAATACCTTCGATAAAACCTGTCGGTATATAAATCAATTTAATTTTGTGTGTTCCTGCCGTAAGCGGTATTGTAATGAGTGAATCGGCAAAAGGTTTCAATTTCACTTGCTTGCCGTCAACATATGCCTTCCACCCTTCATCATAAGGGATCGTTGTAAATAGCATATCACCTTCATTTGCAGTGACTGTACCTCCTATACGGCCGTTATAACAATAATCTACTGACATTTCCGAGGCCCTTAATGCTGCCACTGCCCTCTCAAAGGTTTCGGTTTGCATATAGTAATATTTGCCAAATACATTTGTGTTATGCTCCACTTCAACATTTACATTTTCTCCTTCAGGAAACGTACCTATATACTGAATACACCTTGTTTCATTTGAAAAGAGTCCCGAAATACGGCTTCCATTGACTAATAACTCTCCACCATCTTGGTTAGATGTAAAATGTGCATATATAGGCATTCCGTTTGAAACAAACGTATATTGAACAGTATTGCCTCTGTCAACTTCTGTAGTATCTAAGGAAATAAAACAATCTTCCTTTGTCCCAGTCAAAGCTTTAACCAAGGCATTCTGTGTCTGAAAGGAGTCATTACTGAAACCAAATGCCTTAAGTGACTTGCCCTTTGCAGCCATACCGATTGAAAGTGCATTAGGATTATGATACAGAATTGCTGTACCGCTTTCCTTAATTACGCTGTAATTTTGGGGCATAGGGTGCTCAGAAATTACATACTTTACAGAAAACAAAGCGTCCGTCACCATAGTAGACCCAAAGTATGAGCTCCACAACCATGCTTGGGCCATTCCCATTTTTTGAAGAAAACTGTTGACATGTCTGTTATAGGTTGAACTATAGTGAGTTATTCCCTTATAGTTAAATCCTATAGGTTCGTTCTTAGTTCGCTCAAAGGTGGCTCCAACACGAAAAAAACCATCTTTGTCCTTTTTGGTTTCATCTACTAGGGGTGTAATCTTTTCTTTATAGCCATGATAATGTTCATAACTTTCATACCTAAACTCCCTGTCTAACCCCTTAAGAATACCCATAGTATTTCCGTACATATCAACAGAACATATTATAAGAAGTACAACAGCTATAGTTTGCCTATTAAGCCTAAATTCCACAAAAGCTCTATATGCAGTTAGTAGTATCAAGAATGAAAACAAGAATGAATATCTGTAAGGGAACCAATTCGGATACTGAAAGACATGCCATACTTTATCCAATCTGCAAAACCACAAGCTGCAAAATATAAGAATTGTAAAAAGCCCGGTGGAAATTTTGCTTCGCAAGCTTATTTTTCTTAAGGCAAAAAAAACTATAAACAATAATAAAGCTAGAATACCGCAGTAAATAAAAGGCGTACCTGAATTTGTAATTGAATCGTAGCCTCCAGGTAGAAATTTGTATCTAAGCTTAGACTCAGATAATGAAAAATTGAACATCCCTCTATAATCCATACCGCCTGTCCCTATTTTCCCCTGAAAAAGTGACGCCAAAGTCGGAAGCAGTAAAAAAGCTCCCCATGAAGCAGCTACAACAACGCTTAATACAAATTTACCCAAATATCCAAAAAACTTTTTTATTTTGATTTTATTTTCGAAACAACGATAAAGAAAATATATAGCTGTAAACAAACCCGTCATATATGAAATGTAATACGTTGATATAAAGGATACAAATAGGGAAAATGTTAAAAACCAGCTATTTTTGCCCTCAAGTATTTTTTCAATACCCAAAATTATCAACGGAAGCCATATAACACCATCTAGCCACATAATACACATCGAATATGCTATATTATAGGACATAAGTCCATAAAACATCGAAAACAATACAGTAGACAGATCATATCTACCAAATCTATAACGTAACAATAGACTAAACGTAAGTCCAGCCAATCCGATCTTTAGAACCGTCAAAAACAATACAGCAATAGGCATATGAGAATTTGGACAAAACAGCGTCAGAAATGACAGAGGACTTGATACATAATATGTAAACACACCTATATAATTTCCACCTAGTGCTTTAGACCACGAAAAAAAAACGTCCCCACTTTTTAACCCACATAGAAATTCTACATACTGTCCCGACATATCCATGATCATAGTTGAACTTTCACCAAAAGGTGCCATTTTCATCTTTGCAAAGGCTATTAGAACTATAATAGCCGGCAACAAAAAACAAAGCACTGCTGTTATAATGGTTTTGTATCTACTTTCCTTCATCAATGCCCTCACCCTTTTCTTTAACAATATAAATAGGACGTCTTTTTGTCTCTAAATACGTCTTAGAAAGGTACTGTCCTAAAATTCCAATGCAAAACAACTGTATGCCAGCTAAAAACAATATAATACATATCGTGGAAGACCAGCCATAGGCAGACCCTCCCCAAACAATCTGTCGGACAATAGTAAATATTATTGCTATAAAAGCAACAACACAAAAGAAAATACCCAATAAAGAGGATAATGCAAGGGGTGCAGTAGAAAATGCTACTATCCCGTCTATGGAATAGAGAAAGAGCTTCCAAAAGGACCATTTGCTCTCTCCGCCTGCACGTTCAATATTTTCATATTCCAACCATTTTGTACTAAAACCAACCCAGGAAAAAATACCCTTAGAAAAACGGTTGTATTCGCATACCGAAAGTATTGCGTTTGTCATTTGTCGGGTCATCAGTCTGAAGTCCCTGGCTCCGTCAACAATTTCCGTCTTACTGAGTTTTCTCATTATTTTATAAAACTGCCTTGCAAAAAAAGACCTGATCATCGGTTCACCAATGCGATTAACTCGCCTTGCGGCAACACAATCATAACCTTCTTTTTTGATACCTTGATACATTTCAGGGATCATTGTTGGAGGATCCTGCATATCTGCATCTATAATAGCAACATAATCACCCTTTGACATTTCCATGCCAGCAAGCATGGCAGACTCTTTACCGAAATTTCTAGAGAAGGATATGTATTTGACTTGTGAATCTTTTGATGCAAGAGTCTTAATGGTTTCGATTGTATTGTCTTTTGAACCGTCATCTACAAATATATACTCAAAGTTAATTTCAGGCATTAACTTTGCTATTTCACATAATTTGTCGTGTAAGACAAAGAGCAATTCTCCTTCATTATAACAAGGTATAACAATGGATATATACTCCTTCTTAAGGCTCTCACTTTGTAATTCATTTTGACACTCAAGAGATTTATTCATTTCTCTATCCCCTTTTATGGACAAAATTAAACTTTAGGGCATCGAGCCCTTTTGTTTTACCTCTATAGCTTGTTCGATAGAGGTGCAATACAAATTTCTCTATAGTTTAGTTTCAATTATAGAGAAATTTTAATAATTAAAAGCATTATAAACGTTAGGTCTTAGTTAAATTATAATAGATTTGAATAATAATGTACAGTAAAAGTAAATAAGTCCGACCTTGATCATTGGTATTATTTAGATTATGTCGAAGTTGTGCCCACAATTTGGACATTCTTTCTGATTTTTATCCTTTTTGCTAAAGCAAATCGGGCATTCATCCTCTTCTGCTTTTGAAGTTTCATAATCTACATCCAAATCCTGTGTCTCAATTTTTTTATTGTCATAGTATTTTTCAACATATTCTCTTCCGTCATCAATAAACCAAAGTATATAACCGCAAGTATCACACATGTTCTATAGACAGGTTTAGTAATACTATTGAGATTGTTATGGTAGAGTACCAATATAATATTTTTCATTGTAAATATCTATATCGGTTATTCCATCAGATTTAGATTTAGGTTTGTTTTATATTTACTCTAATGTTGGTGCAGGATTATTGTTTATTACTGGCATGATTATATTAACATAATCAGAACATAAGATATATATTCTACCTTTTTGATAAACAGGTATATTGTCAACTACCATATTATTGTTCATGTCTTTTATTATATATTTTTGTGTTTTATCATCATAAATAAAATCAAAATTAAGAGATTTACATTTATTTGTAACTTGCATCCAATCTAAAAATGGTTCACCGTTTGGATCATACTCAAAATTATCATTAAAAACATATAATATTTCTATACCATCAGGTGTCTGTGTTACTTTATTATTAACTTTATTGCTTTTGTCGATATAAATTACATTATCTACAAAAGCAAGAGATATTCCTAATATATCTGTTATATCTCTAAGTTGTAAATATGTTCTACCTTCGATGTTATAACCCTCTACATTAGCGTTTTCATCATTAACAACAATGGGGTACGGATTAGGTGTAATATTTAATTGTGTTGCTGCAAATACTCCGGCAGATGAAAATAGAATTCCTCCAAGTATAAAACTAACCACTGTTTGTTTATTAAACCATTTATTCATTTTAGTATTCCTCCTAAAAATTCTATTGATACTAATATATATATTATTCGGATAACTCTGTAAAATTGTTTAGGCTGATTTTTAAATCTTCTATATATGACATTTATATGTACTTAGGATATATTTAAGGCATTAAAGAATTTAGTTATATTTATATTACCTTCTCTAAAAAATCGAAACTAGGGTTAATTTTTAGCATTTAACCTTGATTAAAACTACATCTATAATTCCTGAGATTCAGGGATCATAAATCTGGTTTTATTCGATTTTTTTATTAAATTAGTTTTTTGAAATTAGTCTTGAAAAAATAAGAATTGCCTTTAACCCGTTGGGTTGTGATTGGGTTGTTTCAATATTTTTAGTCTATTAAATTATGGTGGAGCTAAGGGGGTTCGAACCCCTGACCCCCACACTGCCAGTGTGATGCGCTCCCAGCTGCGCTATAACCCCACATATAACTATATTTTAATGCATTAGAAAAAATAATTCAATGAAATTTTGATAATTATCAAAAAAATCAATCCACATGTATAATCTCGGTACTATAATCAAAAAGCACTGCCCTTCCGTCATTCTCAATAAAATTAACTATATTTGCCATCATGCTGTCTGCATGTCCAGATTCATTTGATACACAAGAGATTCCAATCACAGCTCTCTTCCACTTATCATTGAGATCCACCTCTGCAACCGATGCATTAAACCGAGATTTAACCCTTTCAACCAAACTCTTTACAATATGTCTTTTCTCTTTCAGTGAAAAAACATCATCTATTGCCAAAACTACCTTACATACTCCTATAACCATTTTCCACCTCTAGTTTTTATAACAATAAAGAATTTCCTGTTACATTATAACACAACTTTTCATCTATGGAAATTTAATTAATAAATTGCTATAATATTATAGAGAGGAGTCAGATAAATGTCAAAAATACTTGTTATAGATGATGAAAGAACTATCCTAGACAATATAAAATTTGTTCTTGAGCTTGATAACAATGAAGTGATTACCTTTTCAAGTAGCGAGAATGGGCTTGATTATTTTAAAAAGAACTATTCTGTGATTGATGTAGTCCTTACCGACATGAAAATGCCCAATATTTCCGGAATGGAAGTACTAAGGGAAATAAAAAAAATAATGCCCGAAATGGGTGTAATTATACTTACAGGTCATGGTGATCTCGAAAATGCAATTCAAGCGATGAAAGAAGGAGCCTTTGAGTACCTAAAAAAACCCGTGACAGCCGATAATCTTGCTATTGCAATAAATAATGCCGTAAATAAGAAAAATCTCCTTCTAGAAAACGCCCGCATTCACAGGGAACTTTTAGAACATAAAAATTACCTTCAAGGTCTTCACGATTCAGCTGAAAAAATTCTTATAAATATGCTCCCTAAAAAGCTCCCTAACATTAGCGGTTTTAACTTTGCAGTAGAATATAAAAGCTGTGATTCCGTAGGCGGAGATATGTATGATGTAGCCGACATTGGAGACTATATATGTTTCTATGTATTTGACGTGTCAAGTCATGGAATACTTGCTTCAGTAATTTCAACCATTATTAAAAGTTTTCTTCAAAATATTGAATATAATTATAAACAAGGTATAAATAAACGAAGATTTCCCGAAATTGTTCTCGATCTTAATATGGTTCTTTTGTCCAATACAGCAAGAAACGTCTTTGCAACCTTACTCCTAGGCTTTATAGATAAAGAAAGCAAAACTCTTTATACCGTATCCGCAGGGCATATTAACCAGTATATAGTGAGAAAAGACGGCAGTCATATTCCTTTAGAATCTACAGGACCTATTTTAGGAGCATTTGAAGATGCCACATACAGCTGTTGCGTTAACCAATTGTATCAATATGATAAAATATGGCTTTTTACCGATGGATTAATTGAAGCTACCCCTGATGAAGAAACCCCTTCTTTCGGGGATGATTTACTTTTATCCCAACTCAAGGAAAGCACTGATACCACACTTGCAGGCACTTTAGAAAAGATAGTGCAAGCAGTTAAAGATTATTCCAACAATACATTTTTTGATGATATTACTTTGTTAGGAATTGAGGTTAAATAAATGAAATACCATATTTTTTCTGATCAAATCAGTACCGCAGATTTCTTTGAAAGTATTGTTACAAGTTCCACTGAATATGGCATTATTTCCACCGATATGGATAACAAAATTGTTTTGTGGAATAAAGGTGCTCAGCTTATTTATGGATACTCTCCTTCTGAGATGCTAGATAAGCATATACCTTTAGGTCTTAATAAGAAAATGGGCAACGAAATTGATTATACCTTTCTTGTGGAAAATGCTTTAAAAACAAATACCACAGATTATAAAATGATAGCCAAAACCAAAGACGGTCAAACTAAACCTATATCTGTATCTATAACACCAAGGCTTTCTAAAGGTGATTTTTGTGGTCTTTTGATCATAGTCAGAGACATCACAAAGTCAACTTACGAAGAGCAGTTTAGAAATTTACTTCTTGAAATAACTCAAATTGTTAATTCACCTAATGGCATTGATGAAATGTGTCACTCCATTTGCAGTATTATAAGCACTGTTTTAGACGTCCCCATTGCATACATCTGCATATTTGACTACCTTAACAACAATTTCAACATCAATTCCCAGGTTGGGTTATGCAGCAAATACTCAAATCACGATTGTATATATTGTTCGGATGAGTCAAAGGTAGACAATGATGTAAAAGGCTGCTATGAAACCTATTCGCAGTTTACAATAAATTCAGAGCTACTAGAAAATCATGCGATTTCCAAATATGTTGATGCAAGCAGATTAGTTGAAGATGACAATTATATGATTCACATTCCACTTACCTCTGATGATTCTTTGATTGGTATCTTTCACATTGTTACCTCATCATCTAAAAGGAATTTTCTTATAAAAGAAACACAAATTCTAAGTCTGATAGCCAATGAAATTACTGCGGGTATACAGAGAAAAAGGTTGGTGGAGGAAATCAGGGAATATGCCGACAATCTCGAGCGTATGGTCAAGGTGAGAACTTCACAGCTTAGAGAAAAAGATGCCCTTTTGATACAATCGGGGAAACTTGCAACACTTGGAGAAATGGCCACCGGTATAGCTCATGAAATCAATCAACCGTTAGGAGGAATCAGCCTGATAACCCAAGGCTTGATACTCGCTAAAAACCGTAATAAACTTACCGAGGAAATGCTATCAGAAAAACTATATTCAATAGTAGACCAGGTTGAAAGGATTAACAAGATTATCAGCCACTTAAGAACTTTTGCAAGACAGTCGGATGACACAAAAAAAGAGGTCGATGTAAAACAACCCCTACTTGATGTATTTAAACTAATAGGTGAACAGCTTATAAAGAAGAATATAACTGTTGAACTAAAAATTGACGACAATTTGCCCCTAATACTTGCAGACCATAACAAGTTAGAGCAAATTTTTCTCAATCTAATAGGAAATGCTCGTGATGCTATAGATGAATTGGAAAATCTAGGCTATAAAACCAAAACCGAGAATGACTCCTTCGATTGGATTAGATCTCTTGATAAAAAGATTGTTATAAAGATATACTCCCATAGAGAAAATGTAGTTATCGAAATATCTGATAACGGTATTGGAATACCCAATTCAATAATAAACAAGGTATTTGACCCTTTCTTTACAACAAAAGAAGTAGACAAAGGCACCGGACTTGGACTTTCGATAACTTATGGAATAGTTAAAGAGTTTGGCGGTACAATTGATGTTGAATCTAAGGAAAAGCATGGCAGCAAATTTACCATCAAATTTCCCATTTATAAAAAAACCTCCTCTATACCTTTATAATATATCACTCCACTCATTATCCATAATTTTGTTTGTTAATAAGCGTATGAAGTGTTATACTAATTTAAATAATATTTGACTTAAGGCAATTTCAAAAATCTTGATTTCATAAGGTTTAAACTATAAATAACCTCTAATGTATTTTGAAATGCTTTATGCAAAATTCGAATTTTTAATGCAGGAATGAGGTGCAGAATTTGCCTTTTGATGGAATAGTAGCAAAAAACGTAGTAATAGAATTGTCTGATATCCTAATAGGTGGACGAATAGATAAAATATATCAACCGGAACAAGATGAAATTCTAATTCATATAAGAGCTAAAGGTCAGAATTGTAAGCTAATTCTCTCTGCTAATGCGAGTTATCCTAGGATTCATTTGACCGATTTATCAAAAGAAAATCCCATGAACCCTCCCGTCTTTTGTATGCTTTTAAGAAAACATTTATCCGGAGGTAAAATTGTAAAAGTTGAATTCTACGATTTTGAAAGAATTATTTCCGTCCATGTTGAAGCAGTAAACGAAATGGGAGATACTACATATAAAAAACTGCTTATTGAGATAATGGGAAAGCATAGTAATATAATGCTTCTAAACGATTCAGACATAATAATTGATTCTATCAAACACATCGATAGTGATAAAAGCAGGGTGAGGGAGGTTATGCCTGCAAGACCATACATACTTCCGCCGGGGCAGGATAAGGAAAGCCCTGAAGAGATAAATCTTGACAGTCTTTTCATAAATGCAAGAAATCAAGGTGGACTTCGCATTTCTAAATATCTCTTAAACAGTATAAAGGGTTTTAGTCCTCTTCTTTGCGAGGAAGTATGTTATAGAAGCGATATTGACGGAAAAACACTTATCGATGATTTGACTAATGCAGACCTTGAAAAAATAAAAAATTCCTTGAAGATAATTATATCAAAGATATCTGCTTCAAGTTTTTCTCCTTGTATCGCATGGAGGGATGAAATGAAAACAAAACCTATAGATTTTCATTCCCTAGAAATATCTCAATATCCCGTTCTTGAATATCACTCTTCAATCAGCAATACTTTAGATTTGTTTTATACATCGAAAGATAATGCTGAAAGACTTATTCAAAAAAAGAGCGATCTTAATAAAGTATTGAATAACAGTTTAGACCGCTGCAACAAAAAAATAACCATCCACCAGGATACATTGAGAGAAGCCGCTGATCGTGATAAATTCAAATTGTACGGAGAGCTTATAACAGCAAATATACATTGTATTCCAAGAAATTCTAAAAAAGTTTCTCTACTCAACTATTACAGTGAAGACGGAGAATATATAGACATACCTCTCGACGAAAACATGTTACCGCAAGAAAATGCTCAAAGGTATTATAAGAAATTTGCAAAGGCAAAAAATGCCTTTAATTATACAAGTACTCAATTGGAAGAAGCCTTTAATGAACTTGAATATATTGAAAGTGTGCTTCAAAATCTTGACTGTGCAACCAATACCCAGGAAATAGAAGAAATAAGGCAGGAACTTGTTAAAGTTGGGTATTTGAATGAAAGCAAGAGCACAAAAAATAAAAGAAATAATAAGACCTTAGAACCGTATTTGTATAGATCCTCCGACGGGTATGACATTTTTGTGGGAAGAAATAATGTGCAAAATGATATATTAACTTTGAAAACAGCCTCCTCTAATGATATTTGGCTTCATACAAAAAACATACCGGGATCTCATGTAATTGTAAGAAAACAAATAGGAGATATCCCGGACAACACTCTTGTAGAGGCTGCTTTGATTGCTGCCTTTCATAGTAAGGGCAAACTGTCCTCCCATGTTGAAGTGGATTATACTCAAGTTAAAAATGTTAAGAAACCAAATGCTGCCAAGCCGGGCATGGTTATTTATGTTAATTATAAAACTATAATTGTTACCCCCGATGAAAACAAAATAAAAAATTTGAAATATAAATACAAAAAGTAGATAAGGAGTGACTTTAATATGTTATCACAAAAAGTAACAACTAATCTTTCAAACGCATCATGGATAAGGGCCATGTTCGAAGAAGGAGAAAAACTCAGGAAAATTCACGGAAAAGATAAAGTCTACGATTTCACTTTAGGTAATCCGGACCCTGAACCTCCAAAAGAAGTTAAGGATGCCTTAAAAAACATAGTTCTAGAAAGCAATCCGGGAATGCATGGATATATGAGTAATGCAGGATATCAAGACGTACGACAGAAAATTGCAGATAAAGTCAGCAATGAAACCGGATTGTCATTATCCTCCGATCATGTTATGATGACTTGTGGTGCTGCGGGGGGGCTCAATGTAGTACTTAAATCCATTTTAAATCCTGGTGAAGAGGTGCTTATACTTGCTCCTTTTTTTGCAGAATACAATTTTTATGTAGACAATCATGGAGGAAAGACAATTATGGTACCTCCGGTAAAGGACTCTTTCGATCCTGATCTTGATGTGCTAAAAAATAAAATTACAGAGAAAACAAAGGCGGTTATTGTAAACTCTCCTAATAATCCTTCCGGTCATATATACAGCAAAGAGACTTTAACAAAGCTTTTTGATATTCTTAGAGAAAAGGAAGAACAGTTTAACTCCACTATATTTGTTTTATCGGACGAACCGTATGTAAAATTAGTTTATGATAATGTGGAGCTTCCTAGTATTTTAAAACTATATAAAAACTCCTTTGTTATAAACTCTTTTAGTAAATCTTTGTCTCTACCTGGAGAGAGAATAGGATACATTGTTATAAATCCTCAAATACAGGATATAAACCTTGTAATATCATGTCTGGCTTTCTGTAACCGTACCTTAGGTTATGTAAATGCGCCTGCACTTTTCCAAAAAGTTATTGGTGCAGCATTAGATTCTTCTGTTGATGTAAATATATACAAAGAAAGGCGCGATACTTTATATAACAAACTTATAAGCCTTGGTTTTTCATGTATAAAGCCTGAAGGAGCTTTTTACTTGTTCCCAAAATCTCCAATAGAAGATGATGTAGCTTTTATTAAAAGTGCTGTTAAATATAACCTTTTGTTGGTTCCCGGGAAAGGGTTTGGTGCTCCCGGATATTTTAGAATGTCTTACTGTGTAAGTATTGATACAATAAAAAATTCTTTCCATGCCTTTGAGGCTTTAGCGAAGGACTACAATCTTGGGTAAATAGAAAACTTCGTTCGAAAGACGTAATAAAAACAAAAAAAATCTCGGGTCATCAGATTATCCGAGATTTTATTTTTATACTACTTAGGGTTATTTTTTGAAATGGCCTAATCCTTTGACTTTATTACAATCAATATACCACTTTTTATTGAAATCTCAGCAAACTCATCCTTAAATTCATTGCTTACCCCCCTGCTTGATCCCAGCTCAATATCCTCGCAATTCAGTTGGTAATACAAACCTTTAGTAGTTATTCCCTCAACCACCTTTGTCAACGGCAGTAAAGTCAACTTAGCATCCTTTTCCTTTGCAACCTTAATTCGGTCTTTAATCAAAGTTATTTCGTTTTTCTCATTTGCAAGTGTACCTTTTATCCCCTTCTCAAGTAACTGTTTAAGAAGTAGAATATTTGCCAATGAATGATCAACCCTTGTTCCTATACCACCAATAATAACTACTTCATTATAGCCGTTATGGATAGCATAATTAATAGCTATTTCCGTATCGGTCATCTCTTTTTGGCTTGGATACTTAATGATTTTAACTTTCATATCTTTAAAGTACTCTAAATCTTCTCTGGATATAGAATCGAGATCTCCAATCAGTACGTCAGGAACGAGCCCGAATCTTCTTATGTGTTTAGCTCCTCCGTCAACACATATTACAAACTGTGCCCTTTCAAAATATTTCTTATGATAGGAGTAATCTTTTATACTCCCACTACATACAATTAATGCTGTCATATATTAAACCTTTCCGGTAAAGCTATAAACTCTAAATCTTAAATGCTTTTTCACGCAACTCTTCTATTATTTTAGCTGTATCCTGTGAATTGAATATTGTAGAACCTGACACTATTACATTAGCCCCTGCCCTTGTAATTTCATATATATTACTTAAGTCTATTCCGCCATCTACTTCTATATCAATATCTATACCTCTGCCAACTAAAATATCTCTTAATTCCTTTATTTTTTGTGTGGTAGCCTCAATATACTTCTGTCCTCCAAAACCAGGATTAACAGACATAACAAGTATCATATCCACATCACTTAAAACCCATTCAATTGTATGTATTGATGTTGCAGGATTTAAAGATACAGCTGCTTTTATTCCATGCTTTTTTATTTTATGTAGGGTTTGATGCAGGTGGGGCGACGCCTCGGCGTGTACCGTAATCATATCGGCACCAGCATCGACAAAACTATCAATATATTTATCGGCATCCTTTATCATTAGGTGCACATCAAAGGGTAATTTTGTTACTTTTCTCAAAGCTTTTATAATAGGTGGGCCAATCGTTATATTAGGTACAAAATGTCCATCCATAACATCAATGTGAACCAAATCCGCTCCCGCTTTATCAATTCTAACTATTTCATCACCCAATATCGCAAAATCTGCTGAAAGTATGGATGGTGCAATTTTTATCAATTTTAAACACTTCCCTTCAAAATACTTAGAGACTAAGCTTAATATAAATTAGGCTTTTATAGAACTCTGTGTAAACAAAATAAGAATCAAAAGATAGTCGAATTTATGCTTCAATATCACTAATAATACTTCTTTCGCTGTTTTTCCTTGAGCAGATTACAAAACTCCACATACCGCTCATACCTTCCTCTATCTATAATCCCTCTTTCAAGGGCAGCTTTGACTTCACAAGCCGGCTCACTTATGTGCATACATCCAGTAAACTTGCATTTTCCAAAATATTCATGAAACTCTGGATAAAAATTTTGAAGTTCATTAGTTTCAATTCCGGATATTTCAAAGGAGCTAAAGCCAGGAGTATCTACTACAAAACCACCTGACTTTAGCTCTATAAGTTCTGCATGCCTAGTAGTATGTCTACCTCTTTCAATTTTGTCACTTACCTTACCCGTCTCCATTACATATGAGTCCAATACTTTATTGAGAATTGTAGACTTTCCCACTCCCGATTGTCCTGCAAAAACAGTAGTTTTACCTTTTAACGCCAATTCCAATTCATCAAAGCCTGTCCCATTCATGGAACTTAGTGTAATTACTTTGTAATTAGATTTTTTATAGGCTTCAATTACATTTTTGTATTCAGCTTCCTCGTCAAGATCTATTTTATTAATACATACAACTGGACTTATGTTCTTTTGCTCGACGGTTATAAGAAGCTTGTCCAACAACATAAAATCTGGCTGAGGAGATCTTATCGCAATAACGATTGCAATTTGATTTACATTTGCAACCGCAGGTCTGACAAGTTGTGTTTCACGAGGAGAAATCTCTTCAATATTCCCAATTTTATTCTCCCCGTTTGAAACAGCTATTGATACCTTATCACCCGGTAAAGGCGTAAAAGAGTCTTTTCTGAATATCCCTCGTGCTTTGCACTCATATACTCCCAAATCGGTTTTTACGTAGTAAAATCCTCCTATACCTTTAATGATTAGACCTGGTATCAAGGTTTCTTCCTCCTCCTAGTACTTTGCAATGCATCCTTTATAAATTACTAAACATAATCAATTTTTAGTCCAAATATTCTTATAATTAAAAACTAATATTTTACTGTATATTCCGAATATAGTTCGCTATTTAAGAAAACTTTAACCTCTGTGCTGCCTCCCTTAGGTACTGGGATAGACAAAGTCAGCGGAAAATCTCTTTTCTTTTTTACTTCGCTGTATAGCTGCTCCTCATTATTTGTGGTTGATTTAGTAATATTTACTACAACAGTTATAAACTCGGCATAAGAGTCAGAATCTGTCAACACCAAAGGACTTGCTACAATTCTCTCATTATTTTCGTTCAATTGAATCTCTTCAAGATAAATATCTACAGGCTGCCCTTCATTAATTGTCTCTCCAGCTTTAGGCTCCTGATTCACAATTTTATCTATAGTATTTGTAGTATCTTTTGGATTAATATTTCCAATTATCAGGTTTTTGTTTGCTAAAAGGCCTAAAGCATCATTTTTTGTCTTTCCAATCAAATTTGGAACCGTTGTTGTTTTGATTTCAGGCCCCATACTTTTATAGATCCTTACAGTTTTCCCGAGCCTTAGTTCTTCGCCTTCACCCGGTTCAGTCCTTGTAACCAATCCAACTGCAACATCTTCACTGAATTCTTCAACGATTTTAGGATCAAGACCTAAGGATTTAATTGTTCTTTGCACAGTTCGGTAATCTTCCTTGCTAAAATCATCGATTTTGATATAAACCGGACCGTCGCTTACCGTAAGCACCACCTTACTGTACCCTCCCCGGACAAGCTCTTTACCTTCAGGTGTATCTTGGGATATTACCAAATCCTTTGACACCTCTTCATCATATTTTCTTTTCTCTTCAACTATTATCTTGTTATTTTCTAATTCTGACTTAACCTGGTAATAGTTCAAACCGGTATAATTTTGCACTATATATTCATCTGGCGGAGCTAAAGCCGGCCAAATAATCTTGCCGACCAAAAAAACTATAAGTACTATAACTACTACCGATGTAGCTATTGCCAATATTACTGTAGCCCTATCTTTGTCTTTTTTCTTTTTCATTTTATCATCACCCGTTTTTTGAAAATCCTTTTCCCCTAATAACTTCTTTTCGCCAATTGACGGCATCCTTACTGTAGGACTGTCATAAACATTATCTCCATCTCCTAAAGTTATCTCCATCTCAGGCTTTTTTAAAACCTTGTATAAGTGTTCAAGCATTTCTGTCGCTGACTGATACCTGTTTTTTTGATCTTTTTCCATCGCAAGCATAATTATGTCATTTACCCCTTGTGGCAAATCCTCTTTTATACTCAACGG
>JAEZUI010000067.1 GCA_023421115.1 Bacillota bacterium | reverse complement strand
AAATGATAAAGGTCAGATTGCGGGCTTTATTCAACCAATGCTAGGTGTGCCACCACAAGCGGTAATATGGGATCCTATTCCTAATACCGACGGATATGCACTGAATATCTTAAGTATGCAAATGACTGCTCAAGGGCCAATGTTTGTTAATATTGATGGAAGGCAAAGCTCGACTGCTTGTGATATAAATGAAAATGGGCAAGTTGTAGGCACAAGTAATAATTATATTAATGTAGGAAATGCGTCTTATGAAAAAGATTCTGTTGCATTTATTTGGGAAAATGGAGTAATGCAGAGTTTAGGAGCTATTCCTGTGGGTACAGATAATGATAAGCCTAAAGAAGTAGTGTCGCAAGTTTGTAGCATAAATGAAAGCGGTCAGGTAGTAGGTTTTTGTAATAGCTATGCTCACGAAATTGATAAAAATGGCAATAGAGTAAATTACAAATATGATACACCTACAGAAAAGACTGCATTTATATGGGAAAGTGGAGTAATGAAGGCGTTAGCAGGGGATACTACAGTTGCTTATAGCATAAATGACAAAAGTCAAATTGTTGGGATTGGTGCTTCGGGGGGTATGCATGCGTGTTTATGGGAGTATGGAACAGAAGAAACACAAGATGAGACATCAGAAACAACTTTTGTCTATGGAGATGTGAATGGTGACAGTAGATTTGATTCTATAGATGTTTTTATGATTGAGTGTTATGTGATGGGTAGACATCAAGTTGAATTTACATATTCTCTATGGCAAATAGCAGGAGATGTAAATGGAGATGGTAAAATTGATTATGTTGACTATTCATTGATGTATGCAAAATCTATTGGGCATATGGACAAATTTCCAATAGAATACATGCTAGGGCTATAGTGTAAATATTAAAAAGTAAATGAAATACAACATACCAATTGTTATGTTATGACAATTGGTATGTTGTATTTTCCTTTAAATCTTTATTTATGGTTCTTTAGGCACATCATGAAAGCTTAAAAACTTTCAAACAGAGGCACATTATTTTGCAGTATAAAAAAATGTAACTCAGTTTTTTTGAAATGGCGATTGACCAGTTATTTTTATGGAATCACCATATTTAGAACAGGTGTAAAAAAGAAGTTACATGTAATATGTTACTTTAATTATAAAATATGACAATAACTATGACTGTTGACACTATACTTAATAAGTACTCAAAATATATAATGAACGTGTAACATACATTTGGTTAGGTGTAAAAATATCAAAGGAGGAATTAACAATGGCAAAAAAGAAGATTTTTATATTATTTTTAGTGTCGGTGGTGATTACTATGATGGGGACTGTGAATTGTCTTTCGGTAGATTTGGGTAATCTATATAATTTCCGTAAGCTTGAAGCAGATCTTAGCTATACTGCGGATGTGGCAGAATCGCTCAAGGTAGACAATCAAACAGGTCATATAGCATTACGTACAGCTAAGGTTGAGGATGTAAGATTGCGTACTATTTATACTGTTGATGCAGAAACTCAAGCAGCTGTGGATGAATTAATGGGTAATATAAAGATTAATGCAATAATAGATGGTGGTGTTTTTAAAATAAATGTTTTAAGTAAAAAAGACAATACAGATTACTGGACTTGGAAAACGGATACATATCCTCTAAGCTCTGTACAGATTGATTTTGCATTAGTAGTACCTGAGAAATTTAAGTCATTTGATTTAAATACTCTTACAGGAAACATTTATGTATCAAGCATTAATGGAGCATTAAAAGCTAATACTTACACAGGAAATATCAATATTATTGATGCAAATATTGTTGGAGATAACGTTATTGATGTTAAAACAGGAGACATTACAACTGAAGCTGTTATCAATCAAGCAGACAAATTGAGTCTTACTTCTATGACTGGAAATATAAAACTAAGTATTCCTGGTGACACAGGCGTTAGTATTAATGCATCATTAATGACTGGAAATATTAATGGTAATTTTGGAGGAATGTTTGTTGGAGAAAAAGATCTAGCAGGTATGTCAACAGCTTCAAAAGTTTATAACAATGGTGGCACAGATGTAACACTTAAAACAATGACAGGGGATATAACTGTTAACGAGCTTGAATAGTATGAATAGCTTCTTAATGGACCAAGTACCGAAGTTAAGTACTACACCTAATTAAGTATGCGAGTCTTGATTATGGTTGGCGGTTTCAAGAACTTCATATGGTTAATAAGTTGGATTGATGTGTATTAAGGTGATTTCAAGAAATAACTGGTCATCTGCCATTTCAAAAAAAATGATTTTACGGGCTTTATGCCATAAATGCTGTAAAGGTTATTAATAAGTATTTTGATTAGAAATGAGAAGAAAAAACGAAAATTCTCGGCGGGTTTCCAAGAATTTTCGTTTTTTGTTATGACCAAATAAGTTCTATATTTTAATTAAGCTTTACTAGCGTTTATATGGTAATGAGCCAATCATTCCAAGCAAGAATTGTCTCATAAGGGCAAAGTCTAACGCATTTGTTTGACCGTCAACATTAACATCGGCAGCAGTTAGGTTTAAACCTGAGGTTGGAAAACCGAGTAAGTATTGTCTTAAAAATGCAAAGTCTATAGCATTTACTTCACCATCATTATTTATATCGCCATACTTAATTGATGGATTTGAAGGTGTAGGAGTAACCGGTGGGTTTGTATATTGTGGTATTTCACAGTAGAATTGAACCATACCAGCCATAGCACCAACTAAACCTGCATTATAATCTATTCCAACTTCAGAACATGTAAATTTGTCTGTCTCATCAGTATATCTATCGCTACTATCAGGACCACCAACTAGGGCGCCAGTTAAAACATTCTTTGCAGGACTCTTCCACTCGTTCCAACCTACATATCCACTAGCTGCTCTGTGATGTGGGTGTTTAGGATAATTTGATCCGAATCCGATTACATAGGACATGTTAGCTGGGTTGTTACCCAAAATATAATCTATTTGTGATTTTGCAAAACTCTTAGCCGACTCGTCTTTGTATAACTTGTAGTATACAAGTGCAAGCATACACTCAGCTGAAGTATATCTTAACGTACCCCATGAGTCGAGTATTTTTAATCCACCATTTGAAGTACTAACACTGTTCTTCCAATAGGACAAGCTAGAGGTTAGGGCATCCTTGTATTTAGAGTCTCCTGTAGCTGATGCTCCTACTGCTGCAACAGCAAGCTTCATATCGTTCCAGCACATAGTCCAGTTTGTAGAAGGTGAAGGTACCCATGAATTAACATCATTTAAGTAGGAACTGTTTTTTTCTATAACGTATAGCCACATTGCAGCCCATGCCATGTCATCTTTCCAATCACTTGATGAATAAAACCCATCTGCATTTCCAACTCCAGGATTGTTTTTACCAAGTGCATACAGTTCTTTGGCAGCTGCAAGACACTTGTTCGCATATGCTGAATCAATACTCTTGTAATTTAAGTACATAAGTGAAAGAGCACCACTATACAAACCGCATACATCAGCAGCTCCTTGTCCAGAACCCATATAACGCTTTATTGTTCTTGATCCTGTTTGTAATTCCGGTGGTCCCCAATAATCATGATCGGAAGGATCACCAACGTGGTAATAATATTTTGTAGCACTTTCACGGCAACTCATAATATAGTCGGTAAAATACTTGAGTGTGGATAACATCTTATTAGTGTTTCCAGATGCATCAAAGCCGCCCTTAAATTCGTACAGCGACCAGCCTAAAATGGATGCAGCGTAGCCGTTTGTTATACCGAATTTGATATGGTCCCCACAATCGTGGAAACCTCCCGTAAGATCAATACCAATGTCACTTCCATCGGTGGTATGACATGCAGATCTCCAACTGAATACATTGTCAACTGCTACGTTTTTACCACACTTGTTAGCATCATAAAACCAAATTGAATACTTTAAAGCTTCAGGATAACTTGAACTGGATATGCTTGCTGCCGATGCGTTAAAAGCTGGCAGAATAGCAGACGACATGGACATTACCGCCGCCATTAAAATTGAACATAACTTTTTCATTCTCTTAATCTCCTCCCAATAAAGATCGCTTTTTATCTATAATATAATAATACTATATTATTTACCAATCAACAACCATAATTTGCAGGTATCCAAACAGTTGAGTTAAAGCTTTAAGGGATGAGAAGTGTAGCCTCCTAAGGCTTATTTAGTATGGATTTGTACATAGCTATTTAGATTTTAGCAGGAAATTTATTTGTTAGATTATTGAAATCCAGACAAATAAGAACATCAATAAAGAGGAATTGGAGATACTGGTTTATTGTATGCTGATTTTACCGCCTGGCTCAAACATGGCAAACTTTTTGTATAATCAATTGCAGAATTAAGCTTTGAATAAAGAACCGTTGCGCAGATGGTAGTTTGAAACAAATACAACTACTTAACATAATATATATTAGAATATGATTTAGGAGTGTTTTAATATGTATGAATATTATCATGCTGAAGATAGGCAACCGCCTATACCGCCGTTCTTTGGTCAACCGCCTAGACCACCATTTGGTCAACAACCCGGACTTCCTGGAGTACCACCGGGAGCTTCATCAGGACCACCATCCGGTCCTCCACCGGCTTTTGTGCCGCAGCAATCACAGGCACAAGGGGTTGGCGTTCTAGCAGTTGATCCAGGTGCGATAAGGCCGTGTATTTTCAGATATGTGTTTATTTGGCTCAATACCGGAGAGAGATTTTGGGCCTGGTTGGTATTTGTCGGAAGAAATTCAGCAGCAGGATGGAGATGGACGGGATTTAGATGGATATATTTTGGCGTAGATTTAAGAAACATTGAAAGTTTTGTCTGCTTTTAAAATACACACAGATTGTAAGGAGGCAAAGCAGTGAGCATATCTCCTGCCTCATTGCAACTGCCTGTTACTGAAACCAACAAAAAGTAGGTAAAGGTTATTCGAGTTTTAGGAATACGCATAAGGGAGGATTTAATTCCTTTCCTTATGCATATGTTTATAAGGGTGTTTCTACATAGAAAAATCACAAAAAACTGAAGTATATGAAGGATTTTAAATCGGATAAGTAAGCATCATTCTAAACACATCTTTTATTGTTTCCCGCGTTTCAATTTAAAATAATAATTTTAAGCTTTCCACGCATATCAACATGGTATTACTATGATATGGAACTGGAAATGTCCGGAGGTACCCTTGTATTTTATAGAAAACTTTAGACTTCACTAGTATTACTTTACATTTTATTAAAGGCTATGTTAGAATCTGCAGATATATGTCCAAAATATGGCTATTCACAGAAAAATTTCTATATAGGAACTTGCTATATTATGATAATAAATTTAGAACGGGATTTGTATGAATTTTATTGAAAAACACATAACTTCATTTATAAGCAATATGTTAAAATTTCCAACTGAAAAATATTTAAGGAATACTTTGACGAAAGATGAGCTTCATACTATCGCTTCTAACCTAAGAAAAACGTATTGGAAAGATCAAAAGGAAAGTGGAATAGACTTTATTTCCTCAAATGATTTTTCATTTTATGATAATTTGCTAGACACTACCGTTTTTTCCGTTGAAAACTGATATTTATTATAAGTTTATAAGCCGTTGAAGTTAGATATGCTATGAGCCATTTGATATTAAGGAGTTTCATGTGGTAGAGTTTATGGTAGCGACAATTTAGAATTCAAGTGGTAATTTGACATAAGAATTCTTTTATCATTCCTAAACAAATACCACATGGATGAATATAAATTTATAATACTTAAAAAGATTATATAATTAGGGCTTACTTAACAGAACTAAAGCCTGCATAAATACTGGAGTACAAGAGTGTTTTGTGATAAAATAGTACAGGAAAAAAGGAAATTATCATTAAAAATGCTTGCACTTTAGTGGGGTTGAGTTCATTTACAAATATACATCAAAGCAAATAAGATTGCCAGGAGATTTTTTCTTACCGTTTGGAGGGAAATTAAATTCCAATAACCGTTGGATTATTTTATCGACTATGATACCTTGGGAAGAGTTTGAGGATGAGTATGCAAAAAACTTTAAAAAGTCTAAACGAGGTGAAGTAGCATATAATGTGAGGATAGCACTTGGAAGCTTGATTATAAAAGAGCGCCTTGGATTATCAGATGAAGAAACAGTTAACCAAATATCAGAAAATCTATATCTTCAATTTTTTTTAGGGTTTGAATCATACACTGAAAAGGCACCTTGTCAATGCTGTGATTTTGTCTGGATTACCAAGCAAGTAGCGAAAAGTATCGATATGGTGGATACCCATATTTAATATCTCGATATGATCGTATTTCTCAAGAAATGCCTGCCAATGGGGTATTGCTCTCATCTCAATCGTAGCTAGAACTATGTCTCCAAGATATTCTGCATCCATAATAGTTTTTAATGCACGAATCGATTGATCATAACGCATATTTGCATTAACACCTAATTTGATTCCTGCATCTCTGCAAAGCCTTACTATTTCTTTTGCCTCTTCCAAATTCATGGCCAAAGGCTTTTGGCAAAGTATGCCTTTAATATGATTCTGCTTTACAGCCTCTCTTACCACATGGACCTGCATGTCCAGCGGTATCGAAATATCCAATATTTCGATATTACTATCTTTGATTAGATCCTGCCAGGTGTTGTATACATGAGGTATTTGATATTGTTCCGCCGCTTGCCTGGCAGTAACCCCATGCAAGGACGTAATGCCATAGGGGTTAAATGCCACATCTTGATATGCTTTTAAGTGGCAGTTCCTTACAATTGCGCCGGCACCAATGATACCGATTCGATAATCCATCCGCCTCGGAAGTTTTGGTTCAATGTTGTAATTGATAACCTCCGTATTCATTTTTACTTCTCCTTTCTTTTAATTATTTCAAGTAGCAGTTATGTAACATATAATGCCATTCCATGTATGTAGCAATAGCTTGTGGGTTTTAGTCCAGAAATGAAATAAGTACCTCAGTTGATTTGTGTAATATATCATGAATCGTTTCATATACAATATAATATGATTGCAGCTTATAATTTTCAAGCATGTTCTCATTAAACTATATAGATAAAAATTACCACTTCTTAATTTCTATTTTTGGGGATATTACATCCATGTCAGTAGAGTGGACTGGTTTTAAGGTATTTGCTTTCTTAATTTCATGGAAAGCTGAAGGCTATAATAATCATGTCTCATCAGGTACTACTCGAAAAACAGTTTTAGATGATAACAGTAAGCTCTAAGAGTATTCCTTGCAGCATCAGTATTGTCTTTGTATTTCAAATATTTCAACGCAGGTTCAACCGGAACACCGGCATCATCAGTAATACATACCTCGTTTTATTATTGGGCGTAGCAACCGTTTCAGCTCTCATAAGTAATCCAACTATCTCTTAAAATTTGCCTTGTACAAGATAAATACAATATACTATAGAGACTTCAATGAAACAATTAAGTTATGATATAAATATTGATGAAAAAATGCATAAAAACGATAGTTAAGTTAATGACAAGGATGTTCCCTCTAGGCCTAGTTAAAAAATTCAAGTGGCTGAATATTTATGACTCAACTATATGAATTTTTTGTTTGAAACTGTAAGGAAATTTAATGTCATATCGTATTGATATTGAAGCGCTTCAGAAAGAAGGTGAATATTATTGCAACTCAGAAAATAAACGAAGATTTACAACTGTTCGGTAATATGGTTATGAGTATATCAATGAATTATCTAAAGAACGAGGCTGATACAGAGAATATTACGCAGGAAGTGTTTTTGAAACTTTTCTTAAGTGACAAAGAGTTTAGAAGCTCCGAGCATAAAAAAGCATGGCTTATACGTGTTACAACAAACCTTTGCAAGGATTTTCTAAAGTCAGCCTCTAAACGTTATAATGTTTCACTTGATGAGGTGGCAGAGTTCCCTTGTTTTGATAAAAACAGAGATGAACTGCTTGACTTAATTCGTGAACTGCCTCATAAATATCGAAAAGTTGTATACTTGTATTACTATGAAGGCTATACAACAAAGAGTATTTCCCGAATAGCAGGACTTTCTGTTAGTAATGTATATATTAGTCTTCACAGAGCCCGTAAGTTATTAAAAGATAAGCTTGAAAGGGATGATTATTATGGAGAACAAAGAAAACAAGGAAATCATTATAAGCGACCAACTTAAAAGGCGTATAATCAGTTCATGTGAAAATCTTGAAAGTTTTGATGAAAAGAATGGCAAAAAGTCGGCGAAGACAACAGCAATGTACATTGTTGTTGTTGCAGCAGCAGTTTCATTAATGTTGACATTCAGTGTCGGTGCAGTAAGCAATTGGGATTATACAGTGGTTTTTTCGAAACTGTTCGGCAGAAGTGTGGATAATGCGAAATATATCTACTCATATCCGGAAGTAGAAGTACTGACTAATACCTTTGACGGACTGGATATTTCAATCAGCGGTGTAGCCGCAACAGATAATGTATTGTACGTACTTTTTGACTTTACTGCAACAGACGGAACTATATTTGATACAACAGATTTAAGAGAGGGAGGAACATATATTACTAGACTTGGAAATGAAATAAATCTCCATAATCCACATCGATGTTCAACATACTTATTCAGGTTTAACCCTGAAGAAAAAAACCGTAGAGAATTGAATGGATCAAGTTTTGGTGGCTATTATGGTGGAGAGTCTGTCATCGATATTCCAGATGGAGATGAACTTGATAACCATATGAGCATAGCTCTTATCGAGAATTTTAATTTTTGTGATTACCCTGGTTCTACTGTTGTACTTTCAATTAACTCAATTGAACACAATGGTAAAATTGTAAAGGAAGGTAAATGGAAGGCAAAGTTTACTGTACCAAAGCAACAGTCGAAAGAGATTAATCTGGATGTGAATCAAAAAACAAGCATGCTACGTAACGAAGTGTTTGATTATAAATCCAGTGATGAATATGTTTATGACGAAGTTGAAATCAATAATGTAAAGCTCACTGCTCTTAGTCTTGAATACACTTGGACATCAGATGAGGATGAATTTCTATTAACGAACACTTTCCATGCCTGGATTGAAATGAAAGATGGCAGAACTGTTGGATATCCGGATATCGCTGAAGCAGCATATAATGGGATGTACCTTGGACCAGGACATTATAGCGAGTCCCTTGGAGGAAATATCATATGTACATTTAATGAGCCGATTAATGTAGAAAATGTTAAAGCTATTCATATCGGCACTGATCTCGTTATTGAAGTAGATTAAAAAATTAAGTATTAACAGGCGCTTTTCTCAATTATGAAAAGTAGGCTAGAGCAATTTGTAAGATATTATGGATATTAATCAAACAAGTCAAGAGAACAAAGGAAGAAAGTCGATACAGATGATAAAGTACCCATAATTGAAAATAGTGATGCATATAAAAAAATCCGGATAAAACTGGGCTAGACTTATTCAAAAGGTTTATAATGTTGCCCACTAAAATGTCATTATTGCATTGATAAAATTAGAATAATTTCGTTTGTGGAAGATGAAGAAACTATCAAGAAAATAAATGAGTTTCACCTATCTATTTATCTCCAATGGTTTGTAACAGAGCAGATTGAAGAAGCCACAATAGAAAAGTATCTGAATAAGATAAGATTTATAAAGGATGATAAAAACGGTATTTTAATGCTTGATGCCGAAATGGCTCAAAGAGTCTATACTCCACCTGCTACCGAGACCGCGGCGGCAAACATAAAAGCCCTTGAACTTCAAAGTTCAAGGGCTTTTGTAGTTCATTAATTTTTATATTACTTAAAGGATGCCCAGTTGAAAAGTACGAAACCAAGCTTTGTATTTACTACTCCCTGAAGATTTGGTGATATAACCACAGGTTCAGTATAGAAGTACAAAGGAGCTATTGCAGTATCATCCATAAGCACTTTTTCTGCATCATGGAACATCTGAATACGTTTTGCAGGGTCAGATTCTTTTCTTGCAGCAGAAATCAGTTCATCATACTTTGCGCTGCTGTACTTAGCATTATTCTGGCCGTTTCCGGTTGTAAATATATCCATAAAGGTTGATGGATCCATATAGTCTCCGAGCCAACCGTTTCTGTTTATATTATAAACACCGTCTTTTCTTGACTGCTGGAATACATTCCATTCCTGAGCAAGGACTTCAACTTCTACTCCTAGATTTTCTTTCCACATCTGCTGTAAAGCTTCAGCTACAGGCTCATGACCTGAACCTGAGTTCAAACCATAGGAGATTTTTGGAAGTCCCTTTCCATCTGGATAGCCTGCCTCAGCAAGAAGCTTTTTAGCTTCTGCTACATTCTTCTCGTAATCCTCAGCCTTTGTTGAAATATAGTCGCCGGCTGTTGTACGGAAGTCGGGATCCTGCTTAACATCAGCTATACCATAAGGTATGAAGCCGGATGCTGGAGTTTCTCCACCCTTTTTAACCTTTTCTACCAGGTAGTTACGGTCAATTGCCAAGGAGAAGGCCTTTCTTACTTTTGCATTATCAAAAGGAGGCTTATTGTTTACAAAATCAAGGTAGTATGTCCCAAGTAATGGGAAAATTTTGAGATTACCGGCTTCTTTTTCAGCAGCCAGTTCATCTGTAGGAATATTCTTTGCATAAGCAACCTGTCCATTTTTAAATGCACTCAGAATAGCATTCTGGTCATTCATCAGATACCATTCGATTTTTGGAGCAACTATAGAATTCTTGCCCCAGTAGTTTTCATTCTTTTCAAAGGTGATCTTTGAATCATGCTCCCAGCTGGTCAACTTGTAAGGACCGTTACCAACGTAAGTAGCTGGGTCAAGTGCCCACTTACTTTTGTTAGCGGATACGATGTCTTCTCTCTGTGGAACAAGAGCAGGGAAGGCCACTATTTCAGTAAAGAATGGGCATGGGTTTTCAAGAGTTACCTCAAGAGTTTTATCGTCAAGAGCCTTTACTCCCAATGTATCAACATCAGCTTCACCAGCGTTGATCTTTTCGCCGTTCTTTATGAAATAGATGTAGTATGCGTAATCAGCAGCTGTTTCCTTATCAACGGTTCTTTTCCACGAATAAACGAAATCATTTGCAGTTACATCCTTACCGTCGGACCACTTTGCATCCTTACGGATATGGAATGTCCAAACAAGTCCATCAGAACTTGTTTCCCATTTTTCAGCAGCTCCTGCAACAATGTTACCGTCCTTGCCTATTGTGGTCAGTCCTTCAAATGCACATAAAATATAGTTACCACCGTCGACTGCATTGTTAAGAGACGGATCAAGTGTTTTTGGCTCCGAGGCAATAGTTGCACGAATAGCTTTATCTGAGCTTGTTGTCTTTCCGCAGCCTGCTAATACTGTTGCAACAGTTGCAAGTGCAATTATAAGTGCTAAGATTTTCTTCATTTAATTTACAACCCCTATTATTTCATAGTTTTAGTTTAAGTTTAATTGTGTCCATATCTACAATTAATATTCCTATCACAGTCCAAATGAATATCCAGCTGCTAACCAATGTCGACCTCATCGGAACAGAAAGAATTCATCCTGCTTTAATATGGAAAATTTATACGTATTATAATTTGCCTGCAAAATGACAAGCTACATAATGACCATTTCCGTATTCTTTAAACTCTGGAACCTCTTTTGCACAGATATCCTTAGCATAGGGACATCTGGTTCTGAATTTACAGCCTGAGGGTGGATTTACCGGTGATGGAATTTCACCCTTTAAAATAATCCTGTTCCTTTTCTTGGCAACTTCAGGATCAGGCTCGGGAATAGCTGTTAAAAGAGCCTGTGTGTATGGGTGGAGAGGATTCTTGTACAATTCTTCAGATCCAACCAATTCTACTATATGTCCCAAATACATTACGCCTACTCTGTCACAGGTATGTCTGACCACACCTAAATCATGAGATATAAAGAGGTAGGTCAGGTGCAATCTTTCTTGCATTTCTTCAAGTGTATTAATTATCTGTGCTCTTATAGAGACGTCGAGTGCTGATACCGGCTCATCACATACGATAAACTCAGGTTCCACAGCGATAGCCCTGGCTATACCGATTCTTTGGCGTTGTCCACCTGAAAATTCGTGTGGATAACGTGATGCGTGTTCGGTGTTGAGTCCTACCAGCTTTAATAGTTCTCGGATTTTTTCTGCTCTATCTTTTTTTGAAGTAGCAAGCTTATGGATATCCAATGCTTCACCCACAATATCCGAAACAGTCATACGAGGATCGAGGGAGGCATAGGGATCCTGAAAAATATACTGCATTTTTTTCCTGTAAGGAAGGAGTTTCCCTTTTTGCAACCTGGTTATATCTACCCCGGAGAACGTAACTTGTCCGGCAGTAGGCTCATATATCCTGAGAATTGAACGCCCTAAAGTGGTTTTACCCGAACCGGATTCACCCACCAGTCCAAGGGTTTCACCTTTATAAATATTAAAGGTTACATTATCCACCGCCTTAACTGAGGCTTTTTCACCAAGGCTGTTTCTTATATGAAAATATTGTTTTAAGTTTTTTACTTCTATTAAAACGTTTTGTTTCCGGGCTGAATTATTACCGGATGGAGAGGCTTTTGATTCATTATTAGTCATTATTCTTCACCGCCGTGTTATTATTGGCCCTGCTATCGTACAACCAACAGCTGACTCTGTGTCCATCCTCAGTTGAATGTTCCTCCGGCATATGCTTTATACAGACCTTCATGCAGTTCTCGCACCTTGGTGAAAAGGCACAGCCTTGAGGCAGGTTTAGCAGGTCTATAGGGTTCCCCTGAATAGGGATTAGCTGTTCACCTTTTTTGCTAAGGTCAGGCAGGGAACGAATCAAGCCTTTGGTATATGGATGGCGGGGGGCATTAAATATACTGTAAACAGAGCCCTGCTCAACAATTTTCCCCCCGTACATTACAATAACATCATCAGCCATATCGGCAACTATACCAAGGTCATGGGTTATGAGAATTATAGCCATTCCCGTCTTTTTCTGAATATCCTTCAGGAGTTCCAGAATCTGAGCCTGTATTGTAACATCAAGCGCAGTGGTTGGTTCATCAGCAATCAACAGCTTGGGTGAACCGGCAAGAGCCATGGCAATCATTGCCCTTTGACGCATACCTCCTGAAAATTCATGAGGATACTGAGACAAACGTTTTTCTGGTTCGTTTATGCCAACCAGTGTCATCAGTTCAATTGAACGCTTTTTTATTTCCTCTTTTGAAATTTTACCGTACTTATGAATCAAAGATTCTGCAATTTGGTTTCCTATTGTAAAAACAGGATTCAGAGAGGTCATTGGATCCTGGAATATCATTGCTACCTCATTGCCTGCAAAATTCTGTCTCTGTGCTTTAGTCATTGTGGAAACATCTTTTCCGTCAAATACAATATTTCCTCCAACAATCTTACCGGGTTTATCAATTAATCCCATGATGGAATAGGAGGATACGCTTTTGCCGGATCCAGACTCACCAACTATCCCCAGAACCTTTCCGGATTCAAGAGTATAGCTGACTCCATTTACGGCCTTAACCTCCCCTGCCGGTGTGAAGAAGGAAACTTTTAAATCATTTATTTTAAGTAACTCTTTACTCATTCAAATCTCCCCTCTATGCTAAAAGCGTTACACAAATAGTTATTCAAGACTATTTTTTCATTCTTGGGTCAAGAGCATCTCTCAGACCATCACCAAAAAGATTCATGGACAATATGATAATACTGATGGTAACTGCAGGGAAAACCAGCATATATGGATAGGAGTATATACCCTTTAAAGCCATCTGTGACAGGGAGCCAAGAGATGCCATAGGTATTGAAACACCTAACCCTATGAAGCTAAGGAAAGATTCTACGAAAATTGCCTCTGGAATTTTTAGAGTAGCTACAACTATAATCTGACCTATACAGTTTGGTACAAGGTGCTTTAAAATAATTTCTCTGTTGCTTGCACCAAGTACCTTAGCAGCTAAAACAAACTCCTGCTCCTTTAACGCCAGAATCTGACCACGTACTATTCTGGCCATGTCTACCCAGTAAAGAAGCGCAAGAACAAAAAATATACTTATCAGTCCGACACCTAAGTTCTTTAGGAAGCCGGGAGCGTTGGCAGACATCAGAAATTTGTCTATTGGCGTCTTTAGAGCAACCTGGAGTAGAATAACTATAAGTATGGTTGGAATCGAATAAACAATATCTACAACTCTCATCATAACTATATCAACCCAGCCTCCAAAGTAACCTGAGATTGCACCGTACAGAATACCGATTATTGAAATCATGACAGCTGCAACAACACCAACTGCTAGAGAGATTCTTGCACCGATCATAGTTCTGGTAAACAAATCTCTTCCCAAACTATCTGTACCAAATATATGCTGTGCATTTGGCGACAGATTTTCACTGCCTTTATTTATCTGATCATATGCATAGGGTGAAAGCATGGGCCCGATTATTGCAGCTAGAATAACCAGCAGAATAACTACGAGTGAACCCATAGCGACTTTGTTTGCTCGCAGCCTTCTCCAGGCATCTCTCCAATAACCTACCGATGGACGCATAACTTCCGCTGTTGCCTTTTCGCTGTCTGAGGCAGGTAAAAATAACTTGCTATCTAAAACTTCAGATTTAATCATATTTGTCATTTTAGTCTCCATTTCCGCCGTTCTTTGCGACAAACTCCCGTCGCCTGGCAACGACATATTTAGTAATGCGAACCTGCTATCAGGTTCATTAGACGCCAAAGCCAGAAAGTGAAAAACATCCTGCTACTTTATGGTTTGCTTATTTAGTTATATTAATTCTTGGGTCAATAAATCTGTATATTACATCAACCAAAAAGTTCATAAAAATAAGCAGAGCACCGAAAAATAAAGTTACTCCCATTACTGTGGGATAATCCTTTGCCGTAATGCTTGTTACAAAGGAACTCCCAAGTCCGGGTATTGAAAATATTGATTCAATTACAAAGGAACCTGTTAGAATTCCAGCAACCATTGGTCCTGCATAGGTTACAACCGGTAGAATCCCGTTTCTCAAACCGTGCTTAAAAATTACTACCCTTTCTGATAAACCCTTTGCTCGTGCTGTTCTTATATAATCCTGGTTTATAACGTCAAGCATTGATGAGCGCATGAGCCTTGTAATAAAGCTAAGAGGGAAGAAGGAGAGCGCAAAACCGGGTAATATAAAGCTTGAAAGGCTATCGAGGTGGCTGACCGTAGGGAAAATTTGCAGTTTTACTCCTAATACAACCATACTTACTGTGGCCACTACGAAGCTTGGGACTGCAATTCCGACTGTTACGATGAACATAATTGCTCTATCGGCTCCAGTATTCTTCTTCAGGGCACTTATTGTTCCTAGAATAGTGCCAGCAACTATGGCTATAGCGCTGGAGAACAATCCTAGCTTAAGTGAATAAGGAAATTTTCTGGCAATTATTTCGCCTACACTCTGTCCCGAGAGCTTTATTGATTCCCCCAGATTCCCCTTAAGAACATTTGTTGCATACATCTTATATTGAACCAATAGGGGCTTGTCCAAGCCATATTTCGCTTCCAAGTTTGCGAGTATTTCAGGCGTAACCTTTGTGTCTCCTAAAAAGGGATTACCAGGTGTCAAGTGCATAAGGAAGAAAGTTAATGTAAACATAACCCATAATGTCAAAATTGATACAAGTAATCTTTTTAAAATATATTTCAGCATAAGACCTCCATGGCTGTGATCCGGGAAATCACAGCATTATCGTATTTTTTATCCAACTTTCTTATGTTTTGATTAATCAAACATGTCATTTCATCAGTATGAAGAAGTTTATATTATTATATTATTATATTATTATATTATTATAATATATTAGCAAATTTGGGTGTAATAGGTACAAATAATGTTGGGAATTGAAAGAAAAACTTATTATGATGTGCCATTATACTACAAATTTTCAGTTTTTACAACTGATTATAACTGCTAAATAAGTTGGAAAAAGCTGTGTATATGCGGGTTTTGGGGATTAGTTAAAATATACCAAAAATGTGTAAAATACTTTATAAAAAATACCTGTTAATACAAAAGAATATAAAGGGCATTATCTTTGTACAGTTACTCTAAACGGACATAAGCTTTTAGTAAGGCCAACAAGGATGGGTATAAGGCATGGAGTCAACTTCTTCATATTTGCTTTTAGCAGATGGAGCCACATTAAAATTAGAAAATAAATCTATACTCTATCTTCAAATAGCTAGTCCGAATTTTTCAAAACATAATATCTATCCTTTTACTCCTTTTGTAGGTTATAATGGTGTTATGTATATAGCTGCAGTGCAGGAGCAATAAATTTGAATTTGAGAGGCTAACCATGGAAAAATATGTGTGGCTGTTTCCAATACTGTTTATCTTTCATGATATGGAGGAAATAATTGGATTTGGAATTTGGATAAAGAAAAATAGAACAATGCTCGATGAAAGATATCCTAAAATCAGTAAGATTTATGATAATTATAGCACAGAAGGAATGGCACTAGCAGTATTCGAGGAACTGGTTATATGTATTTTATTCTGTATTTTAGCATTGGCTTTGAAGAATACAGTGTTTTGGCTGATTTGGTTTGGAGGGTTCGTTGCCTACACATTTCATCTGATTATCCATGTTGGGCAGTCGCTAGTAATCAGGAAATATATTCCTGCACTGATTACAAGCATTATTGCATTGCCGATAAGTATTTGGGTCATTAACAGATGTGTACAGGAATTAAACTGTGGAATAGGTACGCTAATTCTTTTTAGTCTTTTGGGGATATTGATTGTGGGCTTAAATCTGAAGTTCGCACAATCACTTATTAGCAAATTTACAAATTGGATGGCAAGAGCATAAATTTCAGTTTGCTTGTAAAAGAGTAGCTAAATTGTGGGTAAGAACTTTTGTCTAATCTGATAAAACTGACTCAGCTAACCTGAGGGAAAAATGTTGATAGCAATTCATATTTGATTATACGTATTTATCCGATAAGATTATTTTTTTATTTATGCCGTAGCTAGTATGAACAATGAAATATACTTTGAAAGGACAAGGAGAGCATATGAAAAAAGTATTGATGGTACTAATTTTATTAATGCTTATATCTGTAGGTTGTTCAACAGAGAAAACCAGCGAAAGCCCTCATGAGATATCAGAAACTACCAGCAATTTAGACCTCTACAATTTAGAAGCTGTCAGAGGCAATAAATACCAGGTTATTGATAATTTGCGTGGTGAGGATCCTCCAGAGGTTAATGTTACAAAGCAGAAAACTATTGAAACTAATGTACCAAAATGGTCGCCAGAGCAGAGGATTGGAGCAGACATGCCGGTACTTGACTATGCTTCAGATGATTTTATAGTATTCCATGGCAATTTTGGACTATTTGTATATGATTTGAAGTCACTTGAAATCATACGTAGCCTAGATCTCGAACCTATTAATTGCCATTATACGCAAGGGGATAATATTTGTAAAGTTTCCGTGAGTATGGACGGTAACACGGTGCAGCTATATCCCTTAAGCAGTAAGAAAATGTATGTTTACAATGTTTCAAATAATACTTTGCTGGAAACAACTTATCGGCCGATGGAAGATCCGTTTGATAGCCAGTTAGTTTCCGGAGGAGTTCGTTTTAATACAAATGAATATGGGATACTTCAAACCTACGATTGGACGCTTGGAACATTGTCATATGTGCGGGGGGATAGGATGTATACCTTATTTGGAAAAGAAAAGACTGAAGCAACTGCATCAAATAGGGAGGAAATAGGGAAGATTGAAGATTTTGATAAACTGGGAATCACAATTCGGTTGCCTGAAAACAAAAATTGGATTGGGAATCCTACTTATAGCATAATTGATGGAACGATTGCACAAGTAAAATATTATGATAAAATAGCTGAAACAGATGCTACTTTGCGTGTTGGTAAAGCAGATATTCAAACCTTGTCTGGAATATACCATTCTTTTGATGATGAACGTGAGGAAATTTGGTCTGGAAGTACATTGGATGGAGGAGCTATAAATATTAAAGTACAATATGCAACTTCGGATAATAAAATAGTGAGTGTTCTTGTGAGTTGGAATTATAAAGAGTTTAATTATATTCTTTGGGGAAGTATTTCTGATAAAGGGGCAGATGTATCTCCAATTGCCAAAACAGCATTATATATTGCAAGCCATATGAGATAAAAGCTTCTTTGTAGATTAAGAAACTAATCAAATACTCAGACCATCAAACCATCCACGTCAACACCAGACTTTTGTTTGGTGTTATTTTTTTGTATAAAGTTATTCCAAAAAAACTTTGCAATTGCCCTTTCAAAAACTTTGTTTTTTGCTTTGAGCCATAAAAACTGTATAGGTTATTTTTTGAAATGACCTGAATAAAATAATTCAGTTAAAGTTCAGATAACAAACAATTGGATTTCAGTTTCATGGATTACAATTAAATCATTCTAAAGGGGAGGAGTGAATGAATGAGAGAATCCAGAGGAAGGCATGAGCTAAAACATTATATAAACTATGCTGACGTATTACAGCTTAGATCAAGACTTCCATCTGTGGCCAGTCTTGATAAAAATGCGGTAAATGGAAAGGGCTATCAGGTTAAGAGCCTCTATTTTGACAATTACAACGATAAAGCACTAAAAGAAAAAATTGACGGTGTAAACGAGCGAGAAAAGTTCCGTTTGCGTCTGTATAACGATAACACATCCTTCATACGACTTGAAAAAAAGAGCAAAAAAGATAGCGTATGTTTTAAAGAAAGTGCCACCTTAAAGGAAGCAGAATGCAGGCGATTACTTGATGGTGATCTTGATGTGCTGAAAGAGAACGCAGATCTCTTATGTCTGGAGCTGTATGCCAAAATGCATTACCAACAGCTACGAGCAAAGAATATTGTGGACTACAAGCGTGAGGCTTATATCTACCCCGTGGGAAATGTGCGTGTAACCTTGGATTATGACCTTCGCACAAGTAGCAACATCAATGATTTTTTTGTACCGGAAGCTGCTACTCTACCAATTTCCGGCGTTTATATCCTTGAAGTGAAATATGATAACTTTTTACCGGAAATCATTCGTGGTATGGTTTCTCTTTCAAGCCGACGAAGCACAGCATTTTCAAAATATGCTGCAACAAGAATTATATAAGGCCTTTCAAAAAATGCAAATTAAATTTTTTGAAAGGGCAATTGCAAAACTTTTTAGAAATAACATAATTAGGAGGAAATAAAATGACATTCAGTGATGTTTTTAAGTCTAGTTTTTTAGAGAAAGCAGTTGAGTTTTCGATAATTGATGTGGGATTAGCTATGCTTCTTTCATTTGCGATAGGGCTTTTTATATTCTTTGTATACAAAAAAACCTTCGCAGGAGTTATGTATTCGGCGTCCTTTGGTGTTTCCATTATGGCAATGACTTTGATTACTACCCTAATTATCCTTGCAGTAACTTCAAATGTTATCTTGTCACTGGGTATGGTAGGTGCCTTGTCCATAGTTCGTTTTAGAACAGCGGTTAAAGAGCCCTTAGATATTGCATTTTTATTTTGGGCAATTTCTGCCGGGATAGTAATTGGAGCAGGGTTGATACCGCTAGGTATAATCGGGTCTGTTTTCATAGGTATCATACTTCTTGTGTTTGTAAACAAGAAAAGCAGTGATACACCATATATAGTAGTACTTCATCTTGAAGATGACAAAGCGGAAAGCGACTGTATGCAAATGATAAAGACAAAAACTAAGAAAAGCTTAATTAAGTCTAAAACGGTTTCCAGAAATGGTATAGAACTTACTGTAGAAGTAAGACTTTTGGATATGTCAGCAAAGCTTCTTAACGATTTGTTTACCATAAATGGAGTAAAGAATGCTTGTCTTGTAAGTTACAATGGCGAATATACGGCCTAAGTATGCAAATATCGAGGTGAAAGCATGATTCAAAGTAAAAAAACAAATATAATTGTTGCGTTTGCCGTGGCTTTCAGCTTGTTAATCAGTGTTGCTTTAGTGGTTAAAGCCAATATACAAATAGAAAACGGCAGCATCAAAACAGAAGCAGAATATGCAACAAAGATTTTCGGTACCGATATTATTTCTATTGAGATAATTGCAGATGAAGCAGACTGGCAGGAAATGCTTGACAATGCCACAAGAGAGGAATATATCATGGTCGATGTGGTGGTGAATGGTACGAAGTTCCAAAATGTCGGTATTCGTCCAAAGGGTAACTCCAGTTTAACTCAAGTGGCAAGCTCGGACAGCGATCGATATAGTTTTCGACTGCAATTTGATGAATACATCAAAGGACAGACGTGCTTTGGGCTTGAGACATTTGTGGTCAATAATATGCTTGGGGATAATACTTACATGAAGGAGTATATTTCCTATGAGCTAATGAAAGAAATCGGTGTTGATGCTCCCTATTTCGGCTATGCAGATATAAAAGTTAATGGTAAAAGCTGGGGATTTTACCTTGCGGTGGAACTTTATAATGATAGTTACGAGCAGCGTGTTTTTGGAAACACTAAAGGGATGCTTTACAATGTGAAAAGTATGGATATGGGTGGAAATATGCCTAGGCAACAAGGTGAAAATTTTATGCCCATGCCGGGTGGACAAAATAGACCTCAAAGACCCGATGGTAAATCGTGGGGTATGGATGGGGATTCTAAAGGTAGAGGTAGATTTGGTAGCTCGGGAGGCAGTCTTGAATATGTAGATGATAACATAGAAAGTTACAGTGCCATCTTCAACAATGTAGTAGGTAAAGGGACAGAGAGTGACTTTCAGAGTGTTGTTCAGGCCATTAAAGCTCTTTCTGAGGGAAAAGAATTAGAAAACTATTTTGACATTGATCAAATCCTGCGATATTTAGCGGCACACACTATAGTTGTTAATCTTGATAGCTATAGTTCGAGTATGGCACAGAATTACTATATATATGAGAGTGACGGTAAGATTACCATTCTGCCGTGGGATTACAACCTTGCTTGGGGTGGTTTTCAAAGTGGCAGTGCGTCTTCTGTGATCAACTTTCCGATTGACACACCGGTGAGTGGAGTTGAAATGTCAAGTAGACCGTTGATTGATAAGCTGTTTGCAAATGCAGAATATTTAGAAAGATATCATAGCTGCTTGCAGAAGTTGATGGATACCTATTTTGCCAACGGTAAGTTTGATGAAAAAATTCATACTCTTGATGAATTGATTTCAGACTATGTTAAAAACGACGCCACAGCATTTTGTACCTATGAAGAATACAAGACTGCTATTTCGACTTTTATTAACCTTGGTGAACTTAGGGCACAAAGTGTACAAGGGCAGTTGGATGGTACTATTTCATCTACCAGCACTGAGCAAAATGCAAATACTCAAAAGCTTGTCTCCGCTGGAGGTTTAAAGCTGTCCGACCTTGGCAGTATGATGGGCGGAAGAGGTGGTAATAACATGGATTTTCCCGACAGAATGGATGGACAGGATAAGAACTCATCTCCTGGGGGCATGATTCAGGGGATGGATAGAGAACTTATGAGTAAGGTGATGGACATCATACGACAGGCCAATGGTGAAATTTCTGACGAAGTTAAGGAAGCACTAACTTCTCTAGGATTAACAACGGAGCAAGTGGATCAGATTACCGTAATGGCTGGTGGGCGTTTTGGTGGCATGGGACTAAACAGTGGAGATAAAACTCCTCCCAATAATCCTGGCAAAATGGAGCAGTGGGGACAAGATAGAAACCTTCCGGATCCTTTCGCTCCGAATGCTTCAACGAGCCAAAGAATGGGAACCAATAATATGATTCTTATCGGTACGTTGTCTCTTTTGCTCATCGCTGCTATATTATTTGCCGCAAAGTTTAAAAAAAGTTATTAAGATTGAAAACCGTAAATACTTTGATGTATGCGGTTGTAATATTGAGCGGGAAATTCCTCACCATTATGCCGTAGCATAGTTGGTGAGGTTCTTGTTAACATGGGTAAAGTTCAAGGAACTGATAAGTAGTTGATGAAGTTACCTCCACGTTAAGAGTGTAGTACTACCAAGCAAGCAGAGTGAGGAATGAGAATATCTCGTATTTTGACTATTATTTTAAAATCCTTTGTGTCAAAATAGTATTATGTTAAAAATAATAAAAAATGACATGACTAACATAGAACTTTGAGAGAGGAATGGTTATAGGATGGCAAAAATTTTAATATGCGATGATGAAGCAGGTCTTCGAGCTGTCATAAAGCGGTACGCCATCTTCGAGGGTCATGAGGTTACGGAAGCAGGTAATGGCTCAGAGGCGGTGGAGCTTTGTCGTAATAATAACTTTGATATAATCATTATGGATATTATGATGCCCGAACTGGATGGTTTTTCAGCGGTGAGGGAAATTCGTAAATTTTCCGACACACCAGTAATCATGTTGTCTGCCCGAGGTGAGGAGTATGATAAGGTGATGGGCTTTGAGCTTGGAGTAGACGACTATGTAGTTAAGCCATTTTCTTCTAAGGAAATTATGCTTAGGATTAGTGCTATTTTACGCAGAGTAGAAAAAAATAACCATGCTAAGTCGGATGATGATGGGCATATTATCTTTGAAAAGGATGGATTCAAGGTGGATATGACAGCATATAAGGTGTTTATTGATGGAGTTCAAGTAGATATGGCCCCAAAAGAGTATGATCTTTTGTTTTTCCTAATACGTAATAAAAACATTGCAGTACCACGAGAGAAGATACTGGCTGAAGTGTGGGGCTTTGATTATTATGGCGATGACAGGACATTGGATACGCATATGAAACTGCTGCGCAAATCCATAGGTCCCTATGCACATTTTATCAAAACTCTACGGGGATTGGGGTATCGATTTGATGGATAAACTTAAATTAAAATGGAAAGTATTTGGCTTTCTCTTGGGATTTAGTGTTTTGCTACTAATCATTTTATGGATATTTCAGACAATGTTTTTGAGTGACATGTATAAGCTTATCCGCAAAGCTGAGATAGAAAAAGCCATTGATTTGGTTGAGGAAAATATCGATAGCCCAAAACTAAAAGATGTTTTATATGAACTAGAGGTAACCAAAGAAATCATTGTGAGGTCGACACCGGATTTTGCTCCCCCTATTTCTCCGGTTCCTGGCAGACCCGACCGCAGGAGACCAGAAACAATCACTAAGGAGCAGAGGTTTGTTTTAAAGGACAGCAGTGAAATATCTCTTACTTTTTATGCTATGGTAACTCCAGTTGAAGCTACAGTGTCCACTTTGCAAATGCAGCTTTTTATTATCACTGGGATAATGCTACTTCTTACAACGCTGCTTGCAATTATCATATCAAAGCGTATATCAAACCCGATTGAACAGATTAATAAAAGCGCAAAAAACTTAGCAAAGGGTAACTACGATACAGAGTTTTATGGAAGAGGGTTTTTAGAAATTAAAGAATTGTCCGATACTTTAAACACTGCTGCTACAGAACTTTCCAAGGTGGAACGATTGCGCCGTGAGCTAATGGCAAATGTTTCCCATGATTTGCGAACCCCACTTGCCTTAATTTACAGTTATGCTGAGATGATGCACGATTTTCCCAAAGAAGTCACACCGGAGCAAAGTAAAATTATTATGAATGAGGCAAAACGTCTGACTTCTCTGGTAAATGATATGCTTGATATTTCAAGTCTTGAGACAGGCATAACAAAACTTAATAAAAGGAATTATAGCCTAACTGAAAGTCTAAATAATACTGTAAACCGAATAAACGAACTAGCTAAAAAGGATGGCTATAAGCTGTATTTTAAGCATGACGAAGATGTATCTTTATTTGCTGATGAGGTAAAGATTACCCAAGCCTCTTATAATCTTCTACTAAACGCAATTACTTATGGTGGTGATGATAAAAAAGTGATAGTGCAGCAAAGTATCAAAGGGAATAGTGTGAAAATAGAGGTAATTGACCACGGAGATGGCATCAAGCCAAGTGATTTGCCCTTTATATGGGAGCGCTATTATAAGGTTGATAATAAACACAAAAGACCAATAATGGGTACAGGTCTTGGACTGACTATCGTGAAAAAAGTTATTGAAATGCACAACGGTGAATATGGAGTTGAATCGGAAGTAGGTAAAGGTAGCGTTTTTTGGTTTCAGCTGAAATTAGAATAGAAGGACGGTATAGAAAGTTGTTTAACACAAGTAATGAAGTACAAATGCCAATAGCATTTATTGATTATTTTTATTTTGAATGCTTTTATATACATCTTATTTTGCGGTTAATCCCATTTGCTGGTGATTCATATGCACCTGAAGAGATTTTTGCAACCTTCAAGATAATTCAATAATAATTAATTCTTTTTGACAAATTTACAACCAATAAAAGTGAATTTCCATAATAATGTCGAAATAGATAGATTTGTGGAATTACCGTTATGATAACTTTCATCGGCACATGACTATAATCTTATAAGGTACAGTTTGAGCAGGAATACTCATTGTAGAAGCCCCAAATATTACAATCAAATTCTTGTTTGCAGGATTCGCTGTAAATACCTGCCCATTTTCTTGAATGATTTCTCCACTTTATATACTATACAATAGCATATGAAGCATTAATGTGTTATGTTACTACATTAGAGTTAGTCAATACTTGGAGTATTAAGGGGGTTTTATGCCAAGGTTAATCTACTTCATTTTAGTACATTTTTTCTTAATTTTCATAGAGTCATTCAAATGTGCAACTTGATGCCGGTTTATTGGCATAAGTAACAATTCTCCAGCGTTCAATTTGCTTGTTGCTTTTTAATTAAATTGTTTCGAACTGTTGTGCTGGTCTGGATAAATTCTTAGGTTCGAATAACTAATGCATCTTGGACTAACTTCAATAAGGAAAATGACTATTCCTATAGAAAAGCAAACCATGTAGACTACTAGTAAATGATACTATAATAGGTGGTGTAGCTCCTAAATAATAGGCTTAAGAAGGTGACATCTCATTTATACTTGAATTTATTATATAAGTAGATATCACCTTCTTAATCATATTTTCTTAACAACGCTAGATTTCAATAACATAGCACCGAAACCATCTATTTTGCAATCAATATCATGGACACCATCACTTGGTTCATGAATTAATCTTATATTCTTCTATTGTTCCTCTTTTAATTGTTACCCCAATCTATTTCAAGTCGCTTACCACAATTTACACAAAGGATTTTGTTAATGTGAGTGGAATAATGTTTTTATGTAAACCGACATAAAGTATACATGAAACCAACTATACTCTATTGGGGGGATTTAATGAGAATTAAGAAAATCATGATATGTGGGGCAGTAAGCATAGGGATTATAGCAGGGAGTACTGGATTTGCCTTTGCGCAGAGTGCTAACTACAAAGTCCAATCCGGTGATACGTTCTGGAAGATAGGTCAAAAATATAACATTTCTACGGTTAGCCTTATGGCAGCAAACAATGCCAATGAAAATACGGTACTGTATCCGGGACAGACAATAATACTTCCAATCAAAGATCAGATGGTGCATGTAGTCCAATCCGGGGACACATATTGGACTATTAGTCGGAAATATGGGGTAAATTACCAGGAGGTGCTATTACTAAACAATGCTAATGATAATTCGATGCTTCTTATCGGGGATAAAGTAATACTGCCAGTTACGGCAAATTATACTGTCCAGAAAGGTGATACTTACTGGACCATAAGCCAGAAATTCAAGGTAAATTTCGCTGAGCTCTTAAAATTAAACGGTGCCAATGACAAAAGCTACCTTGATATAGGTCAGGTTATAAAAATACCTGTATCAAGCACATCCCAGACTCCGAGTTCTCAAACTACTTCATCGGACAAGCCCTATGTGACTTATACGAATTATACGGTTCAAAAGGGTGATAGTTCATGGAGCATTGCAGAAAAATTTGGACTACCTGTATATGAGCTAATGGAAGTAAATAACATCGATTCTTCGACAGTACTTAACATAGGACAAAAAATAAAGATTCCAGTACATCACATACCTGTAAAAAGCACCCCTGGTGCAAAATATGGAGAACTACTCGATTGGTGGACGGAAGCACAATATGTAATTCCGAAGGGAAGTACCTTTGAGGTAGTGGATTTCTATACCGGCAAATCATTTTTTGCAAAACGAACAACAGGCTCAAACCATGCTGACTGCGAAACCCTTACTGTAAAGGACACCAACATTATGAAGGAAATATGGGGCGGATTCAGTTGGGAAAGAAGGCCAGTAATAATCAAATATAATGGAAGAAAAGTTGCCGCAAGTATGACAGCAATGCCACATGCAGGAAATGACAGTGCCCCTGTCGGTGCATGGACATCCTGGAGAAGCGGAGATTATGGAGCAGGTACAAATCATGACTATATTAAAGGCAATGGTATAGATGGGCATTTTGATATACATTTTTATAACAGTACAAGGCATAAAGATGGTAAACTGGATCCAAACCATCAAGAGTTTATAAAAATATCCGCAGGAGTTCAATAATGGGTTGAATATGATATAAGCAAAGGAGAATTTAGAAGTGTAAAGCTTGAGGCAAGGTATATTAGAATATACCCTGCCCCTTTTTTAGCCTCTTAGAGTGAAATGAAAGAGGCTGAACCCATTTAATAAATAGTTACAACAGCACCAACGGGTACTTCATTAAAAAGCTCATTGACATCGTCATTATACATTCGCACACATCCATTTGATACGGCTGTGCCTATAGAAGCGGGATTGTTGGTACCGTGAATCCCATAATGGGGCTTCGATAGACCCATCCATCTTGTTCCAAAAGGTCCACGTATAAGTCATTGGGATCAATTCCGTAGTTTGAATATAGTAGCTGCTGTGAAGTTACATTAAAGTAAGCTGCTATCGAATCTATAGTATCTCCTGGCATTACGACATAGTAGTTGGTTGTCGGACAGGAAGGATATATTTGCATAGTTATAGGTATACATATTTGCTGACCGACTCTCAGAGAATTAGGGTTAATACTTGGGTTTGCATTAATAATTGCCTCTACAGTAGTGTCATATGTTCTTGCAATAATACTTAGTGTGTCCCCGGCTCTTATCGTATAAGGGATTGAGTTTGCGGGACACTGTCTTTGATAATATGAGAACATAAAATATCACCTCAATAAATACACTAATATTACAGTATATTTATTTATGTAAATTGTGTTACAATCAATAAATTATTTAGTATCATGGAGTGAAATGAATTTTAATGTGTGTTTTAAGGTTCAATTAAGTGTTGTTTGCTAAAATGAAAACAAGAAGTGTTTATTAAGGATATTTCTGGGTTTGTATAATAATGTATGACTGTAAAGTGTGTTTTGATAGGTAGCTGTTGTTTTGTGGAAATGGCATGATGTAATGATCGTAAATTTTAAATTAAATAATAAAAACAAATTTAATGGAGGAGTATGTATGAAAAGAAAATGGTTATTGACTTCTGCTGTAACGCTGAGTTTGTCAGTTAGTACTTTGTTTCCTATGGTATCGTTTGCAGCTCAAAGTGGAGATTTGAACAATGATGGCTCTGTAAACTCTCTAGACTTTGGTTTGTACAGAAAATATCTTTTAGGATCTCAACAACTTGATGACAAATCAGTTGCAGACCTAAATGGTGATGGAGAGGCCAATTCACTTGATTTCGGTTTGCTAAGGAGATATATTCTGGGTTTTGATACCGAACTAGGAAATGGTAATAATAATGGCGACAGTGGCTCAAATAGTGAGAATAAATTGGAATATGTAGAAAAGATATTTGGTCAGGAAATTATATCTGTTGAAATTCTTGCTAATGAAGCTGATTGGCAATATATGCTTAATAATGCTACAAAAGAAGAATATATTAAAGTGGATGTCGTGGTTAATGGCACCAAATTTACAGATGTAGGTATTCGACCAAAGGGTAATTCAAGTTTAACGCAGGTTGCTTCTTCTAACAGTGACCGTTACAGTTTTCGTTTGAAATTTGACAAATTTGTAGAAAAGCAAACTTGTTTTGGGCTTGAAAGTTTTGTACTTAACAATATGTTGGGTGATTATACATATATGAAAGAGTATGTAACTTTCGATATGATGAAAATGGTTGGAGTGAAGGCACCTTTATTTGGCTATTCCAACATCTCCGTAAACGGTAAACCTTGGGGAACCTATTTTGCTGTTGAGCTATATAATAAGAATTACGAAGAGAGAGCTTTTGGAGACAAAAAAGGTAAGCTGTATAATGTAAAAATGTCAGCAGTTGACAATGGTCAACAAGGAGGATTTGGAGGCGGTTTTGGAGGATTTGGAGGTGGCGGTGGCGGTTCTTTGCAGTATAAAGATGACAACTCTGCTAGCTATCCAGATATATTTACGAATGGAGTTGGAACCACCGAGGAAGCTGATTATCAAAGGGTTATAGCTGCACTAAAAGCTTTATCACAGGGTACAGATTTAGAGACTTATTTTGATGTAGATGCTATTTTACGTTATTTGGCAGCACATACTTTTGTAGTTAATCTTGATAGCTATTCATCGTTTATGGCACAGAATTATTATGTATATGAAAAAAATGGGCAAGTAACTATTTTGCCTTGGGATTATAATTTTGCCTGGGGAGGATTCATGACGGGAGATGCAAAAACAGCCATTAATTTTCCTATAGATACGCCAGTAAATGGTGTGGAAATGTCAACAAGACCTCTTATCGAAAAATTGATTTCGAACCCCTCATATCGTGATAAATACCACCAGTACTTAAGATTGCTTGTTGATGAATACTTTGCAAACGGTAAATTTGAGTCAAAAATTCAACAGTTGAATACATTGATATCACAGCATGTACAAAATGATAAAAGTGCGTTTTGCACATATGAACAATATCAAAAAGCCATTAATGCATTTATAAAATTGGGAAATCTTCGTGCACAGAGCGTTGATGGACAGCTCACAGGAAGAATTCCAAGCACTACTTCAGCACAAAACGCTAATTCAGGTAGCTTGGTTGATGCTGCTGGTCTTAATCTAAATGATTTAGGTAGTGGTTTCGGCGGAGGCTTTGGTGGAGGAGGCGGCTTTGGCGGCGGCGGATGGGGCCAATGGGGTCAATAGTGTTTTTTGAAGGATGTAAGGAATAAACCTTATGACGAATAATTTTGCAGTTTGAAATTTTACTTTGTTCTTTACTTTTCCTATAATAGTATATGGTTGTGCGAAAAATGCTTCAATTTTGTATTAAAAAATGAAGCGTTTTTTCTGTTTATTTTGCATTTGCAGGTACTATCACAGATAGAATAAAAATAACTAATTGTAATATGAAATTAATTTGAAATAGATTAACATGTGATCTATAATAACTATAGGTAAAGATTGGAGAGAAATGAAGGTGATTCCTAAAAAAAATTTGCAATTACCCTTTGAAAAAATTGATTAAGTTTTTTGCATTGCAAAATATATTTCTCTTTTTTTTAAGCTTTTATAATGGCATTTTTACCTATATGTTGTATAGGTTGTTTTTTGAAATGACCTGAATAAAAGCAATTTATAGGGGAGGTATAGAATGAAAAATTTTTCTAAATTAATCGCAGTTATTGCGACCTTTACAATTATAAGTTCTGTTTTTTCCATAAGGGTTTTTTCTGAAGAATTACTTAATTGGGAGATGAGTTTTGGTACTACTTCTCAGAATGCAATTGCAGCTAATGATAGTTTATGTGTTTCGGTGGGAACCGAAGGGATGATTTTTATCACTGAGGATGGATTAAACTGGACTAAAGAGAAAACAGTTACCGATAATGAGCTTAATGATATTGTTTGGTCAGGTAAGGAATTTATAGCAGTAGGTGATGGTGGCTTGATAATATCATCCACTGACGGGAAGAATTGGGTGAAGAAGGATTCAGGTACTTCAATAGATTTGGAAGGAATTATATGTAGTAGTGAAAGTGTTATTGTTTATGGTGATGGAATAGTAGTGATTTCAACGGATGGAGTTAATTGGGTTAAAAAAGAAGTTGGAATACATATTGAGTCCATTGTTTTTAATAACGGCAGGTTTATCGCGTTGAATTCGGAACTTGAGGGTATTACATCAACTAATGGTGTAGATTGGACTAAATACGACTCGTTTCCAGAATCTTTATATATATCTTACGGGTCAATTACTTCCTTCAAAGGGAATTTTATAATTACAAGCAGTTTTGGTAAAGGATCAAAGGAAATATACGTATCAAAAGACGGCATAACTTGGGATACTATAGAAGTTTCGGATTTGTCCTATATGATAGCAAGCGAGATTGTTGCTACCGAAAATTTTCTGTTGCTAAGCGGAAGATATTCAGCAGTTGCCTACACAGAAAACATCACTGACTGGTCACTTACAAAAGTGGAAGATATGATTAATAGTTCCGATATTGATGAGATACTTATACTTGATATGTTATTATTCAAGGGACAATATATAGCTGTGATGTTGGGAGCAACAACAGGAAGCTGTTTTTTTATAAACTCAAAGGATTTTAAAACTTGGCAGAAGGTTAGCATCCAACAGAACTCCTTTATATTAAACTCAATTGCAACGGATGGAACAAATTATATTACAGTTGGAGAAAATGGGGAAGCATATAAATCCTCCGATGGCTCAGACTGGACTTTGTGCAGTTTGCCTTCAAAGGATAATTTACTTAGCATATCATGGGATGGGCATCAATTTGTTGTTCTTGATGAAAAAGGGAATATATATGTTTCTGAAGATGGTTCAAGTTGGTCAGTTGCTTCAAATATTTCAGAGTTATACACTTCGAGTGACGGAAGTATTACTGATTATGGAAAACTAATTTATGCTCAAAACGCATATTTTTTGTTATATGACTATCCTGACACTTTAATATACACATCTAAAGATCTTAAGATGTGGGATAAAATAGAGGGTATTGATGAATCGGTTAGTGATATTACTTCAAACGGCAAATTATTAGTAGCTGTCAGTTATAATACGTCGATTTTTACTTCCCAAGATGCAAAAAATTGGACTAGAAGACTTGAAAATGCAAATACACGTTTTAGAAAAGTAATATGGAGTGGAAACAAATTTGTTGCTATTGGTGTAGATAACAAGTTGGCATTTTCTAGTGACGGGATTAAATGGACAGCGAGTTCTACAAAAGATTATCAAGCAATTAATGACATCTGTTGGGATGGAAGGGGTTATTTAGCGATTGATAATGAAGGTAGGACGATTTACTCTATAGATTTAATTAATTGGGTCATAAAGGCTGATAATAAAGAATTGTATGATTCTTTAATTACTTGGAATGGTTACAGATACATTTCTGTAGGTGCGAATGCTATCAGAACAACAGTACCTAAAGACATTATAAAAGTTCTTGTAAATGGAAGAACTATAGCTTTCGATGTATCACCAGTGATGTCAAACAATCGTACTTTAGTCCCTGCAAGATATATATTTGAAGCTCTTAAAGCAGAAGTTTTGTGGGAAGAAGCAAGCAAAAAAGTTACAATAAAGGGTGAGGATAAAGAAGTAACATTGAGTATCAACAATACTACAGCATATGTCAACAATGTTGCAATAGAGCTCGATGCTGCTCCAACTATTATAAATGGTAGAACGCTTATTCCGCTGAGGTTTGTTGCTGAGAATTTCAATTCGGAAGTTATGTGGGATAAAGACACTCAAACTGTCAGCATAAAGACATCAAAATAAATGAGCATTAAGCTCATTGGCTGAAAGCTTTATGATTGAAGTAAAAACGCCTTAAATGGCGTTTTTTGCTTCATAGCAAATAATTTTGAATATGATATAATATGAATTTGTAGGTTGCATATGCAAAACTGCAGATACCTGACAAAGAAGAAGGTTTTGACGAATTGTATTATGTTCGCATAAATGCAGAAGGCCAGTTTGAGGTAGAGGAATGGAAATATGAAGTTTGAAAAGGAGAGAAAATATGGGTATATTTAGTAAGGGGTTTGGAGAAAAAAATAATAATGAATCTCCTGCAATTGAGAATTATAACGCAGCTAAAAAAGCTTTTGATGAGGGTAACTACACAGAAACGTTAAGATTACAGGTATATGCTTTTAGTGCTGACCCTGATTTCAAACCTACATATGAATTAGCTGTTTTGGCTGTTGAAAAGCTGGGGGGAAAAGATGAGGCGGTTTTGTTCAAGAAAGCTATTGCAGACTTTAGTAATTACAAACCATTTTATGATTTGGGATATCATTTCATAGATGTTGGAAATTACCGAATGGCAATTCCGTTTCTTGAAAGGGCTTTAGTATTATCAAAGAATTCTCTTAGTGTAGCTATGGAGCTATCAATTGCATATGCTGCACAATTTCAACCTGAAAAAGGAATGGAACTGTTAAAGCAAATTGATTTAGAAAACAGTTTTTGGGCATGGTGTCAACTATATTGGTGTTCGCTGTTATCTAATCAGACTGATGGTATTGAGCAGTTTATCAGCAACACAAAAATGCAATTCAAAGATAACTTGGATATGCAGGATAGAAATACAATAGCTATTTTTTCTGCACTTAGTAAGCTGGAAGAATGTTTGTTAAGATATAAAACAATAGAAAAGCCTGAATATGTAATTAGAGATTGGCAATATATCCAGTATGGAGGAGCTATTCTTGAATATTTTGATAGTAAAATAGCTGAAAATGCTTTGCAGGTGGCAGGAGGACGATATGTTGCTAAATTTGGTTCAAATAGTGAAGTAAAAATGATTATAAGCAAACTTAAAGAATATCTTGTAAAACTTGAACGCTTTCCAGAAACAATATATATGTTGCCGGGACGTAATTCGGAGATTATAGGTAAAGCAATTTCAAAAGTATTTGGTGTGAATTGTACGAAATACAATAAAAACGAAGCAGTGCAAAACTGTTTAATCGTTGCAGGAAATACAAGCGATTTTAATGATCATCCAGAGCTTGTAAGTATTACAAATAACACATTGACTTTTGCACTTAATCACAATTGGTTGGAAAGTTCGTTAATTTCACCTGATATCTGTGGCTTTATGACGCAGACATATATTTTTCCTTGGGAAGGTGGATCTTTAAAAATAAATCCTGAAACGAACCAAATGGATAAATCAGAACCTGATCTAAGATTGGTGGAGGAAATTGCTGAGTCTATTGCAAGGGAAGAAGGGGAAGTTGACCCTGGATTTAAGGATATCATGGAGTTCTATTATGAAAGAAAGGATTACATGAAAGGTGGATTAAAAGACAGTTTTAGAAGATTACATTACAATACAGACAGTCCTGTAAAGGGTGCGTATTTTTGTTAATAATTATCATAGAGGTTCAACTTTGCTTGGTGAAGTTGAACCTTTTTCGTAAGAAATTTTATCTAGATCTTGACAATTAACCTGTCCTCCTGGTCATGAAGTTATGCAGAAACAAAGCAAAAGGTAGAGAATTATAAAATCTTTTTATATCTGCAACGAATACTTATTTTGAAGAAACTTTATTATCAGCGTGATGTGGATTTTGCTTAACTATATCAAAAGCTTTAACAATTTCCCTTTGAACTTCTATCCTGTGTTTTTTGTGATAGTCCTTATATTTATTTTTATCAATAAAATTTGAGCAATAGTATGGTTTTAATTCATTTAACACTATTGCAGCTACATCAGCTAAGCAAATATTGCATAAACAAAACTGTTGGGGTGACTTGTTTTTTGCTTTTTGAATAAAATTATCTAATTCCTCAAACACAAGGTTTTCAGTAAGGTTTTCGAAACCTACGCTGCTATAAAGTGTGTGTTTAAGCTCTCTCATAATTATCCGCTCCTATATAAAATAACACTCAAAGTGATTGTTATATTTATTATCGGATTATATAAAAAAATATTGATATAAATCTTAGATAGATGCTTATAAAATAATGAAATTTAACTTGCAAAATATTGTAAATTCCCTTATTCTTTTTTATAAAAGCAATAATATTTTTAACGTTATATAGTTATATATTAAAATTAAAAAGGATCGATAGGAAAGATCCTTTAAGCTTGCAGAATATTTGGGAGGAAAATATTATACCAAGATTATAAAGGATGAAGGTCATCTTAGTATTTATAGAAATAAAAATAGTTGGGAATATATCTTTGAGTTTTTTGGGGAGGGAAATGTACAATAATCTAAATGTAGTGTTGTTTTCAAACAGTATAAGAGATAATGCGAGTAAAATTTATTTCAGAATTAGATAAGGTGGTGACGATATGTTATATAATGTGTTGGCTGTTCTTATTGGGTTGCTTGTAATGCCAATTATGCTGATTTGGTTATGGAAAACAGAGCCAAAATGCATACTTGAATGGATACTTAACTTTTTAATGATTGGACTTTTTGTTTTATTTATGTATTTTTCTGGCCTTTGGGCGTATATAACTGGTTATTATGCAAAGTACCTAGTTTTAGTGTTGTTTGTATTTATAGCGTTTATTACATCAAAAAAAGCAAGGCACCTGAATTTTTTGTGTACTCCTACCAAGGCAAGTAAATTTAGCTTTTGCTACAAAACGCTTCTTATATTTGTTTTTTTGTTTATAAATTTAAGTATTATGTTTTCTTTTTTTAATAAAGAAGATATTGTAAATCTCTCATTTCCTTTTAAAGATGGTGATTATTATGTTGCTCATGGGGGAAATAGCTCAATTTTAAATTATCATAATTCCAGTCCTTATATGAAGTATGCAATTGATATGGTAAAGCTTAACGAATTTGGATTTAGAGCAGATGGATTATTTCCAAAACAGCTTGAAAAGTATAAGATATATGGGGAAAAGGTTTTTAGTCCCTGCAGTGGTAAAGTGATTGAAGCTGTCGATGGGAGAGAAGATTATCCTCCTGGTATATATATGCCCAACAAAAGAAAGGCTCAGGCAAATTATATTATAATCGAAACAGGAAATATAAGAGTACGGATGGTTCATTTTCAGAAGGATTCAATAAAAGTACAAGCAGGTGATAACGTTAAGGATGGGCAGTTAATAGGGTTAGTTGGAGATTCGGGATTATCATTTGAACCTCACCTGCATATGCATGTAACACAGAATGGATACGGAGTTAAATTTATGTTGAACGGTAAATATCTAAAAAGAAATGATCTGATAAAAATAGATGATTAATCCCCTTAAAGCATAAAAACTAGGAAATTTTTACATCGAATAAGAGTATAGACGGTTATTAAAGGAGATTCAAATGGAGATCAATAAGAGGTTTTCACAAAAGGTACATATAGTTTTAATAATAATATTGATTATAAGTTCTGTAGCAGCAGCTTTATCTCATTTTGTGCCTCCACAATCAGGTCAACTAGATATTCCTTTAAGTGAATTCTCCTCGAAAAGGGCTATGAGGTATGTTGAAAATATTGCAAAAGCACCGCACCCAATAAATTCAATAAGAAGTTAGCTATTTTATTTGCATGCATAATAGGAATATGCTTTATTACATCGGCATGTGTTTCTAATAATCTTGAACAAAATGACACAAGCGAGGAGGTAAATATTCGTAAGAGTGAAAATTACGCGAACAACAAATTAAATATTGATAAAAGTCAAATATAGAAAATTTATATTTCTGCTTTTCCAGAGCGATTTGAGGCCATAGATATAACTGATGTCAATCAAATTTCCAGTGTTGTTGATTATCTTGTTTCAATAAAACTAGTTGAAACTAGATTAAATCCTGAAGAATATAATGGCGGTGGATACTTGATCAAAATTCAATTTAATGATAGCAGTGAAAGAGTATTCAACCATATGGGCAATATGTTTTTTATAGAAGAAGGCAAATTTACATATGAAATGAAATACGAAGAAGCAATTAAAATTGATTAAATTGTTGCAAATATTCTTGAAAGCAATATAGATAAAAAAGGAGAATCTTCCATAACAGGCACTATAGTATCCATAAAATCAGAAGCTAGTGGTCACAATATATCATGCGTCATAAAGTATACTCGTAATGTATCTCATAGTATATATGTAAAAGATGCTTCAATAATTGATTCTACTGGTAATGGGTGGATGATTTTGAATAATAATGACGAAGTAAAAATTTATTATTCAAAAGATAAACCTCTTGTAAATGGTGAACTTTCAGCTTCAAAAGTATTTATAAAAAAGGCAGCTAATTAGTTGGACAGGGAATTCTTTGGGGTCTTTTAGCTGAGAGCCCGATAAATCATACCCTGTTAGCAGATAAATTATGCTTCATTTTGACTTGACTCTGATTTCTATTGAACCCTTTATATCATTTAAAATCTCTTTATGTTTGACCTCTATCATCAGCCATCTTCCCATAGCTGAAAAAGCTGTGTTTTGATAGAGTTCCTTTACATAGGTTGAAAACCTTCCTGCCTCTATTGCTAATTCCACTTCATTCTCTTCCTTTGTCCCGACCACAACTAAAGTAATAAAGTAACCTGGCATTGGATATAGTGTACATAGAGACTTGCTTTTTCTCTACACGTATTTTTATGCTTTAGGAACAATAAGATTAATGTATTACATATCTTATACCTTGTCAACTAATACCAAAAATAAAGCCGCTGGCAATGGTGTGGTGAGAAAAAATGCAATAAAAGAGATTGCCAACCAGATATTGGTGAGATAAAATTGCATTATCGTGGTTAATTAAATGAAATTTTACTTTACTCTGGGACTATTTATTTTTTATGGGAGTGTAAAACCAATGCGAACAGAACAGGAAATGTTTGAATTAATACTTGCTGTTGCGAAAGCAGACGAGCGTATCAGGGCTGTTTATATGAATGGTTCACGGGCAAATCCGAACGTAGAGAAGGATAAATATCAGGATTATGATATTGTTTATGTTGTAACCGAGACGGTGTCGTTTTTGACAGATAAAAGCTGGATTTCGATTTTTGGGGATATAGCAATGGTGCAGGAACCAGATTCAAATGACCTTAGTTGGGGACAAAATGCCGATTATAGCCGTTCTTACGGTTGGCTAATGCTTTTCAAAGACGGCATTCGTGTTGATTTACATATACAAATCAAAGAAGTAATGTATGAAGAGTACTCAACAGATAGCTTAACTCTTCCGCTTTTGGATAAGGATAATATTTTACCTCCGATTCCACCTTCAAATGATAATGGGTATTGGATACAAAAACCTATAAAATCTAGATATAACGGCTGCTGTAATGAGTTTTGGTGGTGTCTTAACAATGTTGCAAAGGGAATTGTACGCGACCAACTTCCTTATGCAATGCGAATGTACCATGGGATAGTTCATATTGAACTTGATAAAATGCTTATGTGGTATATTGGTATAAAAACAGAATTTTCTGTTTCAGTTGGAATGTGGGGTAAATATTTTAAAAAGTATCTGTCTTCTGAGTTTTATGAGTTATATATAAAAACCTATTCACATTATGAAGATCTTTGGACAGCGATTTTTGCAGCATGTGAACTTTTCCGTACTGTTGCAACTGAAGTGGGCAAAAACTTTGGGTATGATTATAACCAAAGTGATGATGATAATATGATGAAATATTTGATTAAAATGAAAAATAACGAATTCTAAAGCTGAGAGAAAAATGCAAGGCAAGTGAGGTGTAAAAATGGATGCAATCGAAACAATCTATAAAAGAAGAAGTATAAGAAGATATCTGGATAAAAAAGTCGATAGGGATGTAACAGTTACTGTTTTGAAAGCTGCAACAGCAGTACCGTCGGCATTAAATTGTCAGCTGTGGGAATTTATCGTTGTTATTAGGTATTTTGGAGGTAATTATGAATAAGAAGAAAATTTTTATAATTGTCATTGTAGCAGTATTGATTATTTGTGCAAGTCCATTTGCTTTAAAATACATTAGTAGAACTATTAAAAGCGTGAATATGACTTCGGAAGTAGAATATATTGAAGTTCCATCGAGTGGTCATAAACTTTATATTAAAAAGATAAAAATTATTGAACCAGTTATTTGGAAGTGTTCATATGATGGAGTATTGCATTATAAGGATGGAAGAACTATTGAAATAGACATAAGTAATTATGGAGAGTTCTTTGGAATAAAAGGAAAGGAAAGAGGTTTGTTTTCTGATGGTGTTTTGTATAAATTTGAATTAATAAAAGCTCAGGTTCACTAGGTCTCGGAGCTTTTATTTCTTAATTGATCGTGTTATAAGTTTTACCAATTCCACTACAGGGATAATCCCAAAGGGCGAAGGCACTACGGGCCAACAATATTAAGTCACTTGATATTAATAAGAGAATAGGCTATATAACTGTGAAGGAGCAAAAGGTTTTGGAGTATTTTATGGATGGCTGATTTTAGATGATACCCGGAGGAATAGATATGAAAAATACACTTTATAATGATGTGAGAAGCTGGATGTATCGGAATGCACGACACTTTGAGCTAGCATTATGGCGGTTTTTGTTTGAGGAGGGCTCAAGGGAGGCAGTGGTAGAGGCGCTCATGTTTTATCAGAATAAAGACGGAGGATTTGGACATGCACTAGAGGCAGATAATTGGAACCCCAATTCAACTCCAATCACAACAAACCATGCGATAAAATTATTACACCAAATAAATTTTACGGATATGTCACATCCAATCTATCAGGGAATTTGGAAGTACCTGAAATCGGGAGCAGCAATGACTGAATATGGCTGGTGCTTTACCATTCCAAGCAACGATGACTATCCGCATGCTCCTTGGTGGAATTACAGTGAGGAGCAAAACCAAAGAGAGTATTATGGGGTAACGGCTGAATTATCTGCGTTTATTTTAAAGTATGGTGACAAGCATACCGATATATGTAAGAGGGCAATGGATTTTGCGACTAATATTTTATCAATTCTTGCTTCTGATGTTCCCTTTGGAGATATGGGTTTAGAAGGCTTTTTGCAACTGATAGATACAATGAAGCAAATGAGTGTATCAGGCTTTGATTATGATAAGCTTAATATCCTTATGGGAGAGAAGATAGAGAAGGCTATTGAGCATGATATTAGCAAATGGCAGTTCTATAGTGTAAGACCTTCCAATTTTATTAGGTCACCTGAAAGTGAATATTATGAGTTAAATAAAGATATTATGGAAAAAGAATTAGACTATATTATTGAAACCAAGCCAGTGGATGATGTATGGGGAATCACATGGACTTGGTTTGATAATATGAAGCAATATGAGGCATACTTCAGAGTGAGTGAAAACTGGTGGAAGGGCTTTAGGGCTATTGAAAGTATCTGGCTGTTGAAAAGATTTGGGCGGATATAGGCTTAGATAAGATAGCTCAAAGCTTACCTGCCGGTCACAAGGCGGAAAAGGAGGAAGTGAAATGAACAGAAACTTGAATTTGATTCAGAATTTAGTAATGTGAAATATATCGAAAAAGATAATATAGTATTCTTGACATGGAAGAAGTTTTGCTGTCTTGAAGCATATAGAGAACCAACTACTTTTGCATTACAACTACTTAGACAATTTCCCAATAGTAATTTCGTTGTTGACGCAAGAAATGGCTTTGAAGATGTAAAGGAAGATGTTGAATCGGGATTTTCCGTACTGCTTCCTGAAATGGCTAAGACAGATTGCAAGCGTGTAGTGTTTATTATAAATGAGAAACTAAATATTGAAGAAGAAATGGATATTTGGACAAAAGAATTTGGGAAGTATTTTGGTGTGTATCAAGTCACTTCTTTTGAGAGTGCTGTTGAGGCATTAAAGTAAGATTTTTATGGAGGTACTGAATTTGAAAAGAATTGAAATTATATATTTAATAAGTTTGTGCTGTATAGTGTCGTTTGGAAGTGTTGGATGTAACACTCAAGTAAATAAAAGCATCGATACTTCGATTATGCAAACAACCCTACCCACAACATTAACCACAGTAACGCCTGTTAATCCAAATGAAAATAGTACACAAGGTACTATGCAAAATCAGAATACCGTTTCAAATAATGGTGGGGCTGTAGTAAAATGTGGTGAAAATACGTATTACATAACAGATAATCTAGCATATGAAGATTATAGATGTGAGGGTGCACTTTATTCAGTGAACCCTAAGGGTATGAGCCGCAAAATAGCGAACATAGGAGGGCGACACATATGGGCAATTGGAGGTAGTCTTTATGTATCTTCAGATAATTCAGCACCATCCTCAACATTTGAACTAAATCCCTCTAATGGCAAGATGACCTTACTGTTTAAGGGCTCCATTGAATATTTTGAAGCAGATAGCAGAACACTGTATTTCACGGGCTATGATAAGTCTCTTAAAGAAACCCATAATTTTGAGGGACTTTACAAATATGATCTGAATACATTTAAAATTGAGAAGATTTTCGATGCCAACAACACAATATTATGCAAATACCTTACAGTAATTGATGGAAAGATGTATTATTATACTTTAACTAAAGATAATACTGTAAGCATCAACTGCTACGATATGAAAAACGGTGAGATAACTGTGATTACAACAGATAAACCTGATTCAGATACATCCCCTGAAGATTATTCGTATACGGTTCCACAGCTATCAGTCTGCGGAGAATGGCTGATCTATTGTGTCGGAGATTATCAAGGTAGCGGAGCTTATTTTTACGGTAATATGTATAGAATAAAGCCTGATGGAACAGACAAAGCTTCAATGAACATATCTTGCACGGGTAATTTTCTTGCGTATGATAATTGGATTTATTATACAGACTCAGATCAAGAAACGGGCTGTCCATCATATATTATTCATCCGGATTTGTCAGGTAAGCAGAAAATGAAGGATTCTATCAACCCGATTACTTTAACCGGTGATGGATGGCTATTTTACAACGAAAAAAACGGTGATATTCACTGCAGTAGACTCGATGGAAACAGTGAAACCTTGATATTAAAAGCGGAACAACTGCAAAATTATTTGTCAGAATATGATCACTATAGTTACACCTTAGATTTCGTTGATGACATGGTTTATATTAATGCAGAAGTCTGGGGGGCTAGAAGTGGCGGTAGTTGGCGTGACCAGTTTATTTCCAGCTCATTTAACCGTGTTAATATTAGCGGAAAAGACTTTCAAACATTAGCCCAAATTAATGGACCTTATACAGTCCTAAGGAAATAAAGATATGCAAAGATTTTCAGTGGTTTAGTCAAGTGCATTAGTATTCCCTAACTACCTGATATGATAGTATTCCAGCTTCAATATAAAGAAGAGGTTAATGCAGATTTGCTTGAAGAAGTTATTTGCAATAACTTTGGTTCAAGTAAATTTTTCATTAATAAGGCTATTGGATGGAGTTTAAGAGATTATAGTAAAGTAAACTCAGCATGGGTTGCAAAATTCATTGAAAGGCACAGAAATAAGTTGTCTAAGTTAAGCATAAAGGAAGCGAGTAAATACTTGTAGAAAGATGAAAAAGAAATACAAAGAACAGTGTTGGTAAAGATATTTTTTAGGAGGCGTTTATTGTGCTAAAGATATTAGTTAGTTCATATTGAAATATCTTTATAAATTAGCTGCATTCACTGTGCAGGTAATCTATTACTACCAAACAGGAACCTACATAAAACAAAGGGCTGAGCTTATCACTGTTCTGCAACCACAGGAACAGGAGATTTTGCAGACTGACTTTATGTTAAAGGAACATCCGAATATAGCGCAGACTGAGTTTGAACGACTCTCTGAGCTGTTTACGAATAATCTAACTAAATATTTTTGACGATTTGACAGTATGATTTTATGGTATAATTTATAATATAAATTATGGATTGGAGTTGTTGCTGAAAATGCCATTACCAAAAGCAGAACTATATTTGAAACTATCTCATCATTCTCAATTATAGAATAACTTTCATATTTTTCATCCCACACATTTAAGTCATACCAAAATTGGAAGTCGAAGAAGATGTCTTTTAACAGTTTATTTAGCATTAACTTATATTCCTTGTCGTTTCCATTGTTAAAAGCAATTTGCATATGTATATCACCTCATATTAGATTTGATTGTAATTAGATGAACTATATTTCGCTTTCTTCCTTAATGTAATGCTATATCCAATTGCCATGTAAATTGCTTAAAACATTGGCTTCACCTCTTCAGTAATAAAATAAAGGGTTGTAAACAAACGCTTGTTCATTCACAACCCAATAAGCTAATTTTATTATAGTGTTTTAGCTTAGTCAACAACTACTTTTATAAATTGCCTTTGATGTAGTCATGGTTTGTTTCGGCCCCATAATCGCCGCTTCTCCATGAGGCCATAAGCTCATTGCCAAAGGACTTATATATTAGAAGATGAAATGATTATTTTAGAAGTGACCTTATTAAATAATCATTAACATTTCTTTTTATTTTCTGTACAGATTAAGCTTGTCATTATATAATTAAATTGAAGATTAATTTGTATACTTTTATTGACTTAGGTGATTCAAAAAAAACTTTGTAATTGCCTTATCGAGTTCAATTTACCTAGAAATCAATAAATTTATAATAAATAAAAAGTTATTACAAGGGGAGGATGTTATGAACAAAATAAAAGTAAACTTGACACTTAAGAAGTTTTCAAAAGCTATTGCAATAGTGCTTGTGACTTCTTTGATGTCATCTTTATTTGTTTCCGAACAAAAAACTCAAGCAGCAACTTCACCACGAACAGGAGATTCTTACTACAATTACGGTGAAGCAATGCAAAAAGCACTTCTTTTTTACAAGGCAAATCGCCTCGGTGACCTGCCTGACGATTACATTTTACCTTATCGTTCAGATTCAGCTATGACTGATGGGCAGGATGTTGGTCTTGACCTTACAGGAGGTTGGGCAGATGCCGGTGATGGAATTAAATTCACTCATACCATATCCTATGCTGCAGGGCAGTTGGGATGGAATGTATATGAGTACCGTAAGGCCTTTGAAAAGTCAGGACAATTGGATGTAATTCTTGACGAAATTAAATGGGGCACGGATTATTTAATGAAAATACATCCTGAGCCGGAAGTATTGTACTATATGTGTGGGTATAACGAATCTGACCATGGTTGTTGGGTTGCCCATGAGATGCTTGATTATATGACTGACAGAAAATCCTTTGTGCTTGATCCTTCAACTCCGGGTTCGGATATAGCAGGTATAACTGCTGGTGCTCTTGCAATTGCATCAATTATATTTGAAGAGACTGATCCTGAGTACGCACAGAAATGTTTAAAACATGCCGAAGAAATTTTTGCTTTTGGCGATAAGTATAGAGGCAAAAATCCTCTTAATGTATTATATCCGTCTGGTGGTTATTTGGATGACCTCGCATGGGGAGCTATATGGTTATACATAAAAACAGACAATTCAACTTATCTTGATAAGGCAAAAGAGTGTCTTCCTACAACTTCTCTCGGAGGCGGACACACTCATTGTTGGGATGATGTTAGTTATGGTGCAGCGATGAAAATTGCCCAAGCTTCTCACGATGAAAACTATGCTGCACTAGTTGAGAAAAACCTTGACTATTGGATGCCGGGAAGTGGAATCACTTATTCACCGGGAGGCATGGCATGGCTTTCGCCGTGGGGTTCTTTACGCTATGCAACAACAGCAGCATTTTTGGCTTTTGTCTGGTCTGACGACGATACTATTGGTACTGCTTCAAAGAAAGAGACCTACAGGAAATTTGGAGAAAGTCAGATAAATTATGCTCTAGGAGACAATCCCCGTAAAGGAAGTTTTGTAGTAGGCTTTGGTGAAAACCCACCTGTGCATCCACATCACAGAACTACTCATGGATCCTGGGCAAGTATGCTTGACGTACCTGGTTTTCATCGTAATATCCTCTATGGTGCATTAGTTGGGGGCCCCAATTCAGATGACAGTTGGGTAGATGATATTACTGACTATAGGTTAAATGAGGTTGCCATTGACTACAATGCGGGTTTTGTTGGCAGTTTGGCAAAAATGTATGATATGTATGGTGGTGATCCACTTGAGAATTGGCCAAAGCCTGAAGATTTTAGAGCTAAAGAAGATGATTTTCCTGAATACTTCTGCCGTGGCTGGATAATATATGAAGGCTATGGAGCAATGAATTTGATGTTTCAGCTGAATAACCGTTCAGCACATCCACCGACAATGAAGGATAAATTATCTGTTCGTTATTATATGGATCTGACAGAACTTTTTGAGGCTGGTAAAGGAGTGGAGGATATATCTATAACCCTTGGAGAAAATCAGGGAGCTAAGCTTATTGGTTTAAAACAGTACAAGGATAATATCTACTACTTTACATTGGATTTTTCCGGAACAAGGATTATGCCAACTGAATGGGAAATGTGTGAAAAAGATGCAACTGTATCCATTAAATATAAAGATCAGAACATCGGTTCAAACGAAAATGACTGGTCCTATAAAAATTTAACTAATCCGCCGGACTATGATGCTGTATCCTTTAAAGGTTTGACTCCATATATACCTGTATATGATGACGGTGTGCTTATATTTGGAGAAGAACCAGGAGGGGTGACTCCGGAACCTACGACCAAACCGACACCGACTCCTACAAACTCAAAAGTAATGTATGGAGATTTAGACAGAAATGGGAGTGTAAATGCTATAGACTTTGCGTTATTTAGGTGTGAATTGCTAGGAATTCCTCATGCTGAAATTGATATGGAGGCTGCCGATATAAATGCTGATGGAGATGTAAACGCTATAGATTTTGCAACCCTAAGAAAGTATTTGCTTGGAATGATAAAAAGTTTGCAGTAAAAGTTGATATAATAAGATGTCTAAAAAATTGTAAAACTAAGGTTTTTGCGGTTGCAAAAGCCTTAGTTTTTTAGAAGGAACACCAAAATTAAAGAAAAATAGCTGAAAAAGATTGGTAATAATGTGGTTAGTAAGTTGTTTTATATATCGTTTAAATTAATTTGTCTCATAAAACAAGGAAGGCTTTTAGCTTTGCTTGTTTTATTTTTGTCTTTCTAAGGTTCTTAAATCCAATAGCATTTTATTGTAATTTGCAGTATAATTTCATTATAATAAATTCGTAATTTAACTATAAATATTAATGGAGAGTATTTTGATATTATTTGGAGGTGCAAAAAATGAAATCATATCGTAAAGAACTATACTTTAATCTGCCCTCAAGGAGAGGATATATCAATATTACACCAGAGGTTCAAGCATGTATAGATGAAAGTGGTGTTAAAGAGGGGCTTGTTTTGGTTAATGCAATGAATATTACAGCGAGCGTATTTGTTAATGATGATGAATCAGGGTTGCATCAGGATTTTGAGAAATGGTTGGAGAATTTAGCACCAGAAAAACCCCATAGTCAATACAGACACAACGGCTATGAAGATAATGCCGACGCCCATCTTAAACGCCAGATTATGGGACGTGAAGTTGTAGCCGCTATTACCGATGGAAAATTAGACTTTGGAACTTGGGAACAGATATTTTATGGAGAGTATGACGGAAAGCGGCAAAAGCGTGTGCTTGTGAAGATAATAGGTGAATAAGTTTATAAAGCAAAATTATATTTGTGAGGAGAGAATTCTATGAGCTTTTTAGGCAATATTATATGGATTTTGCTTGGAGGTATCATTGCAGCTATTGGTTGGTTCATTGCAGGTTTGCTTCTTTGTGTAACAATTATAGGTATACCTTTTGGTGTTCAGTGTATGAAGATAGCAGGATTTGTGTTATGGCCTTTTGGAAGAAAGGTTGAAGTTGGTAATTTCGGAGTGGGTGGATTGCTTTTTAATATCCTGTGGCTTATCCTTTTTGGATGGGAGCTTGCGTTAGCACATCTGACAACAGGTGTTGTTTTTTGTGTGACAATTATAGGAATACCGTTTGGACTTCAACATTTTAAACTTGCAATGCTTGGACTTATACCGTTTGGGGCAAAGATACATTAGTCTAACAGTTTATTGAATAAATAAATTAATTGGGGGTGCTTGGTATGAAAGGTTGTATAGTCTACTTTTCCGCTACAGGAAATACGGAATATGTTGCAAAGGCTATAAAGAATGAGTTTGAACGAAAAAATGTAGTTTGTGACACTTATGAGGTTTCTAAAAATACCGGCTTTGAAGATAAATATGATTTTTATGTTTTTGGAGCTCCTATTCATGCAGAAATGTTTCCTGTGTTCTATTCAGAATGGTTAAAGAAGCATATAACTAAAGGAAACAACAGAAAGTGTATTGTTTTTTCTACACAAGCAAGTGGAGGTGCTTGCGGGCCAGCTGTCTTTGCTAAGAAATTAAAGAAAATAGGTTTTGAAGTTGTTATTGAAGATTGCGTTTATATGCCTAACAATTACTACATGGTTATGTTTAAAAAGTTTACCGAGCAGCAGGCTATTGATGCTTTGAAGAAATCAAAGGATCAGGCAGGAGTGATTGTAGAGAAGTTTTTAAAAAACGAAACAGTGCTTAATAGTGCAAAGGGAAGAGAAATATGGGCAAAACCGGTTTTTAAGATGTTTGATATGTGGTCGAAAAAATGGGCTCAAAAGGGTCTTGTTGTAGATATGGATAAGTGTACTCGTTGTGGGTTATGCCAAAAGCTATGTCCTGTAGGGAATATCAAGGTAAATACGGACGGTGTTACATTTTTTGATAAATGTATTTCATGTCAAAGATGCGTGCATAGGTGCCCTGTAAATGCTTTTTTGTACAAGAATAAGCCGATTGACCAATATAAATTACAAGAATAAGTAGATTTTCTAAATAGTTGAGTATTTTTATAGAAATTTCTTTAATTTGGATGAAAAATATGATAGGATTGTGCTAAATTCAGGAAGGAGTTTAATGTATGAATAGGTATAGATTATTATCAACAATTTTGGTTGGGATTTTATCTATCTGTGTGCCTGTGACTGTTTATGCAAATTCCTCTTGGCATTGGATTACAACAAGCCCAATGAAGGTATTGCCCTATGTTGTTATTTTGACTTTAATTATTGAAATAGCATTTGTTTTTGCGATGGGTAAGATTAAGAGTTTTAAAAGGGTGTTCTACGTTATATCGCTTGCTAATTTGTTTTCTTATCTTGCACCCTATATTGAAAGAGCTTATCGTTTCATTCCGACCAGCGGTGGTTTTAGGATTTCTGCAGCCTTTAATAAAGGACCTTATTACATGATACTTACAGGCTACTTAGTATTAACTATTATTGTTGAATTACCTGTTACGTTTTTTCTGTTAAGAAAGCATGCTAAAAGTAAAAGAATGTTAGCCATATCTATTTTAGGTGCTAACATTGTTACAACTATTGCTGTTGGGATAATTGAAAGAGTTGTTTGTGTTGGACAGTGGTAATAAAAAACCTTCTCTAGCCAGTTGGACTGTCTAGAGAAGGAATAACCTATTTTTAACTTCCACTTTTCTAACAGGTTTTAATACCATATGACCTTCATCTACTCTATCATCTTCATAAACAGGATTATACCACTATAAAACTATAAAAATTCTGATTTCAATTATACCACTGTTCGTGGTATAATTATTTTATGTCTAAAAACAGAGAAAAAAGTCTATTTCAACAAATTGAAGGGTGAGTTATAAGAAATATAATAAAAAAGGTGATTTAATGAAGAATAGTTTTGTAAGCGATATGACTAAAGGAAGCCCTGTCAAATTGTTGTTATCTTTTGCCTTACCAATGTTAATCGGTAATTTGTTTCAACAGTTTTATAATATGGTTGATTCCATGATAGTTGGAAAGTATGTGAGTGCTAATGCACTGGCTGCAGTTGGTGCGACGGGTGCAGTAAACTTTTTGTTTTTTTCCATATGCTTTGGAATGTCTACGGGTATAGGGATTATAATTTCTCAGTATTTTGGTGCGAAAGATGAGGAGTATGTTAGGCGCTCAATAGCAAACTCAATGTATGTAGTGATGACATCGGCTATTTTTATGGGGATTTTAGGGTTTGTTTTATCAGATCCTTTGCTCAGATTTTTAAATACCCCAGAAAATATTGTTGGGGATTCTATACTTTATATGAGGATAGTATGTTTAGGGCTTATAGCAGTTGCGGCATATAATGGTATATCGTCTGTTTTACGTGCTTTAGGGGATTCAAAGACACCGTTGATATTTCTGATTGTCGCAGCGTTGCTCAATGTTGTTTTGGATTTGGTTTTTGTAATTATTTTTAACTGGGGAGTGGCAGGAGTAGCTGTTGCTACCATTATTTCGCAAGGAGTTTCTGCATTAGGCAGCGTTTTGTTTGCTTATATCAAAAATCCGTATTTTCACATAGGAAGAAGTTACTTAAAACCTGATGGAGAAATAATAAAAAAATGTATCAGATTAGGTTTCCCTATGGCTTTGCAGAGTTCTATGATTGCAGTATCTCTAGTAGTGCTGCAAAGTGTTGTAAATAGTTTCGGTTCTATTGTGGTGGCTGCATTTACTGTTACAAGCAGAATTGAGCAGTTAGTGCAACAGCCTTATCATTCCCTTGCTACGGCATTGTCTACTTATACCGGACAGAATGTGGGAGCTAATCAGATAGAAAGGGTTAAAAGCGGATTTAGGAAAAGCTTTTTAATTATGGGATGTTTTACTTTATGTATGCTTCCTTTAGCACAGTTTTGCGGACATTCAATTATGAGTTTGTTTACAAATGAAGCAGAAGTTATAGACATAGGAACAAGAGCATTGAGAATTACCAGCTGGTTTTATCTGTCTCTTGGAATTATTTATATTACAAGAGGATTGCTTAATGGAGCTGGAGATACCATGTATTCTTTGATTAATGGCGTAATGGAAATGATTGGAAGAATAGGTCTTGCAAAGCCGTTGACTATGATACCGGGAGTTGGGGTATGGGGACTTTGGGTTGCTACCGCATTAACGTGGTTCATTACTGGAATTGTAAGCTTAATTCGCTATTGGGACGGAAAATGGAAAAGTAAATCTGTAGTTCAAGCTTCAAACTGCTGCGGATGAAGAGAAGTGTAAAAGTAAAATGAGTGTAAAGTGTGTTGTGTGTTTTGTGATATGAAGTTAATACAAATTTAATAAAAACTATGGAGACAAATACAACTAGATAAGGTAAAATAATTAAGTATATAGGGGAAAATTATTTTATGAGGCTGGGAGGAATCTTTAGGTGAGAAAATTAAAGTTTTTATCAGGAATAATAGTGTTTTCAGCAATTATCAATTTATTTACACTTAGTTCAAATGTCAATGCAATAAGCGAAGCTGAACAATCAAAACTAAGTGAAGCAGTAATACTCTACATAGGGAGCTCCGATTCGTACGTAAATACTGTAAAGACAAAAATTGATGCAGATAATAAAAAAATTGTTCCGATTGTTAAAAATGGTAGGACCTTGGTTCCAGTAAGATTTATATCCGAGAGTTTAAAGGCTGCTGTTGATTGGGATAGTTCCACATCCATTGTAACTATAAAATTAGGTGAAAATACTGCACTTCTGAAGCCGGGAAAGAATATTATGGCTTTGAACAATAATCCGGTAGAACTTGATGTGCCGCCTGAAATTATCGAAGGAAGGACCTATCTACCTCTTAGAAGGTTGGTAGAAGATGTTCTGGATAAAAATATCTTCTATGATAGGAATGTTATCATTATTAGTGAAAAGGATAAGGTTTTTGACAAAGATGCTGATAAAACTATAGTTGATGATTTGATATATATGTATGGGCAGGATTATGCAACTACACATATTTCAGGTGGATTTTCCCATACTTCAGCAATAAAGAGAGACGGGACTGTATGGGAATGGGGTGAAACTCTTGAGGGCAACAAGTTGGTACCCGAAAGAGTTGAAGGTTTGGAGAAAATTATTGATATATCTGCAGGGGCTGGATATACAGTAGCTTTGAAGATAGATGGAACAGTTTGGGCATGGGGTGAAAACAAAAATGGAGTGCTTGGAGATGGCACTGAAGAAAATAGAAAAAGCCCGGTAAAAGTTAAGGGTTTAACTAAAATAAAACGTATTGCAGCCTCCTATTCTGGACATTGTCTAGCTCTAAATAGTGATGGTAAGGTATGGACATGGGGTAACAGTTTTGAGCAATTAAAAGATGAAAACATAGAAAATAAGCTTGTTCCGGTTTTAATTGATGAATTAGCTCAAATTGAGGACATCGCAGTAGGATATTTTTCTTCGGTTGTTCTTGATAAGGATGGCAACGTTTGGACTTGGAGAAATGTTGAAGGCAGTTCTCCTCAAAAAGTGGAAGGTATTAGTAATATTATTGACATATCAGCTGGACAAAGTCATATACTTGCATTAAAAAATGATGGAACGGTATGGACATGGGGGGATATTGAAGGTGGACCTGTGTACAACGGTCAGGTAAAAGATGAAACGGATTTATCGGTGCCGGTAAAGGTAGAAGAACTAAGTGGAGTAGTAGCAATCTCAGCACAGGGTGGTTATTCAGCGGCATTAAAAGACGACGGTAGTGTTTTCCTGTGGGGATTGCAAGAAAATGAATCGGATTTTGAAGACTCGTTGGTTCCTAATATGATTATGGAATTAGGTGTAGTTAGAGAAATAGCAGCAGGAGGTGGACATTTACTAGCACTTAAAGACGACGGTTCACTGTGGGCATTTGGGGATAATTCCTGTGGTCAAATTGGCGATGGTACAAAAATATCAAGAAGAAGGCCGACAGCTGCAGCTTTTAATAAGGATCCACTGGTATTAACCGAAATTGTTGCTGAGGGTAGCGAGTTTGCATACAAATTTGATGATGCTACTGTAAGTGAGTTGGATAAGCTGACAGAGGAACTGATGGCGGAATATGGAAGTAATCAATATCAAAAAATTATTGACCGCAATAATATGAAAGTAGTTATTGTAAACAATGCACAGGAATTTATTGATGCTATTGGCTCAAACCGCGAAATAATTCTAAAGTCTGGAGAAGTATATGATATTACATCGGCTTTATATGAAGGTGTAGACAATGAAAAAGCGTATGTTAGAGAGACTCATGATGGAATTGAATTGGTTATAAGAAATGTAGAAAATCTTATAATACGATCGGAGTCAAGCAAATTATCAAAAATAATGGTTAGTCCGACTTACTCTGAGGTTCTAAATTTTGAAGACTCGAAAAATATAGTAATTGACGGGGTGCATGCAGGTCACGGTCCCGATAAGGGTAGTTGTACAGGCGGAGTATTTTCCTTTGAACGTTGCCAAAATATTTATATAAATAATTCTATTTTGTTTGGATGTGGAACTCAAGGAGTAGCGCTTTCAAATGTTGATAGTTTTGTATTCGATAATTCGGTAATTGAGGATTGCTCCTATGGTATAATGACTGTAAAAACCTCAAGAGATATAATTTTTATGAATTCCAAATTTAGAAACACAGGGATATATGATTTGATAGATATTTCAGAAAGCAAAAATGTTTTGTTTACTTCCTGTGAGATTAGTAACAATAGGACTGAAGGAGGATTATACAATTCTAAGCACCTATTTAATTTAAGTAGTGTCGAACCTAAACTTATAGTTAAGGACACAATTATTCAAGATAATAGTGTAGATTATGTGCAAAAATACAAGGATGACATTTACTTTAAAAATGTGACTTCAAACAATAATGAGTTGTTAAAAGGTGCATATGAAATTGACTAAGTAGTGAGTCAAAGGTATAAACAAGCCTATGCATATATTGGATAGTTTGTATCAAAATCAAAGATGAATTATGAGTTTTTGGAAATGTATTTTAAACGCTATTTATAAGATTAAAACCTCAATAAATAGCGTTTTTCATTTATATTATGAAATGGGAATTTCTAAATGCTGTTGAGCTTTTGTTAGCAAAATCATTCAGGGATTAATGAAGATAATATGGAATATATTGTATAAGCATGGCGAAACATATATAATTAAAATTAGAAATCAACTAATAAACACGGGAGATTACTTATGCAGAAAAAAATAGTTGAAACTAGTGAAGTTAAGAGATTGGAAGAGTCGAAGAACAAGAAATATTTATGGCAGCACTGGGGTCCATACTTAAGTGACAGACAATGGGGGACAGTTCGTGAAGATTATAGTGCCGATGGAAGTGCATGGGAGTACTTTCCTCATGACCATGCCCGATCAAGGGCATACCGTTGGGGGGAGGATGGCATAGCAGGAATTTCGGATATCAAGCAGAAGCTGTGTTTTGCTCTGGCATTATGGAATGAGAATGACCCTATCATAAAGGAAAGATTTTTTGGTCTCACAGGAAATGAGGGAAATCACGGTGAAGATGTCAAGGAATACTACTTCTATCTTGCAAATACCCCAAGTCATTCATATATGAAATGTCTATATAAATATCCACACAACGCGTATCCATATAATTTGTTGGTTCAGGAAAATAAAAAGAGGCGAGGGCATGAAGGTCGTGGTGGAAGAGAATTTGAATTGCTAGATACAGGAATATTTGATGAAGACCGCTATTTTGATGTCTTCGTCGAATATGCTAAAAATACACCGGAAGATATTTTGATAAAGATTAAAACTATTAATCGTGGACCGGAAACAAAAAGTATTTGCATTTTACCTACGCTTTGGTTTCGAAATACCTGGTCATGGGGGTATGACTTAGAGTCGAAGCCCTCAATAAAGCATGCAGGCACGCAGAAAGATTTTGATGTTTTTGAAGCAGATAGCAAAAAACTTGGGTTAAGGTGGCTGTATTGTGAAAAACCAAATGAAGTTTTGTTTACCGATAATGAAACAAACATGGAACTGTTCAATGAAAAGAACACAAATCCCTATGTAAAGGATGGAATAAACAAATATATCGTCGAAGGAGTTAAAGAAGCTGTTAACCAGGCTAAGACAGGGACAAAGGCTACAGCTTGTTATAGGTTTGATATTGGACCGGGTGAGGCAAAAATAATACGCTTAAGACTGTGTGATACAAAAGATCTAGCTAGTCCTTTTGATTCCGGGTTTGAGGATGTTTTTAAAAACCGTGAGGATGAAATGAATGAATTTTATGACTGTTTGTGTCCGTCGTGTATTAATGATGATCTTAAGATTATACAAAGGCAAGCTTTTGCAGGTTTGTTATGGACGAAGCAATTTTACTATTATTCAGTTAAGCAATGGCTTAATGGAGATCCGGTAAATCCGCCTCCAACGGAGGAGAGAAGAAAAGGCAGGAACAGTGAGTGGTTGCATATTCACTGTAAAGATATTATATCCATGCCGGACAAATGGGAGTACCCGTGGTTTGCTGCATGGGATCTTGCTTTTCATACAATACCGCTGTGCTTGATAGACCCTGATTTTGCAAAACAGCAACTGCATTTGTTCACCAAGGAGTGGTATATGCATCCTAATGGACAGATACCTGCATATGAGTGGTCATTTGGTGATGTTAATCCTCCAGTTATGGCCTGGGCAGCTTGGGAAGTTTATAAAATGGAGGAAAAATATTACGGACGAAGAGACAAGGATTTTTTAAAACGCATGTTCAATAAACTCCTTTTGTATTTTACTTGGTGGGTAAACCGCAAGGATACTTACGGAAATAATATATTTGAAGGTGGATTTTTAGGACTTGATAACATTTCAATGTTTGACAGAAGCCAGCCTGGTATACCTAATATCGTGATAGAACAATCGGATGGAACTGCATGGATGGGAATGTACTGTCTTAATATGCTAAAGATTTCAGCCGAGTTAGCAAAAACCGACTCTGCATATGAGGAGTGGGGAGGGAAATTTCTACAGCACTTTTTCTATATAGCAGATGCTATGAATCATATTGGTTCAGACAGTTTAAACCTTTGGGATGAAGAGGATAAGTTTTATTATGACCTTATGAGAATGCCCGGTAGGATAGAAAGAATAAAAGTGCGTTCAATGGTTGGGCTTATACCGCTTTTAGCCGTAGAAACCTTTAAATATGAAGAGTTGTTTATAGATTCGGCAATGAACTTTTCAAGCTCGGAGGATAATCAGGATTTAAAAACACAGCTGAAGTGGTACATGAAGAACCGTCCAGACCTGACTAAACACAAGAATGTTTTTATAAAAGGATTGGAAGATGACTATAATTTTTCCGAAAGGGGGCTTTTATTATCCTTTGTGGAAAAGGAGAAGCTTGAACAAATTTTGGGCAGGATGCTAGATGAAAATGAGTTCTTAAGTCCCTATGGAATAAGATCTCTGTCAAAATACCATGAGAATAATCCAATTTCTATTAATGTATATGGAAAGGATTATGGTATGAAATATGAGCCAGCCGAATCCACTACCGGAATGTTTGGAGGAAATTCAAACTGGAGAGGTCCGATATGGTTTCCATTAAACTATATGATTATTGAGGCATTGCAAGAGTTTTACCGGTACTTTGGAGATGACTTCAAGGTCGAGTGCCCTAAAGGCTCGGGTAAATTGATGAATATGCTGGAAGTTTCTGAAGAATTGTCAAGACGACTTATTGCTATATTTACGTCCGATACTTCTAAAAGTGGAAGAAGACCTGTTAATGGAGATTCATATAAATTTCAGAACGACCCTTTGTGGAAAGATATGATTTTGTTTTACGAGTATTTTCATGGAGACAATGGAGCAGGTTTAGGGGCAAGCCATCAAACCGGATGGACAGCATTGATTGCTAAATTAATTGCGCAAAGTTAAAATTTCAAAAATATGTCGGTTCCAGTTGTGTAATAAAAATGATAAAATATAAATTATCTAAACAGAAAATATGGGGGTTAAAATGGTAAATAAAAAGAGAGTACCAGTATTTTTGGCAGCTTTTATTGCTGCTGTGATGTCTATTATTTCTTTGCCGATAAATATATTTGCAGCTAATGCTTGGGATGCATATTCCAATTTCATACCTAATGAAACGCCTGTGGTTAAAAGAGAGCTCAGGGGGACTTGGATCAGCACGGTAGTAAACCTTGATTGGCCTTCAGCTGATGTAAAGAAGATTGCTAATGATGCACAGAGGATACAAAAGAGTAAGGAAGAGCTTATTGTAATATTAGACAAAATGGTTGAAATGAATATGAATGCAGTATTCTTTCAGGTCAGTCCCGAGGCAGATGCGTTTTATAAGTCAAATATAGTTCCTTGGTCAAGGTATTTGACAGGAACTTTCGGAAAAGACCCCGGGTTTGACCCTCTTGAATTTGCAATTTCCGAGGCTCATAAACGAAATCTGGAGTTCCATGCCTGGTTTAATCCCTACAGAGTGTCGATGGATATGAAGGATACAACAAAAGCATCCCTTAATATTAATAAAAGTGTTTATAAAGAACATCCTGAATGGATTAAGAACTCCATGAGCAGGTTTGTAGTGGATCCTGGAATACCTGAAGGAAGAAAGTGGGTAATAGACCGCGTCATGGAAGTAGTTAATAATTATGATGTGGATGGGGTACACTTTGATGACTATTTCTACTATGAAAAAACCATAGGTGAGCTTAAGGATGAGGATACCTATAATAAATATAACAAGGGACAGTTTTCAAACATCGGAGATTTTAGGAGAAATAATACTTACCTTTTAATAAGTGAGCTTTCAAAAGAGATAAAGAAAACAAAATCCTGGGTAAAATTCGGCATAAGTCCTGCGGGAATATGGGGAAACAAAAAGGATGGCCTTGCAAACGGCTCAAATACAGAGGCAAGTTCAACAAATTATAATAACTGTTTTGCGGATACAAGAAAGTGGGTAGTGGACGAAATTATTGACTATATAGCACCACAGGTTTATTTTTCTTTCGGATACTCAAGAGCAGCCTATGGTGAACTTGCAACTTGGTGGTCAGATGTATGCCGTGGCAAAAATGTTCATCTATATATAGGTTTGGCACTATACAAAGTAAATGACAGCACCGATAAGGCCTTTACCAGCAATGACGGTGTTCCGGAGTTTACAAGACAACTTAAGTTTAATACGGTTAAGCCCGAAATAACGGGAGATATAATGTTTAGAGTCTTAAATTTAAACGATGAGAAAAAGCAACCGGTTGTGAATACAATGAAAAATTTGAGAGCTACCAAAGCACTTGTTCCCGTAATGGGCTGGAAGGGTGGTTCGGCTCCTGATAATCCTATAAACGGCAAATTGGAGAATGCTTCAAATAAACTTAAACTTACTTGGACTGATAATGACCCTGATACCGCATATTATGCAGTTTACAGCTTTAATTCAGATGAAAGTGCTGATATTAATTCAGATCAAAGTGCAAAAAAGCTTGTTGCTACTGTAAGAAAGTCTGCAAATGGTTTACAGGAATATGTAGATGCAGGTTCGTATGATATTGAAAAGGTTTATTATGTGGTTACAGCTTTAGATAGACTGCACAATGAAAGCAGCGGACTTACTATTTCGTCAAAACAATCGAAGTACTTTTGGGATGTAGGTTTTAGATACTCTTGGGCTATAAATGCTATAGACTCACTATATGAAAAAGGCGTGGTAAAGGGTGTTGGAGACGATATATTCAATCCCGGTATTAATACAAAAAGAGCGGATTTTACAATTATGGCGATTAAAGCTTTAGGTTTTGAAGCTGATTTCACAGAGAATTTCAGCGATGTAAAACAAGACGCCTATTACTATAATCCAATAGGTGT
>JAEZUI010000018.1 GCA_023421115.1 Bacillota bacterium | reverse complement strand
GTTTGCAGGAGAACAATACGATGCAAACAGCGGATTCTACTACCTGAGGGCAAGGTACATGAACCCCGCAATTGGCAATTTCATAACTATGGACCCATACAGTGGAAGTTTGTATGACCCAACAAGCTTACATAAGTATCTTTATGCAAATGCAAGTCCGGTAAATTTTACAGATCCAACAGGATATTTCTCCATACCGGAAATGTTGGTATCCTTCGATATTAATGGAGTTATAGGTACCATTAGATGTGTATCGCTTTCAGCCTTGAGAAACGCTGCAATAGGTGCGGTATCTGGTGCAGTATTTGGAGGAATAGACGCAAAAATAGGTGGCAGAAATATAATAGAAGGTGTAATAAACGGCTCAATAAGCGGAGCAGCATTTGGAGCATTAGCTACATTTTCAGAGTTAAGGCTGATACTAGGTGTATTAGGGGTTAAAGACGGAACAGAAGGAGTATTTGCAGCAATAGAAGAAGGGAATTATAACCTTGCTGCATGGAGAGCTACAACAACTATATTGGCAATTGTGGCATTAAAAAGTGAGCTGTTCGATAAAACTATTTGCTTTACAGAAGATACATTGATTTATACAAGAGATGGGTACAAAGAGATAAAGGATATAGAAGTTGGTGATGAGGTATACTCTGAGAATCCTGAGACAGGAGAGAAGGGTTTAAAGAGAGTACTGAATGTATTTGTCAACACCACAAAAGAGCTGATTCACTTAAAGGTAGGAGAACAGGAGATAAAAACAACATCAAATCACCCATTCTGGGTTGAAGGTATAGGATGGGTAGATGCTGGAGATTTGAAACCAGGTGACAGGCTTGTAATGTACTCAGGTGACATACTTGAGGTAAAGGAAGCATTTGTTGAGTATCTTGATAAGCCAATAAAGGTGTATAATTTTGAGGTAGAGGACTGGCATACATACTTTGTAACGGAGTATAATGTATTTGTACATAATGCCGGATGTGGTGAAGCTGGAGGAAATAAAGCTTGGAAGACAATTAGAGAAGAAAAGATTGCTAGCAGACATGTTGATAAACTTTCTTCTCAACAAAAGAATGTATATAACCAAGCAATAGAAGGGCTAGCAAAAGGTGATCATACTGGTTTACATGTACATGACTTAACAGGTAATTTAAAAGGATATAAAGCGGCCGATTTAAAAGGCATAGGAGGTGGGCGTGGAGCTGGTAGAATTATTTTTAAAGATAACAATGGTGTGATAGAGGTAAGCAAGGTAGACTTAAAGCATTATAAATAATAAAGATAGGTGATTAATTATGCCGTATACTCATTTACTTTTAGAAGTTCATTGTATGTATGGAATAAATGAAGAAAGTGAGCTAGAAAAGGTTCCTGATTTCTGTAAGTTTGGGATAGATAACCCTGGGTATCATTGCATAGAGAATATGTGTAGATTTGCTGTTTACACAGATGCACCGTTTGAAATTGCTTATGCGGGCGAATTTGGTCAAGTACCTGATTATGACGCTTGGGTAGGATTTGGTGGAGATATGGAACCAGAGAATATTGGAAAAGAAAAAACTTCTGAACTATTAAAGCTATGGGAAGAAATATGTAGAAAAAAGGTAGGTGAAGCATATAAAGAATATATGGGAAAAAGTGGTTTGAAGAAAACTTCATCTTAATGAAACTTTATATAAGGCGATTGTCAATAAGACAACCGCCTTACTTCTACCTTTCATGGTGGGACTTTATAGTACTAAGACTTAGAGACGGATATGATGGTGATAATAAAATAATAAATGAACTTATTACTAACAATCCTAAAGCAATCAAAAAAGGTATGAAGCAACTTGTCGGATATATTGATGAAGCAAACAAGGTGTATGGACGTTTCAAGAGTTTTTTATGTGTCTTAGGAAACGGTAATATCTTGCTTAAAGATACCTAATAATTATGCTATAATGGTAATGTATTAAGGGTGTTTCCTATAAAAGTTTTTGTAGCAGCAAAGAGTGAGTTTTATTACTTATGCAAAATATAAACAGGAAGGGTGAGAAGTATAAGATGGAGATTAAGACTACGAATGACTTAAAAAGGTTTAAAGCAGATATTACAAGATTTTTAATGGTGTATAAGTTTGGGTTAGATGAAATTAAAACAAAAATAGATATACTTAAGCAGGAGTTTCAATATGTACATGAATATAATCCTATTGAACATGTAGTATCTCGTGTAAAATCTCCTGAAAGTATATTGAAAAAAGCTCGAAAAAAAGGATATGGCTTATCCTTATCTTCAATAAGAGAAAATATTAATGACATAGCAGGGATTCGTATTATTTGTTCATTTATTTCAGATATTTATAGAATAAGTGAAATGCTTCAAAATCAGAAAAATATAAAAATTATTGAATATAAGGACTATATAAAATATCCAAAACCAAATGGTTATCAAAGTTTACACTTAATTATGGAAGTGCCTGTTTTCATGTCTGATAGAACAGAGAATGTCCGTGTAGAACTTCAAATTCGTACAATTGGAATGGACTTTTGGGCAAGCTTAGAGCACAAAATTTATTACAAATGCAATAAGGAAGTCCCTGGGAATTTGAGAGATGAACTAATGGATGCAGCTAATACTGTTAGGCAGCTGGATATGAAAATGGAACTAATAAATAAAGAGATTAGTGAAATTAAGGAGTCCAGTAGTTTAGAAGAGGAAACGCAAGAGATTATAATTAATAATCAAAAATTTTATCTACCGAAGGATTTTTTTAATGAATAGGAATTTTTATATAATTCTATTTTTTCAGTTTTGTAGAATCTTCAATAAGGGAAATCAAAGGAAACATATCATTATAGTGCTTTTGAATAAACATGCCACTCCTTTTCTTGAACAGTTTATTGGCCAGTTTATCCGCTATAGGCATAAGTATTCTTTCGTGTGCACATAGGATAGGAGAAACCTGGTCAATTCTGCCGGTAGTTTGTTTGTTAAGACATCCGCAGTAATGGTTGCAGCGTTCTCTGATGGCACATTCCCTGCAACTTTCTTTTTCTTCTTCATTAATGCCGTAGAGTTCAAGCCTTTTGGTTTCATTTATACCTGTATTGACATCACCGATAGAATAATGTTTGTCACCTACAAATTGAACGCATGGATAAAGCAGTCCGTCGGGACCTACAGATATTTGCTTTTTGCCTAATTCGCATCTTTCCTGGCAGTATGTATCTCTGTTTATATGTGAACTGATTTTTACCTCAAAGGGACTTAAGTAAAATTTATCTTCAGCAAGAGTCAGTTCATAATAAAACTCAGAAAGCTCCTTGTATTGTGCCTCTAGAACCTTCATTGACGAATCTGTCCAATTCCCGGCATAATTTAATGAACAGATTAGATATTTAAATCCCCTGTTGTAGAGGTATTTGACTGACTCAGCATAATACTGAACTGTATCGGTGTTGACAACCAGCATGACCGGTGCATAGGGCCTTTTTGAAAGAAGAAGGTCTATTTTTTCACTAAGACGCGAATATGTACCATCTCCGTTTTTATCTATCCTGTTTTTATCATGTGCTTCTTTTATACCATCATGGCTCATTGCGATAAATAGATTTACCCTAGTGGAAAAGTCAATAAATTCTTCATCTAGTAGAAGCCCGTTTGTAGTAATTTTATAGTGAAACAAACTGCTGCAGCTTTTTTCCTTCCATTTGCAGTAGTCTACCGTTTCATAGATCAAATTTTTATTAAGCAGCGGTTCACCGCCAAAAAATATTATTCCAACAGAATCTTTTTTGCTTTCTGCTGCTAAATTTACGACCTTTCTGGCTGTTTCAATACTCATGGTGCATTTGTTTTCACCATTGACATAGCAGTATTTGCAGTGCATATTACAGTCATTTGTCAGATGTAATGTGTAGTGCATCAGTTTACCTCCCGGTTTATTTGTATCTTGGCATTCCTATATCACATTGATTGCTTTAAGCCATTCAATAAAATCAGCAACTTGCTGGCGCAGTAATTTTTTAGATGATTCTGCTTTGGAGAAATCTACGTTGGATATTGGATCATAGAAAACCCCGATATATTTGTTGTTTTCCTTCTCAGAAATTCCTTCTCTTAAAGTCTTTGCAGCATCTAAAACTTGATAACCTTCAACAGATGACACGATTCTTGATTCTCCCTGCCAGCCCTTAAAGTCATCTACAGATACAAACTCGAAGGCAATCTTTTTATTTTTGTCATAGCCATCAAGTTCCAAATCGCCGGCTTTTTTTGTTTTAGAGGGATACTCTGCAATAAGCTCATCAGGGTTGTCAGGGTTAGGTATAAACTTTTCTGGAAACGTATAGGTTACAGGAATTTGTATATCTTTCAGTAACTCGTTGGTTTTTTCTAAATTAATTCCTCTTTTCTTTGCCTCATCACAAATTATTTGATATGCCTCTTCCTCCGATAGAAAAGCTGGAGGTGCTACAGAATCACATCCAAAACTACCTCTGCCATCACCATGTTCAAATATTGGTGCAACACAGCCGGTTTGATTGCTAGGGTCATTTGGATGGTCAGAGCCATAAACAGAAGCTCCAACAGAAGTATTTTCCTGACCTCCACTTTTATAGGAATTGTCATACTTCTGACCACATGCTGTAAGTGTCATAATCAACAGTGAAGAAAAGGCAATTTTGGTACTTATACTTTTAGACCAACGGTTTGGAACCAATTTTAACATATCAGGATTGGTAAGAATGATTTTTTTGTCAGGGTACTTAGGGCTCTTATAGTTTTTTACAGGTTTAAGATCCATTATATATTTCCTCCGGTTAATACCAATAGTATAATTATATTGTATCACTTATATGTTAGACGATGGGAAAATTCTAAAAGTTCCACTAAAATATCAGCGGAATTTAGCTACACTTGATATTGCATCTTTTACTTTGTTCAAAAAAGTATGGAACTGGATTATAGTTGTTCTCCAGATGTTATGAAAAAATGATACAAGGCTAGACTAATAAAAACAACATCAAATCGCCATTCTGGGTTGAAGGTATAGGAGGGAAAATAATGCAAACTTCGGAAATGTTCAGGAGAGGGATATTAGTAGCCAAGAATAATCAATCATTTTTCATATTTTAGTCGAAAAGAAGTATCCGATATCTTAACGTAAAGTTAATCTACCTGATTTTGATTATAAAAAGGAGAAATCATTTTTTAGTGCCCTTGCTTTCAGTATAAATATGTGGCATTTCTTTATAGTTGGCAACGTGATATCCGTTTATTAAGGTATAGTCCGTAGTTTCACTGTTTTGAGAACTTCCATTGATTTGGTCAAGTATTCCAGCTGCATCGAAATAAATTCTCTCGAGATATTCAAATTTTGAATATATACCTTGAGAACCCCAAACTAAGGAGTTTCGAACGAAAGAGGCATGTTTTTCAAACATTGAGTAATTAAGCGCTATTCCTAAATTTGCTGCAAGCAACACAGAAAAGCATACAATTGCTCTTGTATTGCCTTCACGGAAGGGGTGAACCTGCCATAATGCAGCTGTTATTCGGACTATTTTAAATATAAGATCTTTTTTACTCTCAGTAGGCTTCAATTTGGCAATTTCTTTTGATATGGTATCAATTTCTTTTTTTATAGTGCTGGGATATGAATAATGAACTGTGTCTCCACCTAAAACTTCTTCTGACTTTGTCATTTGAATTGTACGAAATTCACCTGCAAAATCGTATATCCCACCAAAAATGACTTTGTGGATTTCGCAAAGGGTGGATGTGTTGAATTTATCAAATTTCATTGCATAGATAATATTGATTGAGCATTTGGTAATGTCACCTTCAGCTCTCCTAAGCTCCGCTACATCTTTAATGTTACCTTTATTTATTAAGACATCCGCATCGTCATATAAATATGGATCTCGCATATTACACCTCAATCATATTGTACTTTTCTAAAGTTTGTATATAAATATCTTTAAAGCTCATGAGACCATCAGCCCATTTGGATAAATTTGCATTGGTATCATTGCTTGCAGGTATCCCTTCAATCGCAGTCATGGCCTCTGCAAAACTTAATGCGTTTTTACGGTTTGAAAGAGGGAGGATATCCATTTGAGAAGACTGCTTAAGTATTTTAATTTTTTGTAATAACCCTAGGTTAAGTATCGCACTTGCAGCTTCTATTTTATCCAACTCTGCATTAATATTATAAATTTCTTTTTCAGTTTGCTTTCTTACTTCAAGTTGGGATTCAATATTGTCTAAAAGCTCAGCTTTTATGTATTCGCTTTTCAATTTTCCTTTGTTTTTTTTCTGTAAATAGTAATATTTATTGCCAGATATTGTTTTAGTTGAAATATATCCATCAGCAAGAGTAGCTAAATTACTTTCATGAATAAATTTTTGATTTAACAATTCATTATACCTGTTATAAAGTTCTTGATACTGCATGATGTATCCCTCCATATACCAATATTATATCAAATTTAACCTGCTGTGTAAATTAATTAGAGAATAAGTAGGTTAAAATGTACGTAGTATAGTTTTTAAAATTAGAACATATTTTTATTCAGTTATTGAGTAAATTAACCCATGTTTTAGGATTCTTAAAATTTGAAGTATATATTTCTTTTGAAGTACCATTATTATAAATTAGTCTAATCTTATATTCTGTCTCGTCATCGGATTTATCAATGAGCAAATCTAAAGTTTGAATATCTTCCAATTTAACGTTATTATCATGTTTCCATAAATATCTGAAGTCAGAATTATCATAATCACTATAAAGTTCTAATTTGCCATCATTGAATGTCAAAACAACTCTGCATGGTGGCAAACTGTCCATACCAAAATTTTCACAAATTTTCAGAATACGTCCTTTTATAAATGTATTATTTAAATCATAAATACTACTTTTACCTTCAAATATGTATCCATTTTTAAGCTCAGATTTAATAAGTTGATTCTTCAGTTCATCCACACTATATCTATAAGTTAAATGCTCGTTTACTTCTATTCTATTTAAAGATCTTTCAGTACTTCTATATATTGTTACAGAACTATTGCTACCATCTTTATCTCTTGAAAAGAATTCAACTGTGCAACCGTTTATTATATATTTTAACTCATATGCTTTCTCTTCTGGTATCTCAACAAAAGTATCAAAAATAGGTGATTTACCCAGGATTCCCTGTATCTGTGTAAAATTCATTCCGTTTTTTGCTCCATTTATTTCAATATCCCTTTCATATAGCGGATAAATATAATTAACCAATGATTCGTCCTCATTACCATCAAAAACAATCACAAACTCTAAATTCCTATAACAATAACCTGATTCGGTAGCTTCTGCACCAGTGGCAATGATTTCATAGTTATTGCCTAGTTTTTTGATTATTTCCGATTTATTCAAACTCATACAAGAAAAAATCAAGTCAGAAATCTGTTTGTCGCTATTTATCTGTTCTATTGATGATGGTGCTATAATATCACTTACATTATAATCTATTAGTATATATCTACCATCAGATTCCTTCCTGATTGTAGCTGTAGCTTTCCATGTTAATTCGGGTATAGGAGTATCCTCAAACATATTCCATTTATTTGGTGAATCATAGGGATTCTCCGGGTAACCATCTACAACTTGCGGTGAATATATATTAACAAAGGAAGTATAATAATCATTCCCATTATCAATGATTTTTGTAACACTTGAAAAATCATGTGTATCTCCATCTGCATATGCTAATATGTAATTGCCGTTTTCAAATTTGTATTCTTGTGTTGATTTGTGGTTATTGAATGCTTTACCAAAATACTTTAGAATCGTTCGCTCAATAATTTCCTTTGGGATTTTGCCATGGAAGTCATCGTGTTTTTTGATAATATTCCAATTATTAATTACATTATGCCGAACTGCAAAATTTATTAACGTATCTTCACTTATTTTATCTTTTTCAAAGGATTCAAGTGCTACTTCGGAAAAATTACTAAAAAATATATTTAGTTTAACTAAATTTTCATTGCTTAAATTCACTTCGAGTGGTTGAAATTCTTCACGTGTTTCGTTTTGTATAGATTTAACAGGTGAAGGGTCACTAGTAGTATTTTTTGATATAGTCTTATTATCAATATTAAGCCCATCGTTGTTGCTAATATCTTGAGAACAACCTGACAGTATAAATATACAAAATATAACACAAAGATTTAGTTTAAAAAACTTCAATTCAAGATACCTCCCATTAAGTTTAATTTAATTCGATAACAGTAGGAAAACCTTTAAAATAATCCATGACTTTACTTAATTATTCAGTCAAACCAGAAACTTTCGATTATTCATATTTTATATTTTATAATTATATCAGTATTGTATTAGGAATGAAGTAAGAAGTATTTTAATCAAACGCAAACAGCAATATTTGCAATATTATAAGCAATAAAAACAAAGAAAATGGTAATTCTGTCTTGTATAATAAATTTAAAGAAGGACGGTGGTCAATTAACATGAGATTAAACAAGAACTCTCTAAAGAATTACTCATGGTGGGAAAAGGCAGATATAGAATTACCGAAATTTAATTTAGACAAAATGGTTGATAAAACAAAAATTAACCCTTCCTGGGTGCATTTTGGTGCCGGAAATATATTTAAAGGCTTTATTGCAGTGATAGCGGATACGTTGTTAAATAAAGAAATTATAGATACCGGAATTATTGCAGTAGAAACCTATGATATAGAAATAGTTGAAAAAGTATATAAAGAATATGATAATTTGGGACTGCTTGTTCTTATGAACTCTGATGGAAGTCTTAAAAAGAAAGTAGTTGGAAGTGTTGCAGAATGCCTTGTTGTGGATTCAACAACAAAAGGTGAAGAGGATAGATTGAAAGAAATATTTGCAGAGCCTTCACTACAAATGGTCAGTTTTACCATTACAGAAAAGGGCTATGCTTTAACTGATATATCAGGTAATTACTATTCCGATGTGAAAAAAGATATAGAGAATGGGCCTGTAAAAACAAGGCATATAATTTCAAAAGTTGCTTCACTTGCATATGTCAGGTATCTAAGGGGAGAGCTTCCCATTGCCTTTGTAAGTATGGATAATTGCTCTAAGAATGGGGATATATTGGGCGACTCGGTTCGGACTATTGTCAAAGAGTGGGTGGAGAGAGGCTTTGTTGAGGCAAAGTTTCTAGAATATCTAAATAACCCTGCCAAAGTATCTTTCCCATTGTCTATGATAGATAAAATTACTCCAAGGCCTTCGGAAAAGGTTAGGGATGAATTAAATGACCTTGGCTTTGAAAGTACTGAAATTTTTTGTACCGATAAGAATACATTCATAGCCCCTTTTGTGAATACTGAAACATCCGAGTACCTTGTGATAGAGGATAACTTCCCGAATGGCCGAATGCCGCTCGAGAAAGCTGGGGTTCTTTTCGCAGACAGGGATACTGTGAATTTGGCTGAAAAAATGAAGGTTAGCACATGTTTAAATCCACTGCATACAGCGCTTGCTATTTTTGGATGCCTTTTAGGATATCAATCCATAGCAGATGAAATAAAGGATGTGCATTTAAAAAAATTGATAGAAAAAATTGGGTATGTTGAAGGGCTTCCTGTTGTTTCTGACCCTGGAATACTTAATCCCGATGACTTTATTGAGGAAGTAATAAATGTAAGATTCCCAAACCCTTATATTCCGGATACACCACAAAGAATTGCAACCGATACATCACAGAAGCTTCCGATAAGGTTTGGTGAAACTATAAAGGCGTACTGTGAAAAACCGGAGTTTGAAGTAAAAAATCTATTGTATATTCCTTTGGTTATAGCGGGATGGTGCAGATATTTGATGGGCCTTGACGACAAAGGTGAAAGCATGGATTTAAGTCCTGATCCTATGATGGGCGAGCTAAAAACATATATTGGAAGGCTTGAATTTGGAAATCAAAATTCCGTCGGGGACAATTTAAAACCGATTTTGTCAAATGAAAAGTTTTTTGGTTTAGACTTATACACTATAGGTTTAGGTGAAAAAATAGAAGGCTACGTAAAAGAAATGATATTAGGAAAACATGCAGTTAGAAACTTATTGAAAAAGTATCTTGCATAGCTGAATATTCAAGGTACAAAGAAGGAGGTCGTTATAATGAAAATGACATTTAGATGGTTTGGAGAAGACCAGGACAGTGTCAAACTGAAAGATATAAGGCAAATACCTGGAATTACAGGCGTTGTAGGAGCTTTGTTCGATATTCCTGTAGGAGATGTTTGGCCTATGGAAAAAGTGCTTGGTCTTAAAAACAAGGTGCAGAGTGCAGGGCTGGAGCTTGAGGTGATTGAAAGTGTGAACATACACGAAGATATAAAGCTGGGTTTGCCGTCAAGGGACCTTTATATAGATAACTATAAGAAGACTGTCAGAAATTTAGGGAAAGTCGGAGTTAAAGTGATCTGCTACAATTTTATGCCGGTATTTGACTGGTTAAGGTCCGATCTTGCCAAAAAGCTTGATGACGGTTCTGAAGTGCTTTTCTATGAAAATGATGTTATAAAACATGTTGACCCTATTAAGCTTGTAGAGGACATGGAAACAAATTCGAATGGCTTTTCGTTGCCGGGTTGGGAGCCGTATAGATTAAAGGAATTGAAGGAAACCTTTGAAAAGTACAAGTCTGTGGATGAGGAAAAGCTGTTTGAAAACCTTAGGTACTTTTTAGAGAATATTATTCCTGTTTGTGAAGAGGTGGATGTAAAAATGGCAATTCATCCGGATGATCCACCTTGGTCGCTTTTTGGACTCCCAAGAATTGTTAGCAATAAGGAACACCTTGAAAGGCTTATTAAGCTTGTTGACAGTCCATATAACGGGTTGACCCTTTGTAGCGGATCTTTAGGCGCAAATCCCGAAAATAATATTCCTGAACTTATAAGGTATTTCGGAGGCTTGGGAAGGATTCATTTCGGACACGTCAGAAACATTAAATTTGTATCCGAGAGAACGTTTCATGAGACGTCACACTTGTCAAAAGAGGGGTCCTTTGATATGTTTGAAATAATGAAAGCATATCATGATATAGATTTTAAAGGATATATCAGACCTGACCACGGAAGGATGATTTGGGGTGAAAAAGCGAGACCAGGATATGGGTTATATGACAGGTCATTAGGTATCGCTTACCTCAACGGATTGTGGGAAGCTATGGATAAAATGAAAGTGTAACTGCATAAAAATAGTAACAAATTAACTGTATTAGACTCTCTTAAAATACTTTTTGGGGGACATGCCAAATTCCTTTTTAAAGGACCTGATAAAGTTTGAATAGTCACCAAATCCGCACTGGCTGCAAACTTCAGTAATTTGTTTGTTTTCCCTCAGAAGTTCTCTTGCCATAATGAGTCTTTTTTGCTGGGTGTACCTGTGTATGGTGTAGCCGGTATTCTTTTTGAATTCTCTAAGGAGGTGATACTTACTCAAATAAAACCTTGAGGAAAGCATTTGAAGAGACACATCTTTGTTAAGGTTTTCATTTATATAGTCAATGATCTTCGAGATTTTATCGTTATACGTTACACCGGGCATGTTTTCTTCATTGGCAGGATTTTGGCTGATGCTGTTTAAATAAACAAGCAGTTCCGTAAAATATACATGCTTTAAAAGGTCATTTCCAAAATCTGAACTGACGTAAGCATTTCCAAGTTTTTCAGCGGTCTTATAAATTTCTTCGGATAAGTCAGGGTTAGGCCTTATAAGATTAAGTTTATTGGAGGAAGTATCAAAGACCGAAAGCAAGTTTGTTTTCTCACTACAGAGGCTTTTTATAAAGGTGGGATTAATCCAGATTACAATTCTTTCATAGGGTATTCCATTTTCTATAACAGCCTTATGAAGTTCCTGGTTATTAATGATTAAAATGTCTTTAGGTCTTAGCGTGTAAGATTTACCTTCTATAATATATGTAACATTACCTGATAAAAACAGGTAAATTTCGTAGAAGTCATGATTATGAAAATCAATTTCAACAGGGAGATTGTCTTTGTAATAAAAAAACTCAAAATCATCGGTTTCCATGTTCTGCCTGTAAGTGAAATCTTGGATTGGAAGTTTCATAATACCACTCCTAAAAAATTATAGTTTATACTTATAATAATATAGCAATATTTGCATGTTTACAAGCAATATAAAACTGGAAATTGGTAAAAATATTGTGGTATAATATTAATATATAATGTTGGGAGTCAAATACCTATGGAAAATAAGCAGGAAATACTTTCAAAAATAAAGCAGGGCAGACTTGTTGCAGTTGTGAGGGCGGATAATACAGAGCAGGCTTTAAAAATTGCTGATGCCTGTATTCAAGGTGGAGTCGTTGCTATTGAGATAACATATACAGTACCAGGTGCAACGGATATAATTAAAGAATTGAGAGAAAAGTATCCTTCTGGACAAATCATTATAGGTGCAGGCTCTGTTTTAGATTCAGAGACAGCAAGGACTTCAATTCTTGCCGGAGCACAGTATGTTGTAAGCCCATGTTTAAATTTGGAGGTAGTTAGGCTTTGTAACAGATACCAAGTTGCGTGCATGCCGGGAGCAATGACCATTAAGGAAGTAATGGAGTGTTTAGAGGCTGGTGCAGATATTGTTAAGGTTTTTCCGGGTGAAATATTAGGTCCTTCTTTTATAAAGGCAGTTAAAGGACCTATGCCCTATGCTTCCATGATGCCTACCGGTGGGGTTACTCTTGAAAATGTGCAGGAATGGATTAAAGCAGGTGCAATTGCTGTTGGGGTAGGAGGAAATCTTACTGCTGGTGCTAAAAAAGGTGACTATAACTCCATAACTGAGATGGCTAAACAATTTATCCTGAAGATAAAGAGTTTATGAAAATGTTTAAATATTGAGTGACCCAGTGAAAATGGGACTCAGGCTTAAATATAATTTTATTTTGAAGGAGTGGGTATTAATGATCAAGAGTTTTTTAAAGAAGGCATTGGCATTTGTGTTTATCAGCAGTATTTTGATGACACTTTGCCCAAGTGAGGGTTTGGCGGATTATCCGATTTTTACCCAGCGTTATACGGCAGACCCTACAGCGGTGGTGTATGACGGCAGACTTTATGTGTACGCTTCACATGATATGGATGCTACAGCTGATCAGACAACGTACAATATACCTGATATTACGTGTATGTCAACAGATGATATGAAGAACTGGACCGACCATGGAGAGGTTTTTAATGCTAAAAAGGATTCCAAATGGGCTAGTGTTACATGGGCACCTTCAATTGTATACCGCAACAATAAGTTTTATCTGTATTATGGTAATGGAGGAAACGGCATTGGCGTTGCAGTGAGTGACAGCCCCACAGGCCCCTTCAAGGATCCACTTTCAAGTGCTTTGGTAACTATGAATACTTCAGGAGTACAGCCTGCAACCAATATGTGGTTGTTTGACCCGGGGGTTTTTGTTGATGATGACGGACAGGCATACATGTATTTTGGTGGAAACGGCCAAAGCAACATCAGAGTTATCAAGTTGGGTAGCGATATGATAAGCACTGTAGGCTCTGCTACTACAATGACTGCTCCGCGTTTTTTTGAAGCTGCATGGGTACATAAGTACAAAGGTAAATATTATTTTTCATATGCCAGTGATTTTACACAAGGTGCATCGAAAATTGAATATATGATGAGTGACAAGCCTACATCAGGTTATACATATAAGGGAGTTATATTGCCACAACCTCCTGACAATTATAATAACAATAATCATGCTACTACACTTGAATTTAAAGGCAATTGGTATGTTGTCTATCACAACAGGAATTTAGGTAAACAAAGAGGAGTAGAGACTAACTATCAAAGAAACGTTGCTATTGACCAGATGTTTTATAACTCTGACGATACTATCAAGCAGGTAGTTCCGACGGTAGATAGTTTGAAACAACTCAAATATGTAGATCCATATATTAAGAATCTTGCTGTAACTATGCATAAAGAGTCGGGTATTGAGACTGAAGAATGCGGTGAAGGCGGACGTAATGTAGGATTTTTACAAGATGGAGACTGGATCCAAGTTAAAGGAGTAGATTTTAAAGACGGTGCAACGGAATTTGAAGCTAGGGTGGCAAGTGATTTAAATGGCGGAAATATAGAAATTAGGCTAGGCAGTCCGACAGGAAAGTTAGTTGGGACTTGTAAAGTAGAGGGAACAGGTGGTTGGCAGACTTATACAACTAAAACTTGTTCAATCTCCGGTGCGACTGGTGTTCAGGATGTATTCTTTAAATTTACAGGTACTGGCGATTATTTGTTTAATTTTAGTTGGTGGAAGTTTAAAGGAGCTAACAGTGTACCTACAAGTACTCCTACACCTGTAATCACACCTACACCTACTCAAGCATCTGGATTTGTTTATGGAGATGTGAATGGAGATGGATTTGCAAACTCATTGGATTTTGGACTTATGAGACAGCGTTTGATTGGACTTATACGCGAGTTCCCTTATGAAAATGGGGAAAAGGCTGCGGATTTAGACTTAGATGGTACTTTTAATTCCTTGGATTTTGGAGCTATGAGACAATATATTTTGGGAATTATCAATAAGCTTCCAGTTGTGAGGTAAATTATAGCAAAATTCCCGTTATAGATTTAAAAGGATCAAGTATTTAGTAAACAAATAAAGAAAAATATAGGATCCATATTTATAAGGCCATTTCAAAAAATACCTATACAATATTTATGCTGCATAGATTCTAACAGCTTTTAAGCGTAGGAACATTATTTTGCAGTGTATAAAATGTAAATCTAATTTTTTGAAATGGCCATTAATTTGCTGTTTTTTTGAAGTGAAATGATTAGAATTTTAATTTTTTGGGGGTACCATTATGGCAAAAGTAATATGTTTTGGTGAAATAATGTTAAGGCTGTCACCTCCTGGATACTTAAGGTTTGTACAGGCGAATTCCTTTGATGCGATATTCGGAGGAGGGGAGGCAAACGTTAGTGTTTCCCTTGCTAACTATGGAATAGATACGGCTTTTATTACAAAAGTACCTGACAACCCTATTGGGCAATCGGCAGTAAACGAACTCAGGAGATATGGTGTTGATACCCGTTTTATTGGAAGGGGTGGAGAAAGGCTTGGCATATACTTTCTGGAAAAGGGTGCTTCCCAAAGACCTTCCAAGGTTATATATGACAGGGCTTATTCCGCTATTTCCGAAGCAAAAATCGGGGATTTCGACTGGAAGGATATATTTGAAGGGGCCCAATGGTTCCATTTCACTGGTATTACTCCCGCATTGGGAGATAATGTTGCTAAATTGACCCACGAAGCCTGTAAAATTGCGAAGGATAAAGGCTTGAAGGTGAGCTGTGACTTGAACTTTCGAAAGAATTTATGGTCGCCGGAAAAAGCCGGACAGGTGATGGGCGAACTTATGAAATATGTAGATTTGTGTATTGCGAATGAGGAAGATGCAGAGAAGGTTTTCGGGATAAAAGCGGAAAACAGCGATATTACAGGAGGTAAACTAAGTCCTGAGGGCTACAGGGATGTTGTAAAAAAACTCAAAGAGAGATTTGGATTTGAAGCTATAGCCATTACCTTAAGGGGAAGTATTTCCGCTTCGGATAACAATTGGGCTGCAATGATATATGATGGTAAAGAGTTTTACTTCTCAAAAAATTATCTTGTTCATATTGTGGACAGGGTTGGAGGGGGAGATTCTTTTGGAGGCGGACTGATATATGCTATGTTAAATCAATACAATATGCAAGATACAATTGAATTTGCAACGGCTGCTTCCTGCCTGAAACATTCAATTGAAGGGGATTTTAACCATGTGACTGTAAGTGAAGTGAAAGCTCTTATGCATGGTAACAGCTCAGGAAGGGTGGAAAGATAGCAGTGATAGATATAGTTGACAAGCAGTACTTGGTTTATGCTGTAAATAAAGCAGTTAATTCTATTCAAATAACTGATATTCATACTCATTTATATTCCGAGTGCTTCGGAGGTCTGCTTCTGTATGGAATAGATGAATTACTTACCTATCATTATCTGGTGTCGGAAGCAATGCGGCATATTGATATGGGTTATGACAGCTTTTTTTCAATGGGCAAGGCGCAGCAGGCAGAATGCATATGGGATACTTTATTTGTAAACAATACACCTTTAAGCGAACCTGCCAGATCTGTTATTACGATATTTAACAGATTGGGGCTTGATGTCAACATAAAGAATTTGAACTATTACAGGGATTATTTTGAGTCTAGAACACTTTCAGCCCATATAGATCATGTTTTGGAAGTCGCCGGTATCAAGTGCCTAGTTATGACTAATGACCCTTTCGACGAAGCTGAACGTGCTGTGTGGGAAAGCGGATATAAATCTGATAATCATTTTAAGGCTGCTCTTCGCGTGGATAAGTTGTTAGACAATTGGGAGGAAGCTGTATTGCTGCTCGAAAGAATTGGTTATAAGGTGAACAGCGATTTATCTGAGGCCACTATTGATGAAATAAAAAGATTCCTTCTCGAATGGATAGAAAAAATGGACGCCTTATACTGCGCGGTGTCAGTAACTCCGAATTTTTGTATTTCTGATGGATCAATAAGGGCGAAAATTATTGAAGAGTGTATTTTACCAGTATGCAGATTGAAGAATATTCCCTTTGCACTTATGATAGGGGTAAAACGTCAAGTGAATCCTGAACTGCGTTTAGCTGGAGATTCGGTAGGTAAGGCAGAAATAAAAGAGTTGGAAATCCTATGTTCAAAATATAATAAAAACAAGTTCTTGGTTACTATGCTATCTTTTGAAAATCAACATGAACTTGTTATAACGGCCAGAAAGTATAGGAATTTAATGGTTTTTGGTTGTTGGTGGTTTCTTAACTCGCCCACTCTGATTGATTTTATAACAAGGGTAAGATTAGAATGGCTCGGAACATCTTTTATAGCCCAGCATTCAGATTGTCGTGTTCTCGAACAACTCATCAGCAAGTGGGGACACTCAAAAGCGGTAATTTCAGAGGCTTTGGTAAATAAATACGGTGATCTATACGATATGGGTTATATAGTTACAGAAGATCAAATTCTAAAAGATGTATCAAATCTCTTTGGAGAGAATTTCTGGAGTTTCTTAAACAAAACCCTGTGACTGAAGAATTATACAAGGAGAGAGTTGATATGAACAAATCAAAAAGGATAAAAGAAATAGATAAAAATAAGGGCTACTTTTGTTGGCTAGAATATAGAAAGTTGGGGGATCAAGGTTTATTAGATCAATATATTAAGTGGAGTTCTGTTATTGTAAAAGTTGGAGAAACGCCTCTAATTAATTGCGCTGTGCAGGAGTTGAGCAGAGGTATAAAAGAAATGCTTGGAAAAAAGCCAGTTGTGTCTGACTCCATAAAGAAAAAGTTCTTTATTATAGTTGGAACATTAGGACAGCACAAGTCTATAGATGCGTTTATTGATAAAAATGAAGAAAAAGGGATACAAGAAGACGGATTTCTAATAAAATCAGTAGATACAACTAAAGAAAGCCATATAATTATAACCGGTAAAAATGATAAAGGAATATTATATGGTGTTTTTTCACTGTTGCGCCTTTTTCAGGCACAGACGGAAATTAAGGTTTTACAAAGAATAGAAAATCCATATTTTAAGCTTAGAATTATTAACCATTGGGACAACATGGATGGAAGTATTGAAAGGGGTTATGCCGGGGAATCCATATTTTATAAAGATAACAAAATCACAAAGGACCTCGGTAGAATTAGAGATTATGCCCGGCTTTTATCCTCTATAGGAATAAATGGTGTAGCGATTAACAATGTAAATGTTCATGAGTGTGAAACTAGGCTGATAACAAAAGATTATCTGCCTAATACTGCAAAACTAGCCAATGTATTCAGAGAGTACGGAATAAAAGTGTTTTTCAGTATAAACTTTGCCAGTCCCATGGAGATAGGAGGCCTTAGTACGGCTGATCCTTTAGATGAGGGAGTGAGGGAGTGGTGGCACAGTAAAGTAGAAGAAGTTTACAGCTACATACCTGATTTTGGAGGATTTGTAGTGAAAGCAGACTCGGAGAATAGGCCGGGACCCTTTACATATAATCGTAATCATGCAGATGGAGCAAATATGCTGGCTGAACCCTTAAAACCCTATGGAGGAATTGTAATTTGGAGATGCTTTGTATATAATTGCCATCAGGACTGGCGTGATTACAAAACCGATAGGCCAAAAGCCGCCTATGATAATTTTAAGCCTCTTGACGGGATGTTTGACGACAATGTAATACTACAAGTGAAAAACGGACCAGTGGACTTCCAGGTGAGGGAGCCAGTGTCCCCGTTATTTGGTGCGCTCGAAAAAACCAACGTCACTCTTGAACTGCAAATAACACAGGAGTATACAGGTCAACAAAAACATTTGTGCTATCTTGTTCCAATGTGGAAGGAAGTTTTAGATTTTGATACATATTCAAAGGGTAAGGCTTCGACGGTCAAAAAGATTGTTAGCGGGTCGATCTATAATAATAAGTATGGAGGAGTTGCAGGAGTTGCAAATGTTGGAAATGATCCGAACTGGACAGGTTTCCAATTAGCGCAGTCCAACTTGTACGGATTTGGGAGGCTTTTGTGGAACCCTAATTTATCCTCCAAGGAAATTACCGAGGAATGGGTAAGAATGACTTATTCCAATGAAAAGACTGTAGTTGATACTATTTCAAATATGCTGCTTAGTTCATGGAGAATCTACGAGAATTATACATCACCGCTAGGTATCGGGTGGATGGTAAACCCTGGGCACCACTATGGGCCTAATGTTGACGGTTATGAATATGACAAATGGGGTACCTATCATCGTGCTGACCATGTTGCAATTGGTGTTGACCGCACTGCGAAATCCGGTACAGGCTATACAAGCCAGTATCACAAGGAGGTAGCAGCAAAGTACGAAGATATGGAGAATTGTCCAGAAGAGCTGCTGTTATTCTTCCACAGGGTTCCTTATGCGTATAAATTGAAATCAGGAGAGACTCTTATCCAATATATTTATAATACACATTTTGAAGGCGTGGAACAGGCTATTAAGCTAAAAGAACAGTGGCAAAGCATTAAGGGAAGGATAAAAGACGAGTTGTATACACATGTTTTGAATAGACTCGAAGGTCAGATAGAGCATGCAAAGGAATGGCGGGATGTAATTAACTCTTATTTTTACAGGAAAACAGGAATCGAGGATGAACTAGGGAGAGAGATTTATTGATCAGTCATTTACATACCATAGGAACGGTTCTTGTGGTTTGATGGGAATTCCAAAAGCATATAAAAGTTGTTAAAAGCGGATATAAAAGTATTCTACTAGAATTTATTAAAAAAGCAATGGAAGGATTGCCTTTGTGCTGAAATGATATAGGGGGAGTATTTGAAATCCACCATTACTTCTGCATATTATTTGGTAAATAACTCCAGATCCACTATGGCTGCCATATTTTTGTATGCTTCTGCGTTAGGATGCAAATGGTCATCGCTATCATAAATACTCTGAAGTTTTGACTGATCTTTTGCATTTCTTACTGCGGAATCAAAATCTATTACTGCATCAAACTCGCCGGAAGTCCTGATCCAGTTATTTACTGTCTGCCGTGATTGCTCATGATCCGTACTATCATATTGTGAACCTCCAAAGGGCAAGATTGTCGCACCATATATAAGGATATTGTTTGCATGGGCTTTACTTATGAATTCCTTATAGCCGTTTATCAAATCTGATGCTACTTCTAAGGAATCACTTTCTCCAATATCATTAACACCCTCAAATACTATTATGTAGCGGACACCACTTTGTGATAGCACATCGCGATCAAATCTCTCAAGGGCGGTTGGTCCTAATCCTCCAGACAATACAGCATTTCCACCTATACCCTGATTAAGTACCGCAACTTCTGATGTGGTAGCATTTCCTAGCAGACGGTTGGCAAGGTTATCCGTCCATCGGTTCTGCATGTTTGTTGTCGAACCTCTTCCATCGGTAATTGAATCACCTATGGCAACAACTGCTCTGCTTGAAGCCCCTGCAATTACATCTATTCCTGTTATAATGTACCAATGCTCTGTAGTTACTGCTGATGGCATATTAAAACGATTAACTGCATTGCCGGTCATTAAGTACGAGGTCGTTCTAGAACCAGGGTGACCTGTTAGAACAGTTGACGTATTGCCAAAGTATATTGTAATAGCCATTTCGGTCAGTTTTGGCAGACAATAATCGAGTGTATCCGAAGTGACTGTTTTTCCTGCTGGAATGGTAACAGATTCCTTATCGCCAAAGGTTAATACCCTATCCGTACCTGATTTTATTGAACTTCCGCCTGCTGATACAGCCAGATGCACCGAATTTAAAGTGACTGGAGAAGTGCCATACTCATTGGAGAGCTTTAACCTTAATTGATTTCCGCCTATTGAGACACGGACTATCTGCCGCAGCGTGTTGTTTGAAAGTCCGGGATCAGGTGGCATATTGGAGTCATCAACCAGTAGTGGTGAAGTCGCCCAAGTGCCAACCCATTTGTTTGCCGGTGAAGTATTTGTAGTATTAAGCTTCAAATCATTAATCAGTTCACTATGCATTTTTCTAGCACTCTCCATTATCCAATATAGTTGTTGCAATTACACCTTCCATTCATTTTAATAGTATTATATCATACTGCGGCATAGTCGTATTATATCATACTGCGGCATAGTCGCAAGAATTCAGGATTCAGAATATTAATTTGTCCATTATTCAGAGTTCTGAATCCTAAATTCTGAATTCTTCATCTAAGCATTGCTATAGCCTGTTTAGAATAGTATGGAAACTTTTATGTAACATTAGCTTCAACATATTTATTTACTATACCTATCAGTAGTCTAAACCAATAAGTGAATTTCTCCGGAGAATTTTCTACTTCTAGGATTACATCATTAAGAGTGACCCATGCATACTCATCTACTTCATCAGGGTTTATAATGACTTCACCGTCATACTCCCCAATGAAAACATGGTCAATTTCGTTTTCTATAAGTCCTTTATCTAGCTCTGCTCTATATTTTAGTGTAAATGCCTCCTGAAGATCGCAGTCAAAACCCATTTCTTCTTTTAGTCTTCTATGTATTGTTTCATATAAATCTTCTCCGTCCCTTTGATGACTGCAGCATGTGTTTGTCCATAATCCACCTGAGTGATATTTGGAAAGTGCTCTTTTGTGAAGAAGTAATTTATTCTCTGAGTTAAAGACAAAGATAGAAAATGCCCTATGAAGCAGCCCGGTTTTGTGAACTTCCATCTTTTCGCCTACACCAATTTCTTCGTCATTTTCATTTACAAGTAAAATATAATCCATAATAATTCCCCCTAATATAAATAAGATACATACTGCAGCAGAAGCTGCAATCAAATTAATAAATTTCGCTGCGGCAAACATCGGAACAATATTTTCTCAAATGATCAGTTATTAGTTCGGTGACCAGGCTGCTAATATATCGACCATTGAGCTTGAATAATCATTTTCTATTTTTATATAGTCACCATTATGTGCTAGTGTAATACAATAAATAAACTTACGCTTTTCACCTAAAACAGGTGATCTTAATGTATAGTTTTCAAGAACCGGATGGAGGTGCACAGGTACCTCGCTTGGGTCGTGTGCAAGAATGGTAAAGCAGAGCCTTTCAATTCTTGGGGAGTCCCAGGTAAATGTACAATAAGAAAGCATCGCTTTAGTACAAAGCGCAATTAATTTGCTTGATGGGACTCTAAAGCCTAATTCATTAATCATTTCAGTCACACGTTCGGTTGAAAACTTCCCTATACTGTTTGTCATAAAATATATATTTGTTGATCTTTTGGGATAATCAATTCCGGCAAGAGTGATTTTATCCAAACCAAATTTGGAGAAAAAATAGGAACTGTTTTTGACACTATCAGGGAAAGAAGTGATTGAATATACATTTTCAATAGGCACGGGCATATGTGGTGGAAAATACGGCCAGATTTTTTCAAATCCTTTTGCTGCTCCAAAATCTATGCCACATCCCATAATAGGGCACTTTGCCTTTATTTCCGGATACAGGTCGTCGATAGGGTGTCCGGTCTCTGCAATTAAGCCATTCTCGGTTGCCATTAAAAATGGGTCATGGGGAGACCATACATCAACGTACCTAACATTCAACCCCCTTTTTTCAGCGTCTTTTGTAGTTGTCCTAAAAGTTACACTAGCTTGCGGATTGGAAAACTGTTTTTCAAATACTTCTAATACAGTATTTATAATACTTCTATCATAACTAACTTCAGCGATTTGAGCCGATTTAACAATATCGTCGCCCATTAAAACAAGGTCTCTTTTTTGCATTACTTAAACCCTCCCTGCATTTACTGCTAAATAGAATACTTACTTAGATCCACGCCAATTCCTTTAAGACTTTTACATACATTATCTCTAAAGAATGGGGGAGTGTTTTGCAAAAATGCAGTTACCATATCTTTCTCAATTACTTCCGAGGCACCTCTGGTTCGGGCATTTTCATTAGCGGATTCGACTATAGCCTTATATGCTATAGGGCGAAGTTCTACGGGGACAAAACCAATTAAATGTTCAAAATCCTCCTTAATTTTTTGGGGCCACACGACTTGATAGACTTTGTTACTCATAAATATTTCCTCCTAAAAACTTTTTATAATCAAATAATATTGATTTCTTAATTTACATCACTAAATGCTGAACATAAATGTAAAGTACAATTTTATATTTTTATGAGTAAGTATAGATAAAAGCATATAAAAAAGCACTTAGCTAAATTACAGCTAAATGCTTCTATAGATATGTAAAATTCCTACTGCCGAAAACTTACTACTTACCTGTAACAATAACTTTAATACAAAAAAATTTCTTTATATTACTTATAGTACCACAAAGTTTTACATAATTAAAGAACTATTTTGGAAATATGGAAATGTTATAGAAGTTCAAACATCATTAGATGTTTATTGAAATAATTGAAATACAAAAGTAAAGATTTATGTTGAGATTTGCATTATGTACATATAGAAGCTACTGATAATTGGTTCTATTAAAATTCTAGTAAATATAATTTATATATAGTGTTATTAATACATAATATGTGGTAAACTAATAGCTGACTTTAATGTGATTGGAGTAATAGGATGAAAGAAATGTGGAAGAAAAAAATAGTGCTTTTTTTGACCAGCCAGACAATTTCTCTTTTTGGTTCACTGTTGGTTCAGTATGCGATAAGTTGGTACATAACATTAAAAACACAATCGGCGGTTATGATGACAATATCTATTATATGTGGTTTTTTACCGACTTTTTTTATATCTCCCTTTGCAGGAGTCTGGGCGGATCGCTATAACCGTAAAACTCTTATTATAGTGTCCGATTCTTTAATAGCAATATCAACTTTATTTATTGCAATTTTGTTTTTATCTGGATATGATTCTTTGTGGTTACTCTTTGTGATATCTGCAATAAGATCTTTAGGGACAGGAATCCAGACACCGGCGGTCGGAGCTTTCATACCTCAAATTGTGCCGGAAGACAAACTAACAAAGGTAAATGCAACAAATAGCAGCATTCAGTCAATGATGATGATTTTGGCTCCGATACTTAGCGGTGCGCTTTTGAGTATTGCTTCAATTGAGACAATATTCTTTGTTGATGTTATAACTGCACTTGTTGCTGTTTTGACCTTGAGCTTGTTTTTGCATGTGCCCCTTCATTCAAAAGCTGTTGCAAATGAAAAAATAAGTTATTTTACTGATTTGAAAGAAGGCGTTAGATATATAAAAGGCCATGGCTTTGTGAGGGCTTTCTTCCTGTTTGCAATTGTATTTCATATATTGGTTTCTCCGTCTGCATTTTTAACACCTCTGCAAGTTGCGAGAAGTTTTGGAAGCGATGTTTGGAGACTGACAGCAATCGAAATTTTCTTTGCAGGGGGAATGCTTTGTGGTGGCATTTTAATGCTTTCATGGGGAGGCTTTAAAAATAAGGTCTTTACTATGGTATCTGCAATTATTGTAATCGGATTATTTACTATGGCTCTTGGGATAACTCCAGTATTTTGGATTTATCTGATTTTTATGGGCGTAATAGGAGTTGCGATACCGTTTTTTAATACTCCGGCAACAGTTTTATTACAACAAAAGGTTGAACCGGACTACCTTGGCAGAGTTTTCGGAGTACTAGGAATGATATCAAGTATAATGATGCCGGCTGGGATGCTTGTATTTGGTCCGCTAGCCGATATCATAAAAATAGAGTGGCTGCTCATAGTGACCGGTTTGGCAATGGTTGTTTTAAGCTTTTTCATCTACAAGAACAAAGAATTAGTGGCGGCGGGAAGCTAGTGTCGCTATTTTTTGCTGTTAAAAACGAAACGTTTGTCAAGGTTGTACTTTATAACATATCCAATAGTTAGACCTATTATAGCACCAATGTACTTAGCATAGTAAGGGTCGAAAACACTATCAAATATGAGCTCAAAAGCCCAAAATATAGCTGTAGTAAATACACCCATAAAGGAATACATAATAAATTTACCTGTGTTTTCAGAGGTGCTTTTTGTTTTGTAGTTAAATATATACCTTTTGTCGAGAACATATTTTATTATCAAGCCTATTAAGGTACCCATAAAAATAGCTGTCATTAGTAGTAGAAAGTTAAAATTAAAAAGTCCCAAAATACTTACCTCATCAAGTCCCTTTGTTAATTCAAGGGAGTCTAGTAGCATCAGAAACAATTGCTGTGTTGATAAATTTCCAACCGTTGATATAGCTGCAAATAGTGCATATTTTATAGCAAGTTTAAACAAATATATCCCGCCAATCCTTTATTTTGTGTAAGCAAATACCACCATAAATTTAGTGGAACGCATAGAATTTTTATTTTACTATAGATAATACACCATTTTATAATAAATAAATATAAAATACCACCAAAAAAATAGTGAATGTTTATGTAAAAATTTGTGTATTTTATGTGGATTTATTTTTGAAAAAAGCTAATGAATTTTACAATTTGTGCCGATAAAGAATACGCATAATGTAAAAATTGTGTTATTTTTGGCATTAAAAATTGCTTAAAGGAGGCGTTACACCTAAAGGAGCGTTTACTTTGGTTTTTTCCATCATTATCATTTTCTTAGTTTTACGCAAAAATCCCATAACAAAAATAAATCAAAAAACGAAAGGGGAAAGACGGATGAATATTGAAACACGAAAACAGTTGTGTATACTATTGAGCGTATTGATGTTTATAGCACTTTTTATAAGTGATGTATTAATTTTATCAGTTAACGCTCAACACGTTAATATGACAGCAGCTCAAAGCATCAGTACAGTAGTTGCAAAAGATATAGGTGGGCATTGGGCAGAAAAACAGATAAAAGATTGGAATGAAAAGGGATTTATAAAAGGTTATAGTGACAATACATTTAAACCAAACAATACTATAACTAGAGCAGAGTTTATAACTCTTGTAAATAATGTATTCGGATATAAGGATAAAGCAGCGCTATCTTTTACAGATATAAAGAGTAGTGACTGGTACTATGGAGAAATAGCAAAGGCTATTGAAGCTGGATATGTAAAAGGATATGCAGATGGAACCATAAAACCAAATAATGAGATTAGCCGTCAAGAAGTTGCAATGGTTATATCAAACATTATGAGACTTGATATGGCTGAAAACTCAGCAGAAATAAGTAAATTAAAAGATAATAAGGATATACAGGAATGGAGTAAAGGTGCAATAGGAGCAGTTTTAGATAATGGATATATGAAAGGCTATACCGATCAGACTTTCAAAACAGGAAATTCGATAACAAGAGCAGAAGCAACAGTAGCATTGAACAATGTGACAGGAAGTATCTACAATAAACCAGGTACATATGGCGATACAACTGTTGAAGGAAATGTAAGTGTTAGCAGTGATAGTGTTAATTTAAAAAACCTTAATATCAAAGGTAATTTATATTTGACAGAGGGAATAGGAGATGGAACCGTAGTTTTAGATAATGTAACAGTAAGTGGCAAAACTTTAGTATGTGGCGGTGGAATGGAAAGTATCATAATTAAGAACTCAACATTAGGAGCGACTGTTGTTCAGAAGAAAGATGGTAAAGTCAGGCTTGAAGCTAGTGGAAAAACAAAAGTAGGTAAAATGCAGCTTCGTTCAGGTGGTAAACTTGAAGAAAAGGATTTGAGCGATGCTGGGTTTGAAGATGTTGAAGTTAAGAAAGATAAATCAGATGCTATTGTACAATTTGATGGAGACTTTAATAATGTAGATATATTGTCTGAGTCAAAAATAGAAGTTACAAAAGGAAATATTGCTAAGCTGCAAGCAAACGAAGGAGCGAAAGATACAGAAATAAAAGTATTGACAGGAAAAATAGAAAGTATTGAAATAAAAGTAAAAGTTAAAGTAGAGCTTTCAGGTGGAACAATTGCAAAGGTAACAATAGACAAGGCATCAACAGGAACAATTGTAGATGTAAAACAAGGTGCAACAATAACGTCCTTAGTTACTGAAGCAGTTATTGAAGTACTAGGTAAAGGTAAAGTTGAAGTTGCAGATGTAAAAATTAGCGGAGTAAAATTTGAAATTGAACCGGTTAAAGTTATAGTAGCAAATGATATAAAAGTACAAGTTGGTATAGACCCGACTTCAGTACCAACGACAGTTGCAGAAGTTACTCCAACACCTACAAGTAGTGGTTCTTCAAGTGGAGGTGGTGGAGGGAGTAGTAGCAGTGGAGGTTCTGCAACAACTCCTAGAATAAATACTTCACTTGATGTTATTTCTGCATTTGAGGATGCAGTATATGTGACAGTGTACAATGAGGATGATGGTAAATTAATTACTAATCTCACTGTAAGGGATTTTACACTTTCAATAGATAGTGATGAAGTGACTTTGGAAGAAGTGGAAATAGATAACGATATATATATAGTTATTCCATATGAAAATTTGGTGTCAGGAACCTACACATTAAGATTTTCTAAATCAGGATATATATCATCAGCTAAAAGTTTTGAGATGGTTTCGGTAAGTGGTATCAGTATAGAACCAGAAGCATTAGATGCAGCAGTTGGAGAAACAAGACAGATATTAGCGACAGTAGAACCTGAAAACGCTAACAATAAGGGAATTATCTGGTCAACTAATAATGCCGAAATAGCAACGGTTGATGATACCGGTATGGTAACAGGTGTTGGCTTAGGAAGCACATTTATAACAGCAACTTCAGTTTCCAACAGTGCTGTCAATAGAACAATCCCAATAATCGTAGGACCGGACTTGGCGATAAGTGACGGGTCAATAGCTATAGGAGATAAAGATCCAAGTATAACCCTTAGTATGACTTTAGATACTTTTACTGCAGCTGCTACAAACATGGGAAATTGGCAGATGACCGTAATTGGGGAAGAAGGACCTCCACAACCTCTTGATACTATAGGTGTAAATAATGTAACTATCACAATGGAAGAGAGTGCAGGAGTAGCAAAAGAAATTCGTGTGACCTTTCATGGAACTATAACAGGAAAAGGGACATTATTGATTGCCGCTAATGGATCTGTATTTTCACAAGGATTTGGGAGTTCGGTAATACAATTTCAGATTGAAGACGAGAGGGACACAATAAATGTTAGTGATATTAATGTGACAAGTAAAGAAACAGCAATAACCACAGATGGGGGCACACTACAGATGGAAGTTGATGTGCAACCTAGTAATGCAAGCAACAAATCAGTAACATGGACAGTAACAAATATTGATGATACTTCAACAGATAAGGCAACAATAAGTGAGATGGGGTTGCTGACAGCATTAAAAGATGGCGAAGTAAAGGTAGTGGCAACAGCTCAAGATGGATCGCTTATAGCAGGTAGTATAACGATTGCAATAAGTGGACAGGGTTCAACAGAAGATTTGGACTTTGTTCCTGGAGAAGGTGGAGAAATTGCATTTACTCCATTTGCAGCTGAAGCAAATAAAATTGGTGGACTTTATATTGAAAAAAATCATGATTATTATTCAATTATTTTTAATGGAAGTCCACTTTACAACCACTATGTTGAAATGAAATTTATACCTGCGGAGGAAATTGGAGCAACAGGATATAAGCTTCAATACTCAGAAAATTCGGGAAGTACTTGGTTAGATTACCCTGAGGTAACTATTAATGCAACACAAGATAACGTTATTGTTAGCAATCCTGCTCAAACAACTATATATAGATTAGTTGTTGTAGGAGGGGATAAAGCTAACTACACATCCAACGAAGTGACAGCAGATATTCCTACAATTAAGACAGAGTTCACAGGATATTTTTTGGATCAGAGTATGTTTGTATCCGGAGTAATAGCTCCTTGGGTTGGCAGGGGTCTAAAAGCAAGCTTTACGGCGGTAAAGCAAAATTATCCTGAACCAAATACCGTGTCTGAAGATGTGTATATGACTTATCAATGGTATAGAGTTAATCCAGTATCCTATGAAATGACATCTATTGAGGGGGCAACCGATCTGACTTATATTACTACTGGAGATGATGTTGGATATAATCTGCTGGTTAGAGCTACAGGTGATAATGAGAACATCAGTGGTTTTATCCAAGTTATGTCAAGCTGGGGAGTATTAGAGCAGAATAATGCTTGTATTAGTAATGCTACAAGCACAGGGTTTACCTTAAACCTATACAAAACAGTTCCTGGATTAACAGTAAGTGAATTGTCACTAATTGATTACAATGGAGATTCTGTAACAATAAATAGTGTGACTCAGGGTGCAAATGCTGCTATATATAATATTTCGGCTAATTTAGACCCTGCCAAAGGTCCATTTTATCTTTCGAACAATTCGGATTTCTGGAGAATTACGTCTGAACAAGAAGGGCATATGATGATTTTTGAGGGTGTTCAAATACCTTACAGCGTAGAAAGATATGATATAATAGTAGCAGATGTTGTAGGTGGGGCAGCATCAGTGGGAACGACTCCAAATATCGAGGCAGCAGAAGGTGAGATTATCACAGTATATATTCTTAATATTGAAGAAGGTAAGGAATTTAAATCAATTACCGTTACAGGTGTTGAAAGTGGAGAAGTAGAAACAACGCCAATAGCGGAAGGAGCGGAATATACCTTTACAATGCCTGCTGAGGAAGTAACCGTAACAGTTGTAATTGAGTAGGATGTAGTATCAGTTATAACATTAAGCTAAGATTGCAATTAGTTTGGAGTTATAACAAGCTCCATTTACACTTACAGCAAAAGGGAGTGTCGCAAAACTACTTTTAAGTAGGGAGCGGTGCTCTCTTTTATTGATAACAAACAACAGAAATTCGGATTACACCTCTGATAAGATGTGACCAGTGTGACGGTTCGCTTGGTTTTAAGCGATGCAAGAAGTATTGAATTAAATTAGAACGTACGTTTGTATCAGGCGGATTTTGTAATATAATTTATACATATAATGAAATTGTTAGGCAATATGTGAGTTTATAGGATGTAAAAAATATATTTGAAAAAATGGAGAAGGTTTCAATGGTTAAAACAAAACCAAGGGGATGGTGTGATTGGATTAAGAATATTGTTAGTAGGGGATTAAATTTAGAATTAATAAAAGAAATTGAAAAAGCAGGCTCAACAATGCCTGCTTCTTCAATCTTTAAATCTACCTGGTTTGTAACAATATCAGTCGTTTTCGGCATTGTCAGATTTCTTTTCCGGCTTCTTAATTTTGTTCTTTAAGAATTTTTTACTTATAAAGTATACTGTAAGGAGTATTAGTCCTAACAGAACTAAAACCGGTAATGCAGCAACTATAAGTATAAGAAGGTTTCCTAAAAATTCTATTACTCCGCTAAGGCTATCTAAAAAGTTATCTTTTAGTTTGCTGACATATGTTGGTTCGACAGGTTCTATTGTTGAATTTGGAACTTTTTCATTCATGTTTATTGTGATGGTTGAGAGTTTAACTAAGTTGGAAAGTTTGTTAAGAGTACCGGTAAGTTGTTCGATTTCGTGTCTTATTTCTGTCAGTCTTTTTTCTGTCTTAAATATGGTGTCGGGATCTTGGATTTTCTTCAAATATTCTTCAAGTCTGCTTTCTTCGTATCTGATCAATCTTAATCTAGAATCGATGTCAAAGAATTTTTCAGTAACATCGTCAGTTTTTATATTTTCATCAGTCAATAACCCTAGACCTTTTATGTCTTTTAGTACGCTGCTGAATTTATCTGCATCAACTCTTATAATTATTACTCCGTTTGTAACAAGAATTTCTTTATTGTCTACATAGTGTTTTACCTTACTTATTTTTGACTCTTGAACATATCCTACGTTTGATATTATGTACTCGATTTTGCCATAGGCTGCATCAAAGTTTTCAACTTCAACGCTTATGTTTGCATTGCGTATTATTTTTCTTTGATCTAGAATTGAGTTGTTAAGGGCACTGCTTGACTCACCTGTTCCTACAAGTGCAGTCGAATTATCAGCAGCAGTCGAATCATTAGTAAAAGTCGAATTACCAGCAGCAACCGATTGCTTAGCCATTGATGTATAAGCTTCACCATCATAATCCTCAGTTGCGATTATAGCAGCTTCGTTGGAATTTCCAAAGGGTTTGTCACTTAAATTGTTTAATGAATTGCTACTCTTTGAACTACAACCTACTGAGGATACAATTAGTAATAAGCTTAAAAAAATTAATAAGTTTTTAGAAATGTTTTTTTTCATAATTAAAGCCTCCTTGAATAATTTAACTATGGTAATTTCAAAAAACTTTGCAGTTACCATGTAAAAAACGGATTACGTTTTACGTAAAGTAAATTTATGTTCTTATTTACTAATACTAACGTTAGATACAATTATTTTGACGGATATTATTTAAAAAGGTTCCAACTTATACTTTAAATTTAGATAAGACTGTTTAAAACAATTATAACTTATACAAAATTTATTGTCATCATACCCTAAACTAAATTTTTCACAGAGCGCAATAGCAACACTTCTCTGACTGTGAAATAGTATTTTTTCACTGGTCTTGGAGCTTTATAGAAGTAGAGTATTTCAATGTTCGAAGTTTTTTGGAATTACCTTATTAAAAAATGTTCTAACTTGTACTATAATAAGATTAGATACATAAATAATAATATATGTTGATAATGAATAAGCTGAAATAGTATAATTATCCTTTAAACCAAAATACATCTGGTAGTAGGGGGAATTTTATGAGATGGTTTTATGATGTAAAAAAAAGAAAAACGATAATAGGGTTTTTTGTATTTTCTTTTTTTGTTATTACAATATTATTTTTTTCAAATTTTAATAACAGCGGTAATGAATTAAAGGTAGCGGCAGATAGCACTGCAAAAGAAAAAAATGCACCGGAATCTACAATAGACTCAGAGGTACCAGAGATAACAACACCGATAACAACTATGCCAATGGCAATAGCTACATTAACGCCAACAGCAGCGCCAACGTTAGCTCCCACAATTACAATTACAGCTACAACAAATAATCCAACAGCTACAACCACAACGGTAAGTAATACAACCACAGAAATACCAATAGAAATGCCAAAAGCAGCACTTACACCAACAATTACAGTGCCGACTATTACACCAACTGTGAAGCCTTTACCAACACCTACGCCAACAGTAACATTAAAGGCAACACCTAAAAAAACTATGGAAGTAAAAACAAAGGCACCTGCAAAGCCTCCTGCAAAACCTGTAGTTGAGCCAACAAAAGCTGAGCCTAAGATAGAACTCAGGTACAAAAATGGTAAAGCTAATTCCGACACTGATGCCATATATCCGATGTTTATGGTTATTAACAGCGGAAACCAGAATATAAAGCTGTCTGACATAAAAATAAGATATTACTATACGAAGGATAAAAGTCAGGCTGAGACTTTCTGGTGTGATTCTTTTACAAATGGTTCTACTAATGTAATAGGACACTTTGTAACACTTAACAATAAAAAAAATAATGCCGACAGCTACTTAGAGATAAGTTTCAGCGAAGCAGCAGGCGAAGTTAGAGCAGGTAGCAGTGTCGAACTCTCGGTTGGTTTTGCAAAAAATGATTGGAGTCAATATAATCAAAAAAATGATTACTCCTATTCCTCATCAAGGTCATTTATTCTATGGAACAGAGTAACGCTATATTTAAACGGGAAACTTTTATTTGGTGCAGAACCGTAAAATACATAGGTTATGAGGATAATAAAATATTATGTTTGAATATGAACTTTTTTGGATAAAATATACTAAATGTTTTACAAATATACAATACTTAAAAGGGAGAATGTGCTATGAAGGAATACTTGGAAATTGAAAACGTATTTGCCAGAGAAATACTCGATTCTAGAGGAAATCCCACAGTAGAAGTGGAAGTTGTAACAGAAGGTGGTTTTTTGGGAAGAGCTGCTGTTCCTTCAGGAGCTTCTACAGGGGCATTCGAAGCAGTAGAACTCAGAGATGGAGATAAAAAAAGATACCTTGGAAAAGGAGTATTGAAAGCCGTTGAAAATGTAAATAAAACAATAGCCCCTGAAGTTGAAGGAATGAATGTCTTTGATCAGGTGGCAATTGATAATTTGATGATCAGCCTAGATGGAACACCAAATAAATCAAAACTTGGTGCAAATGCTATTCTAGGAGTTTCGCTTGCTGTTGCAAAAGCTGCAGCTGAGGCTCTAGGAGTAAGTTTGTATCAGTATGTGGGAGGGATTAATGCAAAGACTCTTCCCGTACCTATGATGAATATCATTAACGGTGGTAAGCATGCAGACAATAGTGTAAATATACAGGAGTTCATGATTATGCCTGTAGGAGCAGGTACCTTTAAAAATGCTCTTCAGATGTGTGCCGAAGTATTCCATAACCTAAAAACAGTTTTAAAAGATAAGGGTTATAGTACTGCGGTAGGTGATGAAGGTGGATTTGCTCCTAATCTTAAAACGGACGAGGAAGCTATACAGGTTATTTTGGAAGCCGTTGAAAAAGCGGGATATAAAGCAGGAGATGATTTCAGAATAGCTATAGATGCTGCTGCCACAGAAATGTATCAAGAGGACGGTACTTATTTCTTTTGGAAGACAGGAATAAAGAAGACTCGTGAAGAGATGGTAAACTATTGGGCAGAACTTGCTGACAAATACCCGATAATATCTTTGGAGGATGGTGTTTCCGAAGAGGATTGGGAAGGTTGGAAGCTGCTCACTGAAAAAATCGGAAGCAAAATACAGCTTGTAGGTGATGATCTTTTTGTTACTAACACTACAAGACTTAAAAGAGGTATTGATATGGGTGTGGCAAATTCAATACTAATAAAAGTAAATCAGATCGGTACATTGACAGAAACCTTAGATGCAATAGAAATGGCTAACAGGGCTGGTTATACAGCAGTTGTTTCTCACCGCTCTGGAGAAACAGAGGATGCTACTATTGCGGATATAGCTGTTGCAACTAATGCAGGACAGATAAAAACAGGGGCTCCGTCAAGAAGTGATCGTGTTGCAAAATACAACCAATTACTAAGAATTGAAGAAGAGTTAGGAGGCTCAAGCCGTTATTTAGGAATTAATGCATGGTTTAATTTGAAAAACAAATAAAACTTTTGGACGTAAAGCATTTAAGTAAGATTTTGCTCGACAAACTATGAAACTATGAAATTATGAAAAATCTTTACGTTTTGCTTGTATTTTCATATACTGTATGCTAAAATTAATATGTTAATTTGACAGGAGGTGTTTTTTTAGCATGCAAATAGCAGTTAATATATTGCACATATTGTTTTGTGTATCATTGATAATAATAGTACTCTTTCAATCAGCTAAGCAGGCAGGATTATCAGGTGCAATAGCAGGTGGTGCAGAAACTTTTTTTGGCAAGAATAAAGGTAGGACAATAGATGCTATTTTAGGTAAATGGACTGCGGTAGCAGCAGTAGGTTTCCTTATAACATCAATCGTTTTACAGATTTTGATTAATTCCTAATGATAATAAATAAAACTGTGGAATTCCACAGTTTTATTTTATTTAGCCTCTTGGAATGAAATGTATATCCTTTGGATAGTCTAAGTACTTGAATCTATCAAATATGGAGAAGATACTGAAAAAATTATGTTTGGATTAAATAGTTACGTAAAATGATTTTTGCTATTTTTACTTTATTTATTGTATATCTATTTCTATATATTATTTCTAAACTTTTTTCAAAGACTTCATTTTTTCTTGTAATTATAGCTTTATTTTAGTAATATATATGTGAGACAACTTTATTCTGGTTGTTTGGTTATACCTATGGAGTCTGAACCTGTTTTTTAATAATAGTTTTGTTTTCGTGTTTAATAAGCATACAAATGGAGGTAATGGTTCCCATGGAAAGAGAGCAGGCACTTGAAGAATTAAAAGGTCGTTTGAAAAGTGAGAATTTACTTAAACATTCTCTAGCAGTTGAAGCTATTATGAAGGAATTAGCTTTTTATTTTAAAGAAGATATTGATAAATGGGGAATGGCAGGATTGCTTCATGACATTGATTATGATAAGACGGCTGGTGACCCTGCAAAGCATGGTTTAGTCGGAGCGGAGATATTAGAGACCTTGGATGTTGAAAGTTCTATTGTTTATGCTATCAGGGCTCATAATGATTATCATGGTATTGAAAGAAAAAGAAAGATTGATAAAGCTCTTTATTGTGCAAGCCCTATGGCAGTAGTTATGAATGCTTGTACAGCAGCACTTCCTTCAAAAAAAGTTGAAGATTTGACTGTAGAGTTTGTTATGGAGAAGATTGGTGAAGAAGGTTTTATAAAAGATATAGCACTAGAGCAGATCAATTCCTGTGAAAATATAGGTATAGACCTTGAAAAGTTTGTGGAGGTTTCTGTGAAAGCTGTTCAAGCTATATAAGGTGAAGATGTATATATTTTTTGCTTTTGAAATTAATTTGAGAGTATTGTTTTACTTTTATGCTAATAATAAATATATCGAATTTTATAAACCAAGTTTAGTAAGATAAGTTATCTTCTATTAATCTTGGTTTTTTTATAGAGTTATGTTTTTTGACAAACATTAATAAAAGGAGGAAATGCTGTTGTAATACCTGCAGCACATTAGAACTAAATGATTGATAGAAAAGAACGCATTTTGGGATTTATGAGAGAAGATGCTTATAAGCCTCTACTATTTGGTGAATTGATAACAGTTTTTGATGTACCTAAAGCAGATGTACATTTGTTTAAAAATGTTCTAGACGAATTAGAGTCAGAGGGAAAGATATTTATGACTCACAAAGATAGGTATGGAGTTCCTGAAAGAATGAACCTGATAGTTGGAAGACTTCAGGGAAATGAACGTGGATACGGCTTTGTTATTCCTGATGATGAAAATATTAAAGATGTGTTTATATCTGCTGACTCATTAAATGGAGCTATGCATAATGACAGAGTAATTGCAAGAATTAATAAAAAGGTTATTGGAGATAAAAGAGCAGAGGGAGAAGTAATCAGAATAGTCGAGAGAGTCAACAAAACAATTGTTGGAACTTTTGAAAGTAGCAAATATTTTGGTTTTGTAGTACCGGATGACAGAAGAATATCCGGAGATATTTTCATACCGAAGGATGAAGTAAACGGTGCGAAGTCCGGGCAGAAAGTTGTTGCAGAAATACTTTTGTGGCCGGGAAAAAGAAGAAATGCTGAGGGGAAAATAGTTGAGATAATAGGAGACAAAGATGAAGCGGGTGCGGACATACTGTCGATAATAAAGCTGCATAATCTTTCGGAAGAATTCCCGGAAAGTGTTGTAATGCAGGCTGAGTCAATAGGGCAAACTGTTACTGAAGAAATGATTAAAGGTAGACGGGATTTGAGAGATGTTCGCATGGTTACTATTGATGGTGAGGATGCTAAGGATCTAGATGATGCCGTGTCGATAGAGAAGCTTCCGAATGGTCACTATAAGCTTGGCGTTCACATTGCGGATGTAAGTCATTATGTTACCGAGGATTCGCCTTTAGATAGGGAAGCTTATAAAAGAGGCACCAGTGTGTACTTGGTAGACAGGGTTATACCTATGCTCCCGAGAGCACTCTCCAACGGAATTTGCAGTCTTAATCCGCAGGTGGACAGACTTTGTTTTACTGTTATGATGGAGATAGATACAACCGGTAAAGTGGTTGATCATGAAATTTTCGAGAGCGTAATTAAGACCGATGAGAGAATGACTTATACAAATGTATACAAAATTCTTGTTGAAAAGGACAAAGAGCTTTCAAAGAGATACGAGTATCTTTTGGGAGATTTCAAAGCGATGGAAGAATTGGCTGTAATACTTAGAAATAAAAGAATGCAAAGGGGTGCCATTGACTTTGATTTCGAGGAAGCAAAGATTTTACTTGATGAAAAGGGTAAACCCATTGAAATAAAGGCCTATGAAATAACTATTGCAAACAAAATAATCGAGGAATTCATGCTTGTGTGCAATGAAACGGTGGCGGAGCATTTCTTTTGGGCAAATGTTCCTTTTGTGTACAGGGTGCATGAAGAGCCCGATACTGATAAAATAGAAAATTTCAGTGAATTTGTGCACAATTTAGGATATACCTTAAAAGGAATAAATAAAATTCATCCTAAAGCGCTTCAAGATCTGCTCGCTAAAGTCAAAAACACTAGAGAAGAGCGCATAATTAGCACTGTTATGTTGAGATCTCTACAAAAAGCAAGGTATTCTCAATTAAATCAGGGACATTTTGGATTAGCTGCAAAGTACTATAGTCACTTTACATCACCTATAAGAAGATATCCGGATCTCATTATTCACCGGATAATGAAGGAGTATTTGAAAGGTCAGATGAATGAAAAGAGAGAAGAGTACCTTATAGATTCGCTGCCAGAGATAGCTAGGATGTGCTCCCAGAGGGAGAGAGTTGCTGAGGAGGCTGAGAGGGACACTGAGGATCTAAAAAAAGTTGAGTATATGAAGCAATATGAAGGTCAAGTCTTCGAAGGTATTATATCTAACGTTACATCCTTTGGCATGTTTGTAGAGCTCGATAATACTATAGAGGGCCTTGTCAGAATGAGCAATATGGAAGATGACTATTATACGTTTAATGATAAACAGTATTGTCTAATAGGTGATAGGACACGAAAAGTTTATCGTATAGGTGATGTGATTAAAGTTGTGCTTGCAAGAGCTGATGTTGCAGCTAGAAAGATTGAATTCACTATTGCCCAAAATGAGGATGATGAAGAGGAAACAAAGGACGCTTCCGAAACACCAAAAGAAGAAAAACCTAAACGTCAACGTAAAGCGAAAACCGATAAAGATATACTAAACCATATCCAAGGTAAGAAAAAAGACAAGACAAAAAAACGAGTAGAAAAGTCCGGAAAGAAAAGGCAAAAGTCTGAAAAGAAGTCAGTAAAGACCAGCAAAAGAAGAGCAAAGACAAGCAATAAGGAAAAGGAACAATGAACAGGAACAATGAATGCCAATACACCAGTTGTTGTTTAGGCCATAGAGTTACCTAACGTTCAAGAAAAGCCATCAGCAAAGCGAATTTTCTTGAACGTTGCGGAACTCATAAAAGACCATAACATATAAAATCATATATTAGAAAAGCCCTAACAATAAAGCAGCAAAAAAACTAACCTAATTAAAGTGAAAACAACAGGCACCTCCCTAGATACAAGTTCCAAAATCCCAGTATCACAAATTTGGACAGTAATCGAGGGCTTAAGTAATAAGCGAAGCAAATATTCCTGAAAATAACATACTACATCAGAATAAAATCTTCTCATAAGTTGTCTCATAACGCTATAATACTTTCAGGATAAATGTATTCTAAATGAACAAAGTTTTTGATAAGAATAACATAATAGACATGGGGGTAGGTAAAAATTATAATTATAAGCGCTTGCCTTTTAGGTACAAATTGTAAATACAACGGAGAAAACAATTATAATAGTGAAATCGCACAGTTAGCTTCAAAGTACAATTTTATACCCGTTTGCCCTGAACAGCTTGGAGGATGCGCAACACCAAGACTACCCGCCGAGATACAAGGAGGAGATGGTAAAGCTGTACTAGAATGCAGCGCAAAAGTAATCAGAAAAGATGGTATTAACGTTTCTGAACAATTCATAAAAGGAGCAAGGGAAGTGCTTAACATTGCTAAATTGATGAATGTTAAAATGGCCCTTTTAAAAGCAAGAAGTCCTTCATGTGGCAAAGGAAATATTTATGACGGTACTTTTTCAGCAAGCCTAAAAACCGGAAATGGCGTAACTACAGACCTTCTTCAAGAAAATGGAGTTAAAGTGATATCCGAAGATGAAATCGACTGTTTAAGGTTATTTTTAGACATAAATAAAAGTATCTAAACGTAAAGACCTTGAAATCAAGGATTTCAAGGTCTTTGGTTTCACCTCTTTTTAAGCGAAGTGAATTTTATACTATAAAGTTTTTGATTTCATCGTAGAACTTGTCACAATTTTCGTCATGTACGTCAACTTTAATTGGCTTACTTAAGTCCAAACTAAAGATACCCATGATAGATTTTGCATCAACTACGTAACGGCCTGAAGTCAAATCGATGTCAAAGTCATACTTATTTACTATATTTACAAAGTCCTTAACATCGGTAATGGATTTTAAAGAGATATTGAATGATTTCATGCGAATTCCTCCTTTTTTCAAATGTTTTACCATCTATTATTATATATATTATCCTGTTTGTAGTTGCAAGTCAATTGTGATATTGCTAAAATTTTCTTATGATTTTATACGATATGTTAAAACATATTTAAAAAATAATTTTGTATAATATAAGTTATATACAAAAACTTGGGGGATATTATGAAAAAAGTTGCATTTTGTACATTAGGCTGTAAAGTTAACCAATATGAAACTGAAGCTATTATTGAGATGTTTAAGAAAAATGGATATGAGGTAGTGGATTTTGAAGAATTCGCAGATGTCTACATAATAAATACTTGTACCGTCACAAACCTTAGTGATAGAAAGTCAAGACAGATGATCAGAAGAGCTAAGAAAAACAATAAAAACTCAATTATTGTGGCAGTGGGATGTTATGCCCAAGTATCTCCCGATGAAGTTTTGGGTATACCGGAAGTAAATTTGGTTATTGGGACTAAAGACAAAGGTAAAATTCTAGAAAGCATAAATATGCTTGATGAAGGACAGGATAAATTAAATTTAGTCCAGGATATTATGAAGACAAGAGAGTTTGAAGAGTTGGGGGTTGAAGTATATAAGGAAAGAACAAGAGCATTTATTAAAATACAGGAGGGATGCAGCCAGTTTTGTTCTTATTGCATAATACCTTATGCGAGAGGCCCTATAAGAAGCCGTCCTGTTGAATATGTTCTTGATGAAGTAAAGAAGCTCGTTTTAAACGGATACAAGGAAATAGTTCTTACGGGTATACATATTGCCTCCTATGGAAAAGATATAAAACACACTTCGCTTCTGGACATTATCAAAAAGGTACATGAAATCGGCGGAGTGGAAAGAATCAGGCTTGGCTCTATAGAACCTACAATCATAACTCATGATTTTGTAGATGAGATAAGTAAATTGGAGAAAGTATGTCCTCATTTTCATATATCGCTGCAGAGTGGGTGTGACAGTACACTTAAGCGTATGAACAGAAAATATACTACTGAGGAGTACCGGGCATCGGTTCGGCTTTTGAGGGATGTTTTAAAGGATGTTTCGATAACAACCGACATTATGGTAGGTTTTCCAGGAGAGACGGATATGGAATTTAATGAAACCGTCCGATTTTTAGATGAGATATCTTTTGCGGCAATGCACGTTTTCAAGTATTCACAAAGGAAAGGGACTCCGGCAGCCGACTTTACTGAACAAGTATCACCACAAAAGAAAGATGAGAGAAGCAATGTGCTGATTGAACTTTCCTCTAGGAAGGTTAAAGAGTTTAACAAGAGATATGAAGGAAGAACTATGGAAGTTTTGTTTGAACAGGAAGTAAAGGGTGAAAATGGTACGATAGAGGGATTAACATCAAACTATATAAAAGTGCTATGTAAAGGTGAATCCGATTTCAACGGACAAATCCTTAAAGCTAAGCTACACGAAGCTGTAGAAGATTATGTTAGGGGACATATCGAAAATTGATGGTAACAAGCTGAGATAATGCGATAATCGGGGAAGTCAGACGAAATTTCGCCTAGATAATACAGATTAATCGAATTTGAAATGTGTTGCATAAATTATCCTCTTGTATTACTATATATATATGGGCTTATTACTTAAATATTCTAAGTATTTTGAACTATCAAGGTCCCATCCTTTATGCAGGAGAGTGATTAGTTATGGCAAACAGCGAGACCATGATGTTTAATGTTGAAAACGAAAAGGTGAATGAGGCAAAAGAGGTAATTTTCTCTGTATTTAAGGCTCTTAAAGAGAAAGGTTATAATCCGATTAACCAGATTGTAGGATACATACTTTCTGGTGATCCTACTTATATAACTAATCATCAAGATGCTAGAAGTATTATTAGAAGGTTAGAGCGGGATGAATTACTTGAAGAAATTCTTAGATTTTATTTAGATGAGAATAGTAATAAAGGCTCCGTATAAAAATACGGGGTTTTTTAATACAGTTTTTCTAACGGAATTTCTTAAAACAGAATGGTTGGTGTAGAACATTGGAATATGTAAAGCTTGGAGACACAGGTCTTGAAGTGTCGAGAATGTGTTTTGGGGGATTGATTATAGGACCGCTTCAGGCAAATTTGCCTTTAGATGAGGGGACAAATGTTATATTAGCAGCTTTAGAGCAAGGAGTTAACTTTATAGATACTGCTGAGTTATACGGAACATATGACTACATAAGAGAAGCGATTAAGAAATCAAATTCAAAACCTATCATTGCTACAAAATCCTATGCTTATTCTTCTGAAGGTGCTAGAGATAGCCTCGAAAAAGCCAGAAAAGAACTGGATATTGATGTTATAGATATATTTTTACTACATGAACAGGAAAGTAGGCTCACTCTCAGAGGCCATCGTGATGCTTTGGAATACTATTTTTCTATGAAGGAAAAAGGAATTATCAGGGCTGTTGGAGTGTCCACACATAATGTAGAAGTAGTTGAAGCTTGTGCTGATATGCCTGGAGTAGATGTTATTCATCCTATAATTAACAAAGCCGGAATAGGAATTGGTGACGGGACAATAGAAGATATGCTTACGGCAGTAAAGAAAGCACATGATAAAGGAAAAGGAATATATGGTATGAAGCCTTTAGGTGGAGGAAATCTTTTGAATTCTTACAAGGAGTGTATGGATTTTGTTTTAAATATACCATATATTGACTCAATTGCGGTTGGAATGCAATCTGTTGAAGAGGTTATAATGAATGTGTGTGTTTTTAACAATGAATCTGTTCCGGATAATATAAGGTCTTTAGCTGCAGGAAGAAAAAAACACCTTCATATTGACTTTTGGTGTGAAGGATGCGGAAAATGTGCTGAAAAATGTAAGCAAGGTGCTCTTTATATAAAGGATAACAAAGCTAAGGTCAGAGAAGAAAAATGTCTCTTGTGTGGATACTGTGCAAGTGCATGTCCATGTTTTGCAATAAAGATTTGCTAGACTTTATAAAGTTAATGTGTTGTTAATATTATCTTGGGCTATACTATTTGAAATTTGGATACTTGGAGGAATTATGAGGATAATTGGAATAGATTATGGTGATAGTAGGATAGGAATAGCAGTCAGTGACCCTCTTGGGTGGACAGCACAGGGAATTGAAACAATTAATTGGAGAAATAATATTGATGAACCAATTGAAAGAATATTAGAAATTATAAATTCATACGAGGCAAAAAAAGTTATTGTAGGATTTCCTAAGAACATGAATGGAACTATAGGGCCTAGAGGAGACAAAACTAACGAGTTTATTGAACACTTAAATAATAAAGTTGAAGGAATTGAGATAATAAAGTGGGATGAACGACTAAGTACGGTAGCTGCAAATAGAACTATGAATGAGTTAGGTGTAAAGAAATCAAAGAAAAGGCAAGTGGTAGATCAGATTGCAGCTGTTTATATTCTTCAGGGATATTTAGATGCCATGGCTTTAAGAAACTGATAGCTGTCTATGAATTTTTAATCTATAGAATATTATAAAAATATAGGAGAAAACTAAATTATACATTATTGCAATGAAAATGATGGAATTTTTTGATCTCTATGATATAATTAATACTTACAATGTCAAACGGGAGGTAAAAGATATGTCTGAAGAAAGAGATGATATAGTTATTTTAGTAGATGAGAATGGTGAAGAGGTTGAATTTGAGCACTTAGATACTGTTGAATTTAACGGAAATGAGTATGTGATTCTTCTTCCTGTAGATGAAAGTGAAGAAGAAAAGGATATTGATGAAGTTGTAATACTTAAAATTGAACATGGTGAAGAAGAAGATAGTTTTGTAAGTGTAGACGATGATGATGAACTTGACGCAGTTTTTGAAGAGTTTAAAGTTAGAATGGAAAGTGATTACGAGTTTGATGAGCAATAGTTAGAAATAAGTATAAGACTCCCTATATTATTATATAGGGGGTTTTGTAATTATTTACATTCGAATTGGATGTTAGGCCTAGAAACGAAGAAATTGTAGCACCTGGGCCCTTTTTTATGTGAAATTATTTCCTAACCTATTAGAGGATTTTTTTAACCTATGTAGAAGTAATTAGACAAAACACATCTGCTTCGTAATATTATTTATTTTAAGAAGTGCGTGAGGTTGAGAATAAATGAAGTGCATTTAGTGGGGGTTTATATGATTATGAAAAGGATAAAAAAATATGCCTTTGCCTTGTTAGCATTATTTGGTTTATCAATGCTCGGAGGATGCGGGAATGGAACGCCTACAAATAAAGAGGTTGAAAGTACGGCTGCTATATCAACACCAATACCAGCACCTGTAAATACTATTGTTCCACCTGAAGACAATGTTAATTCTGATCAAATAGGAGAGGATAAGAGCGGTTCTGAAAAAGGAATGGCCGAATTGAATTTTACTCTTCCTAAAGAAGGAATGAGACCCTATGCCGTTATGATTGATAATGAGGGGACAAGGCCTTTACCTCAGGGTGGAATATATCTTGCCCAGGTCATTTATGAGATAGTTGTTGAAGGTGGTACAACCAGGTTAATGCCTGTATTCTGGGATAAGGACCCTACTATGATAGGACCGGTTAGAAGTTCAAGACATTATTTTTTGGATTATGCAATGGAACATGACGCAATTTATGTACATTTCGGTTATAGTCCTATGGCTATGCAGGATTTGAAAAAGTATAAAATAAATAATATAAATGGTGTAGCTAATGGTGGGGAAGTGTTCTGGGATTTGACCACTGATAGAAGAAATTGGCAGGATTCTTACACATCGATGGAAAAAGTAAAGGGGTATGTACAAAGAGTAAAATATAGAACAGAGACGGATAAAGGACTTTTATTTAAATACTCGGACGAGGATTATGATCTTACGGGCGGCAATGATGCTTTGAACATAAATATAAGATATACGACAAGTTATGATTGTTCTTTCAAGTATGATGAGGCTAAAAAGCTTTATATGAGGTATAGAAAAGGAGATCCTCATATGGAAAGAGTAACGGAAGAGCAGTTTACTGCAAAGAATGTTATTATTCAAAAGGTGTCAAATCATCTTATAAAGGGTGATGATGCAGGAAGACAGGAAGTAAACACCGTTGGAAGCGGTACGGGATATTATATTACAAATGGTAAGTACATAGAAATTAAGTGGTCTAAGAAATCGAGAACCGAGCAAACTAAATATACCGATAGTGAAGGAAAAGAAATTGTTCTCAATCCTGGTCAAACATGGGTTCAAATTACACCGACAAGCGGAAAGGTGACAATTGAATAAGGTGTTTGTTTTTTTCATACCGCAGCGGAAGGTGCAATCAAAGTAATAAATACAACCGAGGTAAAATGTCATATATTTGAAGTTGAGAAAATATTATGTTAATTTTATTTGTGCATTTTTTATAGAGTAAAAGAATTTGGTTTTTATTATATATAAGTTTTTTATTGCTAAAAAGATATCAATTGGTTATTATATGTATATAGTATTAATCGTACTAGGAGCTAGAACTTATATATATAGTGAAAAATGTGAATTATTGCATATTATGACATAGGTTACATAAATTTTACTAATATAAACTACTGTCGGAGGCTGAATTGAGTATAAAGATAAGTGATAAAATTTTACAAAGTGTAGAAAAACCTTCAAGGTATATAGGTAATGAGTGGAATAGTGTTCATAAAGATCTTTCAGGTATAGAGGCAAGATTTGCTTTTTGTTTTCCCGATGTCTATGAAGTTGGTATGTCTCATCTAGGTATGAAGATTCTTTATCATCTTCTAAACGAAAGACAAGATACCTACTGTGAGAGAGTATTTGCTCCATGGGTGGATATGGAGGCAAAAATGAGAGAGTACGATATACCTCTTTTTTCTCTTGAAACCCATGATCCGATAAAAAATTTTAATATTATTGGATTTACTCTACAATATGAGATGAGTTACACGAATATTATCAACATGATGGACTTGGCGCAAATTCCTGTTTTTAGTAGTGAAAGGACAAATGAACATCCCTTTGTATGTGCGGGAGGTCCTTGTGCCTATAATCCGGAACCCTTGGCAGATTTTATAGACTTTTTTATGATGGGCGAGGGAGAAGAGATTATTAATGAAGTAATGGATGCCTATATAGATTGGAAAAAGCAAGATTTACCAAGAGAGATGTTTTTAGATGCTATTTCTCAAATTGAGGGCATATATGTTCCTGCGTTTTATGAAGTGGAATACAAGGATGATAATACAATTTTAAGCATAAAACCAACAAAAGAGAAATATGCGAAGAAGATCAAAAAAAGGATTATAAAGGATCTTGATAAGGTCTATTTTCCTGATAAAGTGATTGTTCCATATACAGGTATTATACATGACAGAATTATGCTTGAATTATTCAGAGGTTGTACAAGAGGATGCAGATTTTGTCAGGCCGGTTATATATATAGACCAGTGAGAGAACGTTCATATGAAAGACTCCTAGAGTATGCAGGAGATTTGGAAAATAACACAGGTTATGAAGAGATTTCTCTTACTTCATTAAGTACTAGTGATTATAGTGCTTTTAAAGAGCTTGCAGAAGGTTTGCTTGTTGAAATGGAACCTAAAAAGGTAAACCTTTCACTGCCATCTTTGAGGATTGATTCTTTTTCACTAGACCTAATGGAGAAGGCTCAAAAGGTTAGAAAAAGTGGTTTGACTTTTGCACCTGAAGCAGGAAGTCAGAGATTAAGAGATGTAATAAACAAAGGGGTTACAGAACAGGATTTGATAAACTCAGTGGCAACTGCTTTTAACGGCGGTTGGAGCAGTGTGAAGCTTTACTTTATGATAGGGCTTCCAACCGAAAACTTTGATGATATAAATGGTATTGCCGATCTTGGATTCAAAGTAGTGGATGCTTACATGGCAACTCCAAAGGAAAACAGGGGTAAAGGTTTGAGTATAGCACTTAGTACATCATCCTTTGTACCTAAGCCTTTTACACCTTTTCAATGGGAGCCGCAGGATGAAATTGTTACACTTAAGGAAAAACAGAAATTTTTACAGGGTAAAATTAAAAGCAAATATATTAAATATAATTGGCATGACCCTGAATTGAGTCAGCTTGAAGCAGTATTTGCAAGGGGTGACAGGAGAGTTGGAAAAGTACTTTTTGAGGCTTTCAGAAAGGGCTGTAAGTTTGACAGTTGGGGTGAGCACTTTAAATTTGACATATGGATAGAAGCCTTCAACGAGTGCGGTGTAGAGCCTGGTTTTTACGCTAACCGTAAGAGGGAATTTGAGGAGATATTGCCTTGGGACCATATTGATATAGGTGTTTCTAAAGAGCACTTGATTAGAGAAAATAAGAGAGCATATAATGAAGAACTTACTCCAAACTGCAAAGTGGAATGCACTGGATGTGGAGCAACAGTTTTTGGCGGAGGTATTTGTTTTGATTAACATCAGGGCTAAGTTTACAAGAGGAGAAGAGCTAAAATATATATCCCATTTAGATATGATGAAGTTGTTTGAGAGGGCTTTAAGGCGTTCTAGGATACCCATTTACTATTCTCAAGGGTTTAATCCTCATCCACAGATTGTGTTCGGACTGCCTTTATCGGTGGGAGTGACGAGTAGTGCAGAGTATGTGGATTTTGAGCTTAGTGAAGATATGGATCCAGTGCAATTTGTTGAAACTCTTAATAAGCAGCTTCCAGAAGGCTTAAAGCTTTCAGATGCTAAAATAAGGGCAACAAAATCCAATATTATGGCGTCAATTTCTAAGGCGTCTTATGAGATTTTGGTTGCAATAGCTCAAAATCCTGAGATGGACGAAGTTAATGAAAATATACTTCGTTTTTTGGATAATGGTGAGGTTGTTATTAAGAAGGAGAGTAAAGGAAAAGTTAAAGATGTTAATATAAGACCTATGATTCATAAATTCAGTGCAAGCTATATAGAAAATAGAAGTATTACTATTGATGGAAATAAGGATATACAATCTCCGAATATAGCTCTTTTTGAGTATATAGATAAATTAAAGGATTTTTATGATTTACAGGAAGTAAAGGATTTAAAAGGTTATTATGTTTTTTCTTTACTTCTTAGTGCTGGCAGTATGGCAAATCTAAAGCCGGAATTTGCATTGCAGGCCTTTGGCGAAAGGACAGGCTTTGATTTGAACGTTTTAAAGGTACATCGCGTAGGTCTTTTTATTGATAAAGGGGAAAAAACACTGAACCCTCTTGATAACGAATTATTAGCTATATGAGGTGGGAATATGGTTAGTGAGATAATTGTAGATGTGGGTCTTAACGAGAAAAGAGTAGCACTTTTAGAAGACAAGGATCTTGTAGAGGTATTTATTGAAAGAAATGATTCGGAAAGACTGGTCGGAAATATTTACAGAGGGAAAGTGAGCAGCGTTTTACCCGGTATGCAGGCGGCTTTTATAGATATCGGGTATGAAAAAAATGCTTTTTTATACGTTGGAGACGCTGTGTCACAAAAAGAATTCTCTGAAGATGAAGAAGAAATGTACAACGATATGAAGAGTTATAACATTGAGGAGATATTACGACCTGGTCAGGAAATAACGGTACAAGTCACAAAAGAACCAATAGGTACTAAAGGTCCGAGGGTAACTACACATATAACCCTTCCAGGAAGGCAGCTAGTCCTTCTTCCTAACGCAGATTATATCGGTATATCAAGAAGAATAGAAGATGAAGATGAACGGGCAAAGCTAAAGAAGATAGCTGAGAAGGTAAAGCCCCAAAATATGGGTTTGATTGTCCGAACAGTTTCCGAGGGTAAAAGGGAAGAGGACTTCAAAAATGATATTAATTTCTTGGTTAAGTTGTGGGAAAAGATAAAGAAAAGTGAACATAGCGGTCCTGTACCTAGGTGTATTCACAAAGACTTAAATATTATTTACAGAGCTGTAAGGGATATGTTCACCTGGAATATCGATAAATTTATTATCAACGACAGGCAGGAATACAATAAAGTACTTGAGCTTGTTGAGATGTCATCACCGGCTCTGAAACTTAGAGTAGAATGTTTTAACAAAAATATTGATTTATACGAACATTTCCAGATAGATTCTATGATCGCAAGAGCTCTCGCAAAAAAGGTGTGGCTTAAGTGTGGAGGGTATCTGATTATAGAGAGGACCGAAGCACTTACGGTTGTGGATGTAAATACAGGAAAGTATGTAGGAAACAATAATCTTGAAGATACTGTTCTGAGGACAAATATAGATGCTGCCAAAGAGATTGCCAAACAGCTCAGACTTAGAGATATTGGCGGTATAATAATAATTGACTTTATTGACATGCACGAAATAGAACATCAAAAACAAATTATTGATACGCTAAAGCAGGCACTAAAAAAGGATCGGACTAAGACAACCGTTGTGGGAATGACAGGACTTGGTCTGATAGAAATGACAAGAAAAAAAGTGAGAGAGGGTTTAGCATCTACTGTGTTATATGATTGTCCTATCTGTGATGGTACAGGTAAGATACTTTCACCCGAATCAATCGCTAGAAATGTCGAGAAAGAGATAAGCAAATACTTTACAAAAACTATTGCAAATGCAATTCAGGTGGATGTACATCCTTCGGTTGCGCAGGTTTTGTTAGGTGAAAATGGTGAAAATCTTAGAAGGATTGAAAGCACTTTCAATAAAAAGATTGTGATAAAAGAGTCAGAAGAGGTCAAAAACCAGGAAATGAAAATAAAGGAGATTGACATAGACTCATTATTATGATAGAATTGCGTGGTAGCCGCACGGTATAGGCCTTAAAATGCAGTAAATGGATTTTTCTAACTGCTGCCTTTGCTGGCGAGACTGGGTAGGGAGGTGTATAGTATGTACGCAATTATCGAGACAGGTGGAAAGCAGTACAAGGTTCAAGAGGGTGAAGTTGTTTTTATTGAGAGATTAGCTCAAGACGAAGGTGCTTCTGTGACTTTTGACAAGGTTGTAGCAGTTTCAAAGGATGATAAGGTGGATTTTGGAGTGCCTTATGTTTCAAGTGCAACTGTTCAAGCTAAAGTGCTGAACCATGGTAAAGATAAGAAAATCATTGTTTTCAAGTATAAGCCTAAGAAAGGCTATAGGAGAAAGAATGGACACAGACAGCCTTATACAAAAGTACAAATCGAAAAGATTAACGCTTAAGGTAACGGTTGAAAATGATTACTATAAATATAGTAAGGGATAAAAGTGGATTTATTTGGCAGTATATAGTTGAGGGACATGCAGGATTTGCTGAAGAAGGTAGAGACATAATTTGTTCTGCGGTATCCACAGTTGCATATACTGGCATAAATGCACTTGATGAATTGGTTGGAATTAAGAATTACGGTATAGAGAACGGTTATATGATTTGTTCCGTGCCGACTGACATTTCGCCTGAATTAAAGGAAAAAGTCAGTATAATACTTGAAACCATAGTTGTAGGTTTTAGACAATTACAATTAACCTATGAAGATTATGTATCGGTGTTAGATGAGGAGGTGTAACCGATGATAAGAGTTGATTTACAACTTTTTGCGCATAAAAAAGGGGTTGGAAGCTCCAGAAACGGCCGTGATAGTGAATCAAAAAGGCTGGGAGTTAAAAGAGGTGATGGTCAGCCAGTTGTAGCTGGGAACATCATTGTAAGGCAAAGAGGAACAAAAATCCATCCCGGTGTTAATGTAGGTATAGGCAGTGATGATACATTGTTTGCATTAACAGACGGTAAGGTTAAGTTCTCAAGATTAGGTAAGGATAGAAAACAGGTTAGTATTGTTACAGCTTAATGAAAGTATAACTGTTTTTTAATAAGCCTGATTTGACAAACAGAAGTCTTATAAGTTTAAAAAAAATCCCGGTAAATACCGGGATTTTAATTTTATATATGAGATATACTATAAAAGGTGATTTAATAAAACCAGTAAAAAACCATGACTATGGAGTTGAAAATAATGTTTATTGATAGCGCGAAAATTTATATAAAAGCCGGAGATGGTGGGAATGGAGCAGTATCGTTCCATAGAGAAAAATACATAGCTAAGGGTGGCCCTGATGGTGGAGACGGTGGCAGAGGCGGAAATGTTATATTCGTTGCAGATGAGGGTTTGAGAACCTTGCAGGATTTCCGCTATAAAAGAAAATACAAAGCAGAACCGGGTCAAAACGGAGGTGCTGGCAATTGTTCCGGTCGTGGTGCTGAAGACCTGATAATAAAGGTTCCTGTGGGTACCATAATAAAAGAAGAGACTACAGGGCGTATAATTGCTGACCTTGTTACTCCCGGTAAGGAAGTTATTGTAGCAAAAGGAGGAAAAGGCGGTGCCGGAAACCAGCATTTTGCAACTCCTACAAGACAGGTTCCCAATTTTGCCAAGAGTGGAGATCAGGGAGAGGAATATTATGCTGTTTTAGAATTGAAGCTTTTAGCCGACGTAGGCCTTATCGGTTTTCCAAATGTCGGAAAGTCCACCATTCTTTCTATGGTTTCTGCTGCACAGCCTAAGATTGCAAACTATCATTTTACAACTATAGAGCCAAACCTTGGAGTTGTAAGTGTTGATGCGGGAAAAAGCTTTGTTTTAGCTGATATACCGGGACTCATTGAAGGTGCCCATGAGGGTACAGGTCTAGGTATCAAGTTTTTAAAACATGTGGAAAGGACCAGAATGCTTATCCATGTTGTGGATATATCCGGGTCGGAAGGAAGAGAACCACTTGAGGATTTTGAAATTATAAATAACGAATTGAAACAATACAATCCAAGGCTTTTCGAAAGGATGCAGGTAATTGCTGCTAATAAAATGGATGTTACGGGAGCTGATGAAAATCTCAAGATATTTACTAATGAGATGAAAGCTAAAGGATATAAGGTGTTTCCTATTTCAGCCGCAACAGGTGGGGGCTTAAAAGAGCTAATTTATTTTGTATCTCAAAAACTTGATGAAATACCTGATACTATATTGTCCGATGATACAGAGGAAGAAGTACTGTATACGGCAGAGGAAGAAGAACCCTTTGAAGTTCATAAGGAAGAAGATGCTTTTGTAGTTGAAGGCAAATGGATACGTAAGCTGGTGAATTCTACGAATTTTAGCAATTACGAATCACTTCAGTATTTTCAGCGAGCAATCAAAAAAAAGGGAGTTGTCGATGCTCTTGAAAATTTAGGGGTTAATGAAGGTGATACTGTGAAAATGTATGACATAGAGTTTGAATATCAAAGATAAGATATATAAGGTTTAAATAAAGCTAATTATTGCTGCCGGTATAGGAGTATTTTAAGCGAATATGGGAAAAAAGAACTACTGGACAAACATACTTTTTGTGTTGTAAAATATATATATAACAAACTGTATTATAAAAATGAAGGAGTTATAGTAAGGGTTATGGAATGCTTAAAATGTGAAAATTGTAAAACCGGCAGTGCAGCATATTTTTGCCCGATGAAAAATGACTTTGTACTGAATGAGGAAGCAACATCACAAGTTATCGAAAAAAGCAGAACAGGCTGGAAAAAAGGGCAACCTGGTTACGAGGTCCATAGAAGAAAAAGCCGAAAAGAGGTTGAAGTGTGAACGAAGGGGATAGATTATTCTATCCCTATTATTACGCCTCTTGGAGTGAAATGAAAGAGGCAAAAACGTAAGGGCTCGATGCCCTGGAGTTTTTATAATGCCTCTTGGAGTGAAATGAAAGAGTTTATGATATTATGTAATTATTTTAGAGGAGAATGAAATTAATGATAACAGGAAAACAGCGCAGTTATTTAAGAAGTCTGGCTAATAGTATTGAGCCTATATTTCAGGTTGGTAAAGGCGGAATTAATGAAAATATGGTTAAACAATTTAATGAGGCACTTGAAGCTAGAGAGCTTATCAAGGTTTCGGTTCTGAAAAATTCAGCGGATGACACTCGTGATATTTGTAATGAGGCAGCTGATCTTACTGGCTCTGAGGTAGTTCAAATTATAGGCAACAAGTTTGTGCTATATAAGGAGTCGAAAGAAAATAAGGTATTAGTGTTACCATAAAACAAAAAATCACATCGATACGAGAAGTGGGGCTAAAAAGCCCCTTTTATAATCAAATTTTTATTATTCTCTTTTTTTTATTAAACTCTCAAGTATTTCACCGTATATTTGATTGGAATACTTTTTCCAGTTTTCGCATATAGTATTACAGTCACTTTTTGTACCAACAGATATTTCTAAATCAATAAGTGAAAAATTATCTTCATGTACCTGACATTTAACAATAAATTCATTTTCACTTTCAGGTTTATAGTCTGCTTTAACTAAGGTTTCATTTTTAATTCTTTTTCTTATTTCAGTCATACTTCTGTCAATGTTATTCTTGACACCTAAGGGTATATGATTTGTAAAGTAATCTAGTGTTTGCTTTCCGGATGCTGTTATAGTATAAAAAGTCTTACTATCTACTATCTCTGAAGATAAATATTCAAGTTCACATAATTCGTTTAAAAACTGCTGGAAAATGAAATAATTCATAAACTGATTTTCAAGGATTATCTTTGTAATTTGCAAATTGCTTATAGGCATATTTGCCATACTTATTATATAAAGAAGGATAAGCTTATTTTCAGCAAGTTCTTTATTTTTTAATGTATTCATTAATTTTACCTCCACTGTATATCTAATTCATTCTTTAAGGCTTTTTAACCATTATAACACAGTCGTTTAGTATAGGCTATATTGCCCAAATTTGTTTTTTAAAATAATCTAGGAGCTAGTATCTATGCAACTTATTAGTGATATGCTATTATATATTGCAGTAGGAGCCTCAAACAAAGTAGATAGGAGAAATGAAATTTGGGATTTATTAATGAATTCGAAACTAATTTAAAGCAAGCTGGTGCATCTTTAGTTGGATACTCCAATGTGTATGAAAATCTTCCGGAAAAATTGAAAGAATTAAAATTTGCTATAACAATTATAGTGAGACTTTCCGATTTTATTATTGATGAGATAACAGATAAACCGACGTATACTTATTTTCATCACTATAGGACTATAAATGCACTTATTGATCAGATTACCCTTAAAGGGCTTCTTATGATTCAGGAAAGGGGTTATAAGGTATTGGCGGTACCTGCCTCTCAAACGGTTAATGATATGAATGGCAAGTATTCGGGAATTTTTCCTCATAAGACTGCAGCAGTAAAAGCAGGTTTAGGATGGATAGGGAAGAGTGGACTCTTTATAAGTCCCAAATACGGTCCGAGAGTTCGGCTAGGTACAATACTTACTAATATGGAGATTAGCTGCAACGAGTCTATAATGTCAAGTCAATGCGGGGACTGTAACAGATGTGTTAAAAGCTGTCCTGCTATGGCTTTGAGTGGAAATTGTTGGACGGAAGGTTGCAGCAGGAGTGATATTGTTGACGCAAGGGCATGCAGTGACTATATGAACTCGAATTTTAAGCATATAGGAAGAGGGTCTGTATGTGGTATTTGTATGAAGATGTGTCCAGTGGGTATATAATAAATGTAAATATATGATATAATGGAACGGGTGCTTGTTGAAATAACATAATATAAATTTCTCATGTATAGGAGATAATACTATATGAAAAAAGTTCTTTTAATAAATGATAGTAAACTCCAAAATGAAGTTATGAAGGATATGTTGAGGTCTATCAATTATGAGGTTAGTGTAACTGACGAATATAATGCAATAGTAGCTGTACATGATTTTTGTCCCGATTTTGTAATTACAAATTATGTTATGAAAGAAATTAACGGAGATCAGCTCGCATCCGTTATTAAAATTCAGTACCCGAATATAAAATGTGTAATATCCTCGAGCAATTCCATTGATATAGATGATTTTGACCGAAAGAAGATTAATGCAGTAATCAGGACACCAATAGACAGGGATGAATTAAGAATGGTTTTAGAAAGTATAACTACAGAAAGCGTTAAAAAATACGATGATTCTGATAACTATGAGGTGAAAAAATATTGCACACAATGTGGAAAATTTGTTGATTTTAGTTTGAGCACCGAGAATTTTCTCTGCCCATTTTGTGGAAAGAAGATATGATTTTTTGAAAGGGCCTTATACATTTCTTTTTGTTCTGCTCCATTTATAAAATTATCTATATTAAGAAATCCAACGTCTGAAGCTTTTGCCATCTTCAAATTAAAAAACATATTTTATAATATGTTTCTAGAATATGCACCCTATATCCATAAAAACTTACTTGATTTTTTTTGAAATATGATTTAGGCTTATATTTATTCGAGTATAAATTAAATTAATTATATGAGGGGTCAGTATATGAATGTTAAGGTAGAAAGAGTAAAAGCGAATCCATTTACCAGTATAACTAAAGAGTTTAATTTGTTTGATTTTATCTATATAGTTATTTTTGCAGCTGCTATACTTTGTAAAGCTGTGTTCATGCAGTTTCAGATGCGTATTAGTTTTACTCCGCTTTTTTCTAAAATCAATATATTTATGGTTTTATCAAGTGTGGGTTTCGTCTTAATACTGTTTGCATTTTTATTTATTTGTTATTCTAGGAATAAAGTAGTGTTTCTTATAGCTAATATTCTTCTTTCGTTGATTTTTTTTGCAGATGCAGTGTATTTTAGATATTACAATACAATTATATCTGTTCCTGTACTATCCAACGCAAGATTTTTAGGTTCTGTAGGAGGCAGTATTGCGAGTTTGCTCAGAAGAAGTGATATTTTATACTTTTTTGATTTGCCGCTATTTTTATTGTATTCAATTATTTTTAGAAAGAAGGCGTTAAAAAGTTCTATTTTTAGCCGCCTGATAATTTCAATAGTTGCAGTTGTATTAGGTGTAACAAGCTTTGCAATTGCCAAAGATCAGAACGACCTGTCAATTTATGATAATAATTACATTGTAAAGAATTTTGGTATTGGTTACTTTCATTATTATGATGCTAAAAAATATATCGCAGAGAATTTTTTAAGGGATAAAAGATTAAGCAGTGAAGAGGAACAGGACATTAGAGCTTATTTAGACAAAAAAAGTGGGAATTCAATCGGAATTTACAACGGTATAGCAAAGGGAAAGAATTTGATAGTTGTACAGGTTGAAGCATTGCAGGAATTTGTTATAGGTCTAACGGTAAAGGGAAAGGAAGTTACACCTAATTTAAACAGATTGCTTGACGAAAGTGCATACTTTGAAAATATATATGTTCAAGTTGCAGGGGGTAATACTTCTGATGCGGAGTTTATGACAAACAATTCCTTGTATCCTGCAAAAGAAGGGGCAGCCTACTTCAGATTTGCTACAAATAATTTTAATTCTCTACCTATAATGCTAAAAGAGTCTGGATATAATACCTATGCTGCGCATGCCTACGGACCAAGTTTTTGGAATAGGACAGAAATGTATAAGGTTATCGGTTTTGATGATTTTATAAGTCAAAGTGATATGATTATGGACGAATACATTGGCTGGGGAGGATGGGCTTTAAGTGATGACTCGTTTTACAGACAGACTTTAGACGCTATTGATAAAAGTAACCCCTTTTATTCCTTCTTAGTAACTCTATCAAGCCATCATCCTTACTCATATTTTGATGACAAGCAGGATTTTGATGTTGGGGAATATGACAAGACCTATCTTGGTAACTATTTGAAAGCTCAAAATTATGCTGATGCTGCTATAGGGCGTTTTATAGAGAAACTGAAGAAAGAAGGTCTATATGATAATAGTCTTTTGGTGATTTATGGAGATCATCATGGACTTCCAAAGGATCAAGCAGGAGATTTATTCAAATTACTTAATAAAAGTGACAGCAAGTTGGATTGGGCAAAGCTTCAGAAAGTTCCTGTTATAATTAGATGTTCAGGCTTGAAGAGTGAAGTTATTGAAAAAACCGGCGGACAGATGGATATAGGGCCTACAATTATAAATCTAATGGGACTGGATGATTATTTTGTGCTTGGAAAAGATTTGCTAAATAGTCCTAAAGGTTACGCTGTTTTAAGAAACAGTTCATTTGTAACCGATGAGTTTTATTATTTCAGTGATGAAGATACAATTTATGATTTTAACAGCGGTAAACAGCTTGATAGAGCAGCATATGACGAACAAATAAAACAATATCTGGAGGACTTGAGAATATCCGATTTGATTTTGGAAAAAAATGCTTTTGGAAAAATGAAATTCGACAAATAATTACTAAAGGTTACTCTTTTAAAATGGCTTAAACTACAAAGAATTTGCAAATTTTTATGAATTTGCACGTTTTTTGTAGTTTTTTCATTTGAAATTTCTTCTTAAATCTATATAATGATATTAAGTAATAATAAATAATTCATGAGGATGTTATAAAACTTTTAGCTGTTTTGTTTTTCAAATATTTTCTTACGAATTTTTTAAAATAACTTATGGAAAACTAAAGTATTTTCAATTCTCACAAATGAATGGAGCGATTATTAATGACTTCAAAATTTAAAGAAAAAATTTCAGGGAGCTTAGCTGTGACTGCGTTGGTACTTTCTTTACTATTAACAGGTTGTTCAAACAGTCCAAAAGCAGGCAGTGATAATGATTCCGTTATGCCAAACCAGCCAACTGCAACAACAACTGAAAATATAGCTGTGTCACCAACGCCTATAGAGGTTGAAGTTACTCCTGCACCTACAATTGACCTTCAAGTAGTCAAACCGGACGAGTCAGGTAAGATAATGGTTGTTATGTTCCACAATTTTGTACAGTCCTTTGAACCTTCAAAATATGACGATGGAGCATATACCACTACTTTTGATGAATTTAGGAAATTGCTGCCAAGTCTCTATGAACAAGGCTACAGGCTCACTAGTATGACAGACTATCTGAACAATAACATCTCGGTAACGGCAGGTTGCATACCGATGATATTTACTTTTGATGACGGAACTGCAGGTCAGTTTAATCTTGTGAATGAGGACGGAAAATTGGTGGCTAACAAAAACTCAGCAGTGGGTATTATTGAGGAGTTTAACAAGACACATCCTGATTTTGGGGTTGAGGGCACCTTCTATGTAAACCTTGGGAATAGCACTTTTCAAGGAGAAGGTACCTTAGAAGAGAAGTTAAAATATCTTGTGGACAAGGGTTTTGAAATTGGCAATCACACTTATACTCATATAAACCTCACTAATGCAAAGGATTCGGATCAGGTTCAAAAGGAAATTGGTCTAAACCAAAAAACAATGTTTGAACTGATACCCGAGTACAAAATGAATACTTTCTCTCTGCCCTATGGAGCACCTTCAAAGAACTTACAGCAATATGTACAAAAGGGTGAATACGAAGGTGTAAAATATGAAAACCTTGCAATCATGGAAGTAGGATGGGATCCCACTTTTTCACCTGTAAGCAAAGCTTTTGATCCTCTATCGGTTCACAGAGTTCGAGCATCGGGGATTAAACCTGTTGATGCAGACTTGGCATGGTGGATTAAAAACCTTACAAGGGAAGGGCAGTATATCAGTGATGGTAATGCCGATACAGTAACAGTACCAAAGTCAAAAGAAGAAAATGTAGATACTGGAAAGCTTCAAGGTAAAAGTTTAGTGGTATATTAGTAATGCTTTATAAAAGGGATAGTTATTTATATAAATAAGGCATTAACAAGCACTGACTTCTGATGGAGTTGGTGCTTTTTACTATGCTTCTAAGAACGTAAAAGGAGAATCAAGCGGGCTAAATTCCTTGCGACAATACAAAACATTCAATAAATGAAAAATAATGTATATTAAAATTTGCATAAATTACTATACTATATTATAATAAATGTGTATTTCTATTTGTACATTGTTTAAATAACAATATATTTATAGGGAGTGTTGAAATGAAAAAAGGTGATTCAAGTAAAACTAATAGTAAGATAATAACAGATGCAGAAGTAAAAAGAAAAGCTGTTAAGCTGGTTATTTCTCATATGAAAAAGAAGGTATCTCAAGAATTTGTTGGTGCTGATCATGTTAACGAGTGGATTACAAACATGGATAAATTATTGGAAAGCTCGGAATTTGAACTTGTTGAGTATATTCAGATGAGAAAGCAACTAAATGATGTAATAGAGAGAACTCTAGATGAAAATATGAGATTTAAGCTTAGGGACTCTTGGTACAGTTTGGGAAGGGCTTTAGACAAAAAAGTCAAACAATAAGGCTATTTCAAAAATAACACTTTGGAAAAACCTTGTTCAACGTAAATACATTAAATTAAAGAGTTCATTTGAGCCTCCGGTAAGGGGGCTTTCCTTATACCTATTCTAAATTTTAAAGGAAATATTATACATTAAAAGGGAAATGGTATATTATATCTTTGGGTGATATAAATACTTTATTAAAGTTAAGTGAGGTAATGGATTATGCTATTTAAAAAAAAGGAGAAGGTCACGACATATAATGATGTAGTTGCAAAAATTAAAGGGGAAATAATTCAAAGTCTTAGGAAAAAGGGAATTAGCTTTGCGGACATTGATGTGGATTTCAGACAGGAAAATGTAAGTTTCAAGCTGTCAATAAATCAAAAGTAATTGGTGTATTTAATAATGTGAAGAAAAATATATACCCAAAGTAATTGCAGTATAAAAAATAGCTATGGTGGATTGCCATAGCTATTTTTTATACCCTATAATTAATTTTCGGATTTCAAAAAGTCCCTGCCGCTTTGTATGGCTGCTAAAACTCTCTCTTTAGCAGGACCACCGGGAATATTTCTTCCGGAAACACAAGTTTCAAGACTTATTTCTCTATAGACATCGTCGGATATTAAATCGGAGAAACCTTTAAATTCTTCCATTGTGAGTTCATTGATAGCCTTGTTATTTCCTATGCAATAGAGTACCATTTTGCCTATTATCTCATGGGCATTTCTAAAGGGAATCCCTTTCTTTACAAGATAGTCTGCAATATCGGTAGCATTGGTAAAACCACCTTGTGCCGCTTTATACATGTTTTCTTTTCTGATTTTCATTGTTGCAATCATGCTGGTGAAAACAGGTAAACAAAGCTTAACGGTATCAATTGCATCAAATATCGACTCCTTGTCCTCCTGCATATCCTTGTTGTAAGCTAATGGAAGGGATTTCATAACAGTCAAAAGGCCGATAAGGCTTCCGTAAACTCTACCGGTTTTGCCTCTTACAAGCTCAGCTACATCGGGATTTTTCTTTTGAGGCATTATACTGCTACCTGTACTGTAAGCATCGTCCATCTCAACGAAACCGAATTCATGTGAAGACCACATAATAAGCTCTTCGCTGAATCTACTTAAGTGCATCATAATTATTGAGAGGCAAGATGCCAACTCTATGGCAAAATCCCTGTCACTGACTCCGTCAAGGCTGTTTTCAGTTATTTCGTCAAAGCCAAGCTCATCGGCTACCATATTTCTGTCAAGAGGGTAGGTAGTTGATGCTAGGGCACCGGAACCCAAAGGCATCACATTAATTCTTTTGTAACAGTCATCAAGACGTCCTAGATCACGTTTAAACATCTGGAAATAAGCCATCATATGATGAGCAAAAGTAATGGGTTGTGCTCTTTGTAAATGAGTGTACCCGGGTAGTATAACACTTAAGTTTTTCTCTGAAATATCAATTAATGTATTTTCCAGAGAAACAAGCATTTTTTTTATTTCACATACCTCATCCTTAAGATACATCCTTATATCAAGGGCAACCTGATCATTACGGCTTCTTCCGGTATGAAGTCTTTTACCTACATCACCAATCCTTGTGATAAGGATTTTTTCTATATTCATGTGTATATCTTCTGCGTCAACTTCAAATTCAACCTGTCCATTTTCAATATCCTTTAAAATTTCTTTTAAAGTAGCTTGAATTAGATCAGAGTCTTGTTCTGAAATTATATTGCATTTTCCAAGCATTTTCGCATGGGCAATACTGCCAAGTATATCCTGCTTATACATGCGACTGTCAAATCTAATTGAGGAGTTAAAATCATCAACTGATTTGTCGGTGCTTTTTTCAAATCTACCGCCCCAGAGCTTCATTTTATCACCTTACTTGTTTTTATTTTGTTCTTTCATAAGCGCGCTGACTTTCATTGGCAATCCAAACAGATTGATAAAGCCTTCAGCGTCTTTCTGATTGTAAACTTCATCTCTTCCAAAGGTTGAAAGCTCTTCACTGTAAAGTGAATAATCGGATTTTGCTCCAGCCGACATACAATTTCCTTTGTAGAGTTTCATCCTAACAGTGCCTGTTACATTTTCCTGTGTAACATCAACAAAAGCAGATATTGCTTCACGAAGAGGAGTGTACCACTGTCCGAAGTATACCAACTCTGCAAATCTTTGTGAAACCAGGTCTTTATAGTGAAGAGTATCTCTGTCAAGGCATAATAATTCTAGCTCCCTGTGAGCAGCATAAAGAATAGTACCACCTGGAGTTTCATATACACCCCTTGATTTCATTCCAACAAGTCGATTTTCAACCATGTCTACAATACCTACGCCATTTTCACCGCCTATTTTGTTTAATACCGCGATCAATTCAACAGGGCTGTACTCGACGCCGTTTACTTTTTTAGGTATACCCTTTTCAAAGTATATTTCTACGTATGTAGGTTTGTCCGGTGCTTTTTCAGGGGAAACCATAAGTTTTAGAAGTTTGTCATATTGAGGTTCATTCCAAGGATCTTCAAGGTCTGAGCCTTCATGGCTTAAGTGCCACAGATTTCTGTCCATGCTGTAGTTGTCTTTCTTTGAAACAGGAATTGGAATGTTTCTTGCTTCAGCATATTCTATTGCATCTTCCCTTGACTTGATATCCCATATTCTCCAAGGTGCAATTATCTTTAAATGTGGTGCTAGGGCTTTAACTGTAAGCTCAAACCTAACTTGGTCATTACCTTTACCGGTTGCACCATGGCATATTGCAGTTGCGCCTTCTTTTTCGGCAATTTCAACCATTCTTTTTGCTATTATAGGTCTTGCAAAGGAAGTTCCTAAAAGATACTTACCTTCGTATACAGCACCTGCCTTGATTGTCGGGAAGATAAAGTCCTTAACAAAAACTTCATTTAAATCCTCGATATATATTTTACTTGCACCTGTTTTTATTGCCTTTTCGTTTAACGGATCAAGCTCTTCTCCTTGACCTACGTCAGCAGCCATTGCAATAACTTCATAGTCATAGTTTTCCTTTAGCCAGGGTATAATTATTGATGTGTCCAATCCTCCTGAATATGCCAGGATTACTTTTTCCTTTTGACTCATGTTAATACCTCCTCAAATATGTTAGAATAATTAATTATATGATTATATTATGATTATATTTTTTAAAATAATATAATGGAATATATTATACAATAAGATGTATAAATATGCAACAAATCATATAATTATTCATAGGTTAGTTTCTAACAAAAATATTTTTATAACAGGACGTGAACAAATGATAATACTAGGTATTGACCCTGGGTTTGCAATAACAGGTTATGGTATAGTACAATATGAAGGAAATAAGTTTTGCCCTGTAGATTATGGAGCAATAACTACAGCTAGCACAATGGAACTACCTAAGAGGCTTTTACACTTGCATGATTCACTGACAGAATTGATATGTGGTTATAAACCTGATGCAATTGCCATAGAAGAACTGTTTTTCAATAAAAATATTAAAACTGCTCTTACTGTTGGTCACGGCAGGGGAGTGGCAGTTCTAGCCGCAGCCGAGAGTGGTGTGGATGTTTTTGAATACACCCCTCTTCAAGTAAAACAGTCAGTGGTAGGTTACGGAAGGGCTGAAAAGGGACAAGTACAACAAATGGTAAAGATAATATTAAACCTTTCTAAAATACCTAAACCCGATGATGTAGCAGACGCACTTGCAATTGCAATATGCCATGGGCATTCTCACAGAATGTCACGTCTGATTAAAACTGAGGAATAGTGCTGATTATAAATATTTAAAAGACGGAGGGAATATTTTGTTTGCATATATAAGAGGAATTCTTGAGTACAAGCATAACGATTATGTAGTTGTTGAAGCTAAAGGTGTAGGATATAAAATCTATACATCCTTGTCAACAATTCAGAATATTGAGCCTATAGGAAGCGAAATAAAGATATATACCCATCTTTATGTACGGGAAGATATTATGAACCTATATGGCTTTTTGACACAAGAGGAACTAGGAATGTTTGAGTTACTTTTAGGTGTTTCGGGTATAGGCCCTAAAGTTGCCATATCGGTTATTTCGTCAATGTCACCCTCTAAATTTGGTCTTTCGGTAATCACTGATGATTATAAGTCGCTTACTAAAGCTCAAGGTGTGGGCAACAAAGTGGCCCAGAGGATAATTCTTGAGCTTAAGGATAAGATAAATAAGACGGATCTGGTAAGTACCTTCATTGACAAAGAGGAGTCTGTAAATGTTAGTGAAGATAATTCAAGAGTTTCTGAGGCAATAAGTGCATTGATTGTATTAGGATATACTGCTTCTGAGGCAAACAAAGCTGTAGCATCTGTATATTCAGAGGATATGGATTTAGAGTTGATTATAAAAAATGCCCTTAAGTCACTTGCAAGAAATTAGTAATATTAAACAGCACTAGTATAGGCACCATGCTCTATTAATGTTTTGGAGGGAACAGAATGGAAGACAGAATTATTGGCTGTAAGGCAAATGAAGAGGATGTTGACGAATTAAGTCTCAGACCAAGGAAATTAAATGAATATATAGGTCAGAAAAAAGTTAAAGAGAATCTTACAGTTTTTATTGAAGCTGCCAAAAAGAGAAACGAAGCGCTTGACCATGTATTGCTGTATGGGCCACCGGGTCTTGGTAAGACAACCCTTGCCAGTATAATAGCATCTGAATTGAGTGTAAATATAAGAGTTACCTCCGGTCCTGCCATTGAAAAGCCTGGAGATCTTGCAGCAATACTAACCAATCTCGGAAATTATGACGTGCTTTTTATAGATGAAATACACAGGCTTAACAGGAGTGTTGAAGAGATACTGTATCCTGCTATGGAAGATTATGCCTTAGATATTATTATTGGAAAGGGACCAAGTGCAAGATCAATAAGACTGGATTTGCCCAAGTTTACTCTGATAGGGGCAACTACTAGAGCAGGACTTTTAACATCGCCTTTAAGAGATCGGTTTGGGGTTATAAACAAACTTGAAATGTATACTCCAAAGGAATTGAAATTAATAGTTGAAAGGTCTGCGGGAATATTAAACATTGGAATAGAAAGTGATGCGGCTGAAGAAATAGCAAGACGATCTAGAGGGACTCCTAGAATTGCAAACAGGATACTTAAAAGAGTCAGGGATTTTGCCGAAGTGAAAGGGGAAGGCTTGATAACAAAGGATATTGCAAATATCAGCCTTGATGCCCTTGAAATTGATCCTATAGGTTTAGATGGTGTAGATAGAAGTCTTCTTTTTAGTATAATTGATAAATTTGCAGGAGGTCCTGTGGGGTTAGATACTTTAGCTGCTACCACAGGGGAAGAGGCAAATACCATAGAGGATGTATATGAGCCATATCTGCTCCAATTAGGTTTTATTAACAAAACACCAAGGGGAAGGGTTGCAACAAAACTTGCATATGACCACTTTGGCTTAAGATATGAATAGGAACTTCGTATTTTGTTCTGAAGGAGTTAGTATTACAATGAGCAGATTTACATAAAATGCTAATGATACCCTGTTTTTTTGTTCTGCTCTTGAGATTCTAAGTCTTGAAATGTCTAAATAAATAAGGGTTAGAGAGATATTACCACACAATAACATAAACTTTTTTAATTCGCAATCAAACACTACGAAAATTATTGATTTTTTTCCAAATGTGTGATACTTTATATCCTGAGTTTGACACCTAAATATTGTAAAAAGAGCCCATGCCATCTTGAGAACAAATGGTTTGGGCTTTTGAATTTTTGCAAATGTTCATAGCGTGATTTGTCCTTTTTTTACCTCTCCTAAAATTTTTTTAATTTCACCCAATTTCATGAATTTCTTAGTAAAATCAATTCCAAGAGCCTCTCCAATAGCATCAGTTACCTCATCTCGATAATCAAATAGAAATAGATTTTCTTTAACGTTCGAGCAAGAAACTTTTCTAAGACTTTCAATTATTTTTGTAACGCAATATTTGTTTTCCAATCTATGTTGAAGAAGTCGAGTTATTACAAGAGAAATAAAGCATATCAGAAAGTGAGATTGAATCCTATCTTCCCTGGAAACATAAACTGGTCTTGCTTCTAGGTCGCTTTTGGTTATTTTAAAGGATTCTTCAATTTTCCACAATCCTCTATATATCTCAATGATTCTATCATCAGATTCTTTCCATTCGCTGGTTACAATTGCATAATAACCATCATACTTCTCTTCCTCTTTAAGTTTTTTTTCATCGAATTCTAAAATGACTTTTTTATCAACTATTTCACCTGTTTCTTTATCTATCTTAAGATTTTTAATGTATTTGGCAGCTCCGTAAGAAATAGCATTATTATACTTTGAAGGTGACTTAATAAATTCTCGAGCCTTCCTAATCGTAGCCTCTCTCTCAGCTTTTGCTCTTTTATCATAATCTCTGCTATAGAAAATCACTTGCTTTTCGTCAACTTTTACTGCTATCTTTTTGCCGTTTTCATCAACTTCAATTTCACGTGGATATAATCTTGATTTTCTTTTGTAGTCCTCTCCAATCCACTCATATCCTTTTTCATCAAGTACATATTTTTTTAGTTCTTTATTTGCTTTTCTGACACTTTGACTGAAAATATATCCGTTTCTTCTTTTTGTGTTGTAATATATATTATTTGAGGTATTAAGTCCTTTGTCTGCAACAATAACAAGCCTGCCGAGATTAAAATTTCTCCTTATTTCTTTTAATACCGGAATTAATGTTGTACAATCATTTTCATTTCCGCTGAATAATTTATAGGCAATTGGGATTCCAAGAGTATCCATTAATAATCCCATTTGAACAATTGGATCTTTTCGGTGTTCTTTTGATACTCCTTTTCGCCTAAGATTATCTTGATCATCAATTTCAAAATAGTAGTTGGTAACATCGTAATAAACAATATTGGTATTTCTGCCGTATTGCTGCGTAATATGCTCGTAAATAAAGAGTTGCAGAGCATCTTTGAATTTATTGATATGGCTTAGTGCCCTATATATATCGACTAGTGAGAAGTTTGAGTTTTCAAAAAACAACTCCTTACTTTCAAATGTTTTCTTCTTTGAGCATGGATTTATAATCCTTGAGAACACCAATAGTTTCACGATGTTGTTTAAACTGTAGCCAACATCGAGACTTCTCTGTCTATTATTAAAAAAGTCATCAATCTCAAGCTCGTGATAGATTTTGCTGAAAGCCCCGTAGCCAAAGTTTTTTCTGTTTGCTTGGCTTGTATTAATTTCCTCCTTCAAATCTATTGTTAAGACTTCTGGGGAGTTTTCCTTTTTATGTTCTTCATTCATTTGAGCCACAACGGCCTCAAAATGAGAAATAGGATCTTCGTAATCCTTTTTTAACTCATCAAGGTAACCTAATGTTTTAACGGTTCTTGTTCTGGATTTTTTATTAACACTATCCCAAAAGTTATGAACAATTGACAATTGAGTTCTTCCAGTATTTTTACGAGTACTTTTTTTTAGATACATGGCATAATCTCTTCTTTCGTTAAGAATATGAAACAAATACATTATACCACAACACGTCATAACACGCTAGTAAATTTTGTATTAATATTGACAAAAAAATAAAGCCTGTACTCGGCTTATTTTGCAGGTGTCACTTTTGATTGTAAACATGTGTTCTGTCAAACTAGGGAATAACATAAACTTTTTTAATTCGCAATCAAACACTACGAAAATTATTGATTTTTTTCCAAATGTGTGATACTTTATATGTGGGAGATTATAAACTTTTTATACTGTTTGATTATGGATAAGGGAGTTAAAATGTATGCTGTTTCCATTTATGAAGAACAATTATCTAAGCATTGATGTAGGCTTTAGGAATATTAAAGTTGTTGAGGTCGCAGTTAATCGAAGCAATGAAGTTTATATCAAAAATTTTGGTATTGCTTCTACTCCGCTAAACTGTATAAAAAATGGTGTCATAAAAAATATTGACGCTGTCTCAAGTGAAATAAGCAGGATAATTCGAGAAAATAATATGAAAGTAAAAAAGTCGAAGATTGTTATGTCGGGTACTAGTATTATATCTAGGGTTTTTCTTGTTGAAAAGGTTGGAGACCAAGATATTGATTCAGTAGTCAAGAGCGCCATTATCAAGAATATGCCTATAAACTTAGAAGAACACAAAATCGATTACAAGGTATTGCAGGAACTAAAAGAAAATGGTGAAGATAAACTTAAAATATTTGTGACAGCAGTTAGGAAGAACATAATCAACAGTTACATAGACGTACTTTTTGAGTTGGGGTTAAAGCCTATTTCGGTTGATATACCGGCTAATAGTACAGCAAAGTTTTTTAATAGGGATATTAAAGTCAGTATAGACCATGTTAAATACGTAAACCCTAATCAGGGTTTAAACAAGGATGCTTTCGCTGTTATAGATTTTGGCTCTGAGACTACAATAATCAATATATTACGCAATAGAATCTTAGAGTTTAATAAAGTCATACTTACCGGAAGTTCAAATATGGATGAGGCTATAGCAGCTGTTGCTAAGAAGTCCATAATAGACTCAGAGAGACTCAAAAAAATGTACGGCATAACAGCACCACCTTCCTATGAGGCAGCTGAAGAACATATAAAAGTACATAAAACATTAAAGGATATGGTTGATAGGTTAATTAATCAGATATATATGTGTTTGACTTTTTATGAAGCACGTTGTTACGGTGTCAAGGTAGGTAAGATATTTATAATTGGTGGAGGGTCTCTGCTTAAGGGTTTGAGTGATTATATGGAGCAGACACTTCAAATTCCGGTATATCCTGTAGGCTTGCTTGACATTGATGGAATTGACATAAACAGAAATCTTAATAGTGAAAAGTTGAATTTTTTAGTTAATGCTGTTGGAATTACATTGTAGTTTATTCAGATCTTTATATAAATGTCCTAAAATCTTGGGGTATAAGCATACTCTGAGATTTTATTATTTTCAAACTAAATACTAATGTAAATCTAGTTTTTTAGTTAAATTGTACATCTGCATGTCTTAATATAAGTTCTTTGTAATATTTCCAGAAGAATCGTTTTTGACAATTGTAAAAAATAGCACTTAAACTATTGACTTGTATTTTAGGCAATTGTATAATATTATTATAGACAATTGCCTAAAAAGGAGACGATTTTTATGAGTAGCATAAAGAAACTTCCGGATACTGAGTTTGAAATTATGAAGGTGGTATGGGCAAACGAGCCCCCTATTACTACCGGTTTAATTATGGAACAGTTAGGTAATGAAAGAAACTGGAAAGCACCTACTGTTATTTCGCTAATGCTTCGTCTGGTAAAGCGAGGGTTTTTAAAAACTGAGAAGAAAGGAAAGGAGCGTACATATTTTCCTCTTATATCAAGGGATGAATACCTCAAGTTTGAAACAGTAAATTTTATGAGACAGTATCACAAAAACTCATTTCTCAACCTTGTGAATACCCTTTATAACGAAAAACATCTCAGTAATGACGATATTGAGGAATTGCTGAAGTGGGTGAAAGAACGGAGGGATTGACATGCAAAATTTTTTAACTGTATTGCTCAATTGCTCCATTTCTATGTCGCTGATAATACTCGTGTTTATTGCCATTACCCCTATACTTAAAAAAAAGTATGCTGCGAAATGGCGATATTACGCATGGCTGGTGATTGTAATAGGCTTGATTTTTCCATTTAGACCACACATTGATACTGCATTCATTCAGATTGATGTACCAGTACCTCAAACGACAGTTTTGCAAAATAATGAAATTGAATATATTGTCCAAGACAATACAAAAACAAGTTCATATGAATCTGTTGATTCCACCATGGGAACGCAAAATTCAACTGCAATCTCATGGTATCAATTGGCAATTTTAATATGGGTTTTAGGTGCATTTGGAGTCATTACTTATCATACTATAAGGCACCGACGTTTTATAAGTATGGTGAACAGGTGGAGCGAGGATATCACAAATCGGCAAGTGACTGGTACTTTGCAGAAGTTAAAGAAGGAAATGGGGATATCCGATCAAGTAGATGTAAAGGTGTGTTCCTGTATTACAAGTTCAATGTTGATTGGATTTTTCAAACATGTTATTTTATTGCCGGCTACGCAAATAACTTCGAATGATTTAACTCTAATACTAAGGCATGAGCTGGTTCATTTAAAGAGAAAAGATTTGTGGTTCAAATTATTAGTTCTCGTTTCAATTGGCTTGCATTGGTTCAATCCGGTTGTGTATATCATGGCCATGGTTATTTCAAGACAATGTGAAATCTCATGTGACGAAGCTGTTTTGGAAGGAGCAAGTTTTAGACAACGAAAGCAATATGGAGAGACCATAATTAATGCATCTAGAAGCGAAGCTAAACTAAAAACAGTACTGTCTACTAATTTTTATGGAGGTAAAAGAAGTATGAAAAACCGCATTATTTCAATTATGGATTCAAAGAAAAAGAAATCAGGAATTGCTATTGTTTGCATGTCCATTTTTGCAACAATTGGAATAGGAATGACGCTTGGGATTACAGGGTGCAATAGTACTACGGCCTATTCTGGAAATAATCGCAATATCATATACGAAACCAGCCAAACTACATTAGGTCAGACTCACTCTGAGCAAAATACTAATCAGGATAAAATAGTACTTATCGATCCTGGTCATGGCGGAAAAGACACAGGAGCAATCTATACAGACAACGATGGTATAAACATAGTTGAAAAAGATTTGAACCTTAAAATTTCACTATTACTTAAAGAAATTCTTGAACAATCGGGATTCCAAGTAAAATTGACCCGGGATGAAGACCGCGAAGTGTCTTTGAAAGATAGAATGCAGTCTGCTATAGATCTAAATGCCTTCATGTTAGTTAGTATACACTCTGAAGCAAGTCATGATGATTCAATGAAGGGTATATCTATAGAATATAACTCTTCTGATGATGATTCAAGCTATGGAATTACTGGTCAAAAAGCCGCTCAACTGATATATAAGGCGATGGCAGAAGAGTTTGGGGAACAAAACGGGATGATAGCTGCAATGTCTAAAAGCTTAAAATATGATGCTTTGAAGATGCCTGTAGTTTATATTTCCCCTGCTTATATTACAAATGAATTCGATCGGAAAATGCTTACGTCAGAAAAATTTTGTAATAAAGCAGCAGAGGCTTTACATGATGGTATTATTGCTGTACTAAATGGAATATAAACAATATGCGTCTTATTTGCTAGCTAAATATAATAAAAACGTAAGCAAAAATATTATATTGTAAAAAAATGCTATTTAATATATAATAAACAAAAATTGCATATTACAATATTGTTACTTTTTACTTATTGCGACAGGAAAATCAAAGTATTTGTCGAACAATACTATTAGAGAAGCATTAGGTCAGAAAATGGGTTTTTTCTAGCAAATATAATTTTACTAAAGAGAAATTTTAAGAGGTGGCTTTTATGAAAAAAATGTTTTGCATCTATTTAATGTTAATTACCTTTACCCTGACTTGTGTTACAACATATGCACAGGGTATAACGCTTACATATGATGGTGTGACTAAAAAGTATACAGGAAATATATACAAGCTGTATGTGAATAATGAGCTTGTAACTTCTGATATTCCCCCTATCATAATCAATGACCGTTCACTGGTTCCAGTCAGAGCGATTTTTGAAAAATTAGGAGCTGAAGTTGCTTGGGATGCAAAAAACAAAAAAGTCTCCGTTTCATATATCGGTAATCAAGTTGAGCTTAAAATAAATGATGATAATGCCCTTATAAACGGCAACAAGGTTAAAATGGAAGTACCTGCAAAGATTATTAATGACCGTACAATGGTACCTTTACGTTTTGTAGGGGAGCAGTTAAAGATGGAAGTGGGATGGCATGCCGATAAGGGTGAAATTACCATTAGCAGCAAAAAGGATTCGCAATTTGCAAGCCTGAACGACATAAAGTATATAAAGGGGAAGAGTGATCAGAGTGTTGCTATAGATCTCGATAGATTCCAAAACTATAGAATTATGAGATTGCCTTCACCGGACCGTATAGTAGTTGATTTTACAAACACAAAGCTGATAAGTAATAAACAAAATATTCCTATAAATGAAGAAATTCTGAAATCTATTAGATGCAGTCAATTTGAAGGTGATATGGCTCGAGTGGTTTTGGATTTGGAAGGTCAGCCTCAATATCAGGTGACTGAAACAAAAAATCAATTATTGTTAAACTTACAGAAGAAAGGACCTTCGATAAGTTCTGGTATGAATGAAGTACAGAAGCCTATAGATGGAATTATCAGACCGGCGGATAACAATTTGAGTGTTAAACACATTGACAATTCGGTTTATGAGGCAATAGTAATTGGAGTAAAGGACTATGAAGGTTTTGAAGCGTTTGAACTTCCCGAGCCGAACAGAATAGTAATTGACATCCCTAAAGCAATTTGTCTAAATGAGCAGAAGACATTGATTATTGACAGTGCGATGATTAAGTCGGTCAGATATGCGGCAAAAGATACAAGTGGCTCTAGATTGGTTATAGATACAAAGGGAGACCTTGAATATAAGTTGGTTGAAAGTAATGGTACGCTTGTGGCGTATATTTCAAAAAATATAGAATTGATTACTTTTAATGCATCAAGAAGTGATTCCGACAGGGACGAAGTTACGGGAAAAGGTAATCTGAGTGTTAGTTATAAAGCTCAGGGAGCTCATGAAACAGTTGCAATGTTTTTGAAAGATTACTCTGGATACAATATTATAAAACAGTTAGATCAAAATAGGATTGTTGTTGATTTTCCTAATACAACCGCAGCGGCTGCAGAACAAAGTATAGATGTTAAAAGCAACCATATAGAAAATATAAGGTATGCTGGAGTGAATAGTTCATCATCTAGAGTTATTATCCAGTTAAAAGGACAATGCCAGTATGTTGTGGCAGAAGAAGAGCAAGCTCTTGTAATAAATGTAATTCCAAGTGTTGATGAGGATGTTACCCAAGTTGATGACCAACCTGTTGGCAGCAAAGAATCTCCAGCAAAATCGACGCCTATAATTACTCCGACACCAACATCAACACTCACTCCGACTCAAACAGTGATTGCGACGGCAAAACCAACAGCGACGGCAATGCCAACAGTGGTTGTAACGCCAAAACCAACGGTAAGTGCAACTGCTACAATAATAGTAACACCGAAACCGACAGTAAGTGCAACTGCTACGATGATAGTAACACCAAAACCGACAGTAGACGCAACAGTTACGCCAACAAATGCTGAAGATAATGAAAGTAAAGAATCTATAAAAATCAACCATAATTTCATAGATGGTGTTGATAGGATAACAATTTTAGCAAAGGATATTAAGGATTATAATTTGTGGAAACTTACCGGGCCGGACAGAGTTATTATTGATATACCTAATTTCGAGGCAGGTAAGGAACAAAAAATAAATGTAAGCAGCAGCAATATCAGTTCTATAAGATCTGCACAGTTTGAAAAAACTACAGCAAGAATAGTTATTGATACAATCGGACAAACCGAATTTGAGTCGGAAAAGTCGGACGAGAATATAGTACTTGTTATGAGAAAGGCTTCCTATAGAAATATTGAATACAGTAATCAAGGAGACAGAGTATACTTTACTTTAAAAGGAGCTAAACTTACAGAGGGTGGAGAAGACTTAAAACGATTTTACAAGGGTGAGTATGAGCTAGAGGGACGAAAATATACGGTAACGTTTCCAAGTGAACTTGCTGATTTAGGATTTGGCACAATGAATATAAATGATAGCAAAGTTAATAATGTTAAAATAACAAATAATGCTGAAACTAATCAGACAATTTTGACCTTCAATACAAAAGAACAGTTTAATTATGAAATTATTACAAGAGAATCGGAAAATGATACAACAATAACCCTTTTTAAAGAGGCTTTACCGAAAGAGCAACTTGTAGTAATAGATCCGGGTCATGGAGGCAGTGATCCAGGGGCAACCCATGGTGGAGTTTATGAGAAAGATTTGAATCTTGATATAGCCAAAAGGTTAAATGCTCTGCTTAAGAGCAAGAATATAAAAACTTATATGACAAGAGAAGAGGATATTTATGTAGGTCTTTATGAAAGAGCATATATTGCAAACGATATGAAAGCAACATTATTTGTAAGTATTCATAACAATGCTTATTATGCAAAATACAAAGGTACTGAGACCTTGTATTATCCTATAGTGACAAGCAGTTCAGGTTTTAACGGCAAGAGGTTTGCACAGATTGCACAGGCGGACCTTGTAAATGCGCTTGGAACACAAAACCGAGGAATTATTGAAAGACCAAATCTGGTTGTGCTAAAAGCCACAAAAATGCCTGCAATATTAGCAGAGATTGCTTTTATGACAAATAGCGGGGATCTTGCAAATCTTAAGTCGGAAGAGTTTAGGCAAAAAGCAGCGCAAGCACTTTGTGATTCGATAATTAAAGCTCTTGGGGAAGTATAATAAGGCAATAAAAAAGAGTGGTCAGCGTCAAGGACCACTCTTTTTATTGCTTTATATCAGAATTATTTGAGGGTTTCTTAATAGATATATAGTGATATTATGTTTGGAAGCAAATACTGGTATAAGTAAGTTAAATGTGTTATTATATTGTTGTTTGAAACCTAAAATCAAATAAAAGAATTAATTTTGTAAAGTAACAAAAAATACAATAGATTACGAAAGGTTGTGTTAAAATGGCTGTACTCGTAACCGGTGGAGCAGGTTATATCGGAAGTCATACTGTAGCAGAACTCCTTGAAAAAAATGAAGAAGTTATTGTTGTAGACAATCTTGAGAAGGGTCATAAAGCTGCTGTTCTTGGTGGAAAACTCATAGTCGGGGATTTGAGAGATAAGGAGTTTATTAAAAATGTATTTTTGCAAAATGATATAGAAGCTGTTATCCATTTTGCTGCTTATATTGAAGTTGGTGAAAGCGTTTTAGACCCATTGAAATATTATAACAATAATGTTGCGGTTACTTTGAATTTACTGACTGCAATGAAGGAAGCTAAAGTCAATAAGGTAGTGTTTTCTTCTACTGCTGCTACATACGGGGAACCTGAAAATATACCTATACTTGAAACCGACAGGACTTTACCGACAAATCCGTATGGAGAGACAAAGCTTTCGGTTGAAAAAGCCTTAAAATGGTCAGATGGAGCATATGGTATAAAGCATGTTATACTACGTTATTTTAATGCCTGTGGAGCGCATACAAGCGGTAAAATAGGAGAGGATCACAGTCCTGAATCCCATCTCATTCCATTAATAATCCAAGCTGCAATGGGAAAAAGAGATTCAATAAAGTTATTTGGAAATGATTATAATACTCCTGACGGTACATGCGTAAGGGATTATATACATGTATCCGATTTAGCACAGGCACATTATCTCGCTTTGCAGAAACTGAGAAAGGGAGAAGACAGCGACATATACAATTTAGGAAATGGTAAAGGTTTTTCGGTTAAAGAAGTGGTTGATGTAGTAAGAAAAGTTACGGGAAAGAATATTACTGCTGTCGATGCTCCAAGACGCCCTGGTGATCCAGCAATTTTGGTTGCATCATCTGAAAAAATAAAAAGAGAGCTCAATTGGCAGCCCAAAATGAATGATTTGGAAACAATAGTAGCTACAGCATGGGAATGGCACAGTAAACATCCTGATGGCTATAATGATAGATAGGTGATCTAAGAAAGTGTGTTAGAAAAATTTACCTGGGAAATTATAAAATTCTTCATTTATGTCTATACTTACAGTAAGAACAAAATTTTACAGTAAGGAGTAGTATATATGAAGAATTTTTTATACTTTCTATTAATAACAGGAATATTACTTATATCAGGGTGTCAAAACCCATTAAGTGAAATTGACAATGTACAAACGCGTATTGAAAATATCGAAACATTGAAAGAACAAGCATTAACAGAAGATAGTAAGTCGGTGGAGGTTTCAGGAAAAAATGCGGATACACAAAAGGATGATATAAACAATCCTGTTGTTAGCAAAGCAAATGAAGAGTATAAACCTAAGGAGCAGGTCAACACTCAAAGGGATAATAGCAGTTCAGATACAACAGTAAATGAGATTTTAGCTATAACAGCTTATTATAAGGATTCAGAGGATGTTTTAATACCTGTTACAAGAAATATTGAAAAAGAAGAGGGTGTAGCAAAGGCTGCGATAAAATCAATGATCGACAATGAAGTTAATAGAGTGGCATTGAAGCCATTAGGTTTAAAGCCAGTCCTTCCGGAAGGGACAGAAATTTTAGGTATAAATGTAGCAGACAGCATAGCAGTAATAGACTTTAACAGCAAACTTTTAGATTATAGCACTGAACAGGATGAAAACAATATCTTTGCCGGCATTGTTTATTCGTTAACCGAGTTTGAGACAATAAACGGTGTTAGGATTCTAATAAACGGCTATGTTAAAGAAGAGTTAAAGCATTCAGGTGATATTTCGGGAACTCTAAGAAGAGATAATATACTTATAAATTCAGATAAATTAAATACTGATAATAAAACTATGAAACTTGATGTTTATTTGTTTAAATATTTAGAGGATAAGCACGAGAACTTATTGCCTGTTTCAATGGAATACATAGGTGTTACAAAAGATATGCTACCGATGCAAATTGTTAGATCTCTTTCAAAAGAACCTAAAGAATCAAATTTATATACGCAAATGCCGGAAAATGTTGAATTGCTCGATTCAAGCATTGCTGACAAGGTTTTAACTTTGGATTTTAGTAAAGAAATTAAAAATTACGGCGGAAATTCAAGGGAAGAAGGTCTTATGAAACAAATTTTATATACGATGAAACAAATAAATGGAGTGGAAAAAGTCAGAATACTGATAGAAGGTAAAAAAGATGATCTTCCTGAGGGGACTGATATTTCAAAGCCTTTATTAATACCTGATAAGATAAACAAAGTAAATTAACAAGTCCATTTCAAAAATAACCATTTACAAAAGAATTAAAAACTTTTCTAAGAAGAATACTATAAACAGGTTGAAATCGTATTGGGTTTTAGATAGTATATAACAAGAGACTTACTATTATGAAGTAGAAAACTATTAAAGAAAGGTTGGGACTTTATTGAGAATTGACGGAAGAGAGAATTCAAACCTTAGGAAAGTTAAGCTTACAAGAAATTATATAAAACACGCGGAAGGTTCCGTATTAATTGAGATGGGAGATACAAAAGTAATCTGTACTGCATCGGTGGAGGAAAAGGTTCCGCCTTTTAAGAAGAATACAGGCGAAGGATGGGTTACTGCAGAATACTCAATGCTTCCAAGATCTACTGGAGTTAGAAACCAAAGAGATATAAACAAGCTAAAGCTAAATGGAAGAAGCCAGGAAATACAGAGGCTTATTGGTAGATCATTAAGATCTGTAGTGAATTTCAATTTGCTAGGTGAAAGGTCTATTACACTTGATTGTGACGTTATACAGGCAGACGGTGGTACAAGGACTGCTTCTATAACCGGTGCATTTGTTGCTTTAGCAGATGCCTGCAAGAAGCTTGTTGAAGATGGAATAATTGAAAAAGTTCCTATAACAGATATGGTTGCAGCAGTGAGCGTTGGGATAATAGGCGATGAAGAGATGTTGGATTTGTGTTATGCAGAGGATTCGAATGCTGTTGTAGATATGAATGTTATTATGACTTCATCCGCGGAATTTATCGAAGTTCAGGCTACCGGGGAACAATCACCTTTTCGAAGAGAACAGCTAAATAAATTGCTTGACTTAGCACAGAGCGGAATAAAAGATTTGATCCAAATGCAAAAAGAAGCTTTAGGTCAGGTGTCAAATGAAATTGGGAGAGTTACAAAGGATGAGAAAATTTGTTGTAGCGACAAAGAACAAGGGTAAACTAAAAGAAATAGCTGAGATTCTAAAGGAGATGGATTTAGAAGTTATTTCTATGGAGCAAGCCGGAGTAAATGAAGATATAGAAGAGTATGGAAGTACTTTTGAAGAGAATGCTCTTATAAAAGCTAAGGAAGTACATAAGCAAACCGGAGAACTGGTCATGGCTGACGATTCGGGTTTGGAAGTGGAATTTTTAAACGGTGCTCCGGGAATCTATTCTTCAAGGTTTGCAGGTGAAGGTGCAAGTGATACGGATAGAAATAATAAATTGCTTGAAATGTTGAGGGATGTACCCTTTGAAAAGAGAAAAGCACGATTTGTATGTTCGATAGCGGTTATACTACCGGCTGGTACACACTTTGTTGTAAGAGGGACTTTTGAAGGGTATATTGGACTTGAGCCTGTTGGAGCAAATGGGTTTGGTTATGATCCACTCTTCTTTCTGCCAGAATACAACAAAACTGCTGCGCAGCTAGAAGCGTCGAAAAAGCACGAAATCAGTCATAGAGGGAAAGCACTCAAATTAATGCTTTCAGAGCTCAAGGAGAGATTGGAGATTTGCTAAAGGTTAGCAGATCTCCTAAGAGGGCGATTAAAAAAAATGTTTTAAAATAGTGTTGACAAATCAAAAGGTTGTCTGTATAATATAAAAAGTCGGCAGTGCGGTAAAGCACTCTACAAGCTAAATGCGGGTGTAGTTCAATGGTAGAACATCAGCCTTCCAAGCTGATTGCGTGGGTTCGATTCCCATCACCCGCTCCAAAAAACTTTATATATCTGCCTGTAGCTCAGTTGGATAGAGCAACGGACTTCTAATCCGTTGGCCGGACGTTCGAGTCGTCTCAGGCAGGCCACTAGAAAGCTTAGAATAGTAAATGTTCTAGGCTTTTGTTATATCTTGGGTTTGGTTTACGTAAAAACAAAATGGGTACTATTTGGGGACTGACCATATTAAATTATACAAAAGGTTACGCTTTTTTAGTTGCTGTTGAAGTAGACTTCTTAGTAAATATTTCTTCCATCATATCAGCTGCTTTTTTATCAGCACTTCTTAAGGAATGGGCATATATATTTAATGTTGTACTGGTGTTTGAATGGCCCAAACGTGTTGAAACAGCCTTTACGTTTAACCCTTGATTAATTAGTAACGTTGCTGCGGTATGCCGCAATGCATGAAAATTGACTTCTCTAATAAGGTATTTATCTTTTTCATTGTGAGGTATTTCAATATTATTTTTTATACTCAGGTTGTATTTTCTGATAAACTCAGGGAACCAACTGCTTACAGTGTCCACATGAATTAATTCGCCATTCCATTTTGTGAATAACCAATTTTCATCTTGCCAAGCATCTCCAAGTTTGAGTTTAGTTTTATTTTGCGTAGCCTTATGTTTTTTTAAAAGTGCTATTACTGATGGTGGTAGAGCAATAATTCTTTTAGAGGTTTCGTTCTTTGGATCCTTAAGAAATTGTCCAGATTCAGGTGTATATCCAACAGCCTGGTTAACTTCTAATGTACCTTCATCAAAGTTTATATTATTCCACTTTAAAGCTATTAGCTCACCTCTACGCATACCGGTAACCAGGTCCAAGTAAATCAAGGCCTGATACTTTAATGGTGCTGTATTTAAAACTTCTAAGAGAAGGGAAGCTTCATCCTCAGTAAGATGTTTAGCTTCTTTCTTGGGTACCTTTGGAGGTTTTACCCTGTCTGCTGGATTTGAGGTAATCAACTGCCATAATACAGCATGTTCAAGTGTACAGTGGATTATTGCATGATGTTGCTTTATTGTTTTTTCAGATAATCCTCCAGGTTTACCATCTTTCCGGATGCCATCTTCCTGCAAGTTATTGTAAAATTCTAAAAGATGGTTAGGCTGCAGCTTGTTTAGTTTAATGTGTCCAAGCGCTGGAATAATCCTTGTGTTAATTATTTCTTTGTACCGGTATAATGTTTTAGTCTCAAGTTGTTTTTCAGCATGGTCCCTGAGCCAGCGTTCAATAAATTCCTTAAAAGTCATTTTGCCGGCGTCCAGATATGTACCTCTTTTGACTTCTTCCTCGAAAAGTGTAGCCTGTCGATGCAGCTCCTTTTCAATTTGCTTGGGTGTCAGTCCGGGGTCCAAGGTGACTGACTTACGCTTTTTATTTTTTGTGCCATTGCTTTTATAGCCATCGCATACAGTTATACGGTAACTGTTTTCACCGCGTTTTTCGATACTTGCCATTGCTTTTATTCACTCTCCATTTCATCAATAAAATTACTTAAGTTTTGTAATGTATTTATAAGTAGTTTGTTAACTGATTCTTTTTTTACAGATAAAATATTTATAAGATATGCTAGTATATCTTGATCAGCTTGAGCCAATATATCTATTATGCCGTTATATAGTAAATCATCAATGAATAAATAATTATCAGATGGATCAGCATTTAAGGAACCATTTTTAATACTTATCAACGTATTGATATCAATTCCAGTTAAATTTGATATAGAAGCTAAACTGAATTTTGTATTATTCAAATATTCTTGCATTGAAGGGGAAGATTTTGATACTGTATAACCCAGCAAATAATCTGTGGATACATTAAAAAAGTTACAGAGTTTTTTTAAATTTATGTCATCGGGTATTCTTTCTCCATTTTCATAGCTTGATAAAGATGATCGGGCTATGTTAGTTGAAGATGCTAATTCTTGTTGAGTTAATCCTTTCTCTTTTCTTAAGTTTTTTAGCCTTTTTTGAAACTCCATAGTATATATATCTTTTTTAGTAATTTCTGAATCCAAAGATATCATCTCCTTATAAACTATTACACAAATAATCACTAGTATGTAGCTATTATATATTGATGTCTAAAATTTTTCAACATTTATTATAAATATGCTTTACTTAATAAAGCATATTGGTTATAATTGAAAATGTACAATAATATTAGACAAGTAAATAATTAATGCTTAAATATATTAGACAATAGGAGGTGGTGTTTTGGTTAAAGCTAAAGACAATTTTAAAGAAGTTATCACAAGAAAAGGCTTTTCATTGAGGGGGCTATCTATAGAAGCTGGCCTGTCACCTACAACAGTTCAACAAGCATATAAGAGGTCGATTATGTATCCATCGACTGCAAAAAAGATATGTGATGCTTTAGAATGCAAGTTTGATGAGCTATTTGAAATAGTTGAAAGCAAAAAGGCAGTTTAGAGAGGGGGAAAACAAATGAATAATTTTGCAAAAGAAGTACATATTCCACATGTTAGAATGAGAACTCAATCTCAGGCATTAAATGATGTAAAAGCGATGGATCCATCGAGTGCCTTAACAGCTCATGGACTAAGGACATTGTTACTTCAAAATAAGATAAAGTATATACGTATGGGGGTTAAGTACCTTGTTAATTTCGATTCATTACTGGAATACCTAGCAAATCCAGATGACCAGATGCAAAATGAAGAGCCAAAAGTTGAGTATGGTAAATTGCGAAAAATCCAAGAAGGTTAGGGGATGACCGAATGAATTCTTACAACAATATTCCAGAATGCCTCAAAAAATTAGATAGATGGGTATGCTGGCGCGTTGAAGATAGGGGAGGAAAGCAGACAAAGGTACCGATAAATCCACTAACCGGTGGCAGGGCAATGAGTAATAACCCTGCCACTTGGGGCACTTTCTACGATGCTATTGAGTGTTTAGATAAAACGACAGAATTAAAAGGAATTGGGTTTATGTTCAATGGAGATGGTATTCTTGGAGTGGACTTGGATCATTGCAGAAATCCAGAAACAGGAACTGTTGAAGATTTTGCAAAGGAAATTATTAGTACTTTAGACAGCTATACAGAAACCAGCCAAAGCGGAAATGGTATTCATATTTTATGCTATGGAAAACTTCCTGAAGGAAAACGCCGAAAAGGCGATGTTGAGATGTATGAGTCTGGACGGTTTTTTGTTATGACTGGCAATGTTGTAGATGATGCCCATATGGATGTCGAGGACAGAACTGAAGAACTGGCAGCTGTACATAAAAAATACTTAAGTGATACCAAAAAGGCCAAAATTGTTAATAACTCTGTTGAAACTGTTCTTAATCTAGATGAGAATGAGATTATCCAAAAAGCTATGAATGCAAAAAACGGTAGTCTATTCTCTAAATTATATTCTGGTAGTTGGAAAGGCATTTATGGAAGTCAGTCTGAAGCTGATATGGCCTTTTGTAACATGCTGGCATTTTGGTGTGGCCGTGATTATACCATGATGGACAGGATTTTCAGGAAGTCAGGAATGTACCGGGACAAATGGGACGAAAAACGAGGGCAATGGACTTACGGGGAAAAGACACTTAACGAAGCTATTAATGGATGTTCGGAGGTCTATACTTCATCAAGAAAGGCACATGATTATATTGCGAAAAATTTTCGCAATATCGAAGATGCAGAAAATATGAAATCATCCACAGCAATCGAAATACAAAGAGTTGATGAAAAGAATCAAAAACCCATTATTGAATCTGAGGTAGCCAAAGAAGAACCGTTGATTTTTAATGGGGTTCAAGAAAGTTGGGGTGGTTATGTTAGGATCTGCAAAACAAATGGAGAAGATGAAGGGCAGAAAAAGGTACTAAAAAAACCTATTACAAATTTTGTAATTGAACCCGTTCAACTTGTAGTATCTGAAGATGGGACAGAGCTCAAGGCATTTATTAAATACAACTTTCGGAAAATTCCAATTACACTTACCGCTAATAATTTTGCTAGCCCTAGAGATTTTAAAAGTGCTATAGGTGCAATTCTTGGACCTTCTTCTGGTTGGTTTGATGGAAAACAGAATGAATTAACTGGAATTCAGCGTATTATCGATAATAAAGAGGTTAACAGAGTTAAAGGAGTAAAAGCTTCAGGATTTCACTTCATTGATAATAGGTGGGTTTATGTAACTGGCAAGGGAGGTATTAGTGATGACTAAAAAAGTAGAATCAGTGGCATTACTTGAATTATGTAAAGGATTGGACAATTCAAGTATTATAGAAGAACTTCCAGCAAGTGTAGAAGATCTTAAAAAGCTATCAGCTTTAATCTTTAGTTTTAATGATCCAGGAGTAACTAGCTTATTTATTGGATATATATGTGCTTTATTTTTAAAGGAAAGACTGTGGAAGGAATTAGGATGCAAATTTCCGCATATGGCTTTGATCGGAGCATCTGGATCAGGAAAGTCACAAACAATGGAATCAATAGGAATTCCAATTTTGAACATGACTTTAGATCAACAACTTGCAGCAAAACAAGCGACACCTTTTACAACATTAAAGCTTGCTAGTTCGTCAAACACAGTCCCATTTATAATAAACGAATATAAACAGCATAAACTACCTCAATATCGGATAGATGAAATTGATAATTTGCTTAATAACTGTTATGACAGATATCGTGGAGACAGAGGTCAGGCAAATCAAACAATTCGTACTTATCAATATTCATCACCAGTTATTTTAATAGGAGAAGCATTTAACGCTGACACGTCAGCGGTTGAACGTATAATTCGCATATATTTAAACCGAGATGAATCAATGAAATATACAGAAAGTTTTTTGAAGCTAAAAGGACTAACCTTTGGTTTAAGAAGACTAGGAAAGAGGTTATTGATTGAATCTATGGGATTAAATACTCAAATTATCCAACAATGGCATGATTCTGGTATGAAATTACTTGAAAAAACTTCAATAAAAACATCAAGAGGTACTGAAAATATTGTAAAGATTTTGTGTGGTTTAGATCTATTGCAGTTAGTATATAAAAAGTCTAGTTTGAATTTTAGTGATGAAAAAGTTAAATATCTAAAATCCCAAGCTATTGAACGATACCAGGCAGATACTTTGGAAGGAAACACATCATCAAAAAGTGCAGTTGGAGAGATACTTGAGGCTATTGATCAATTAGCTTACAAACAAGCAATTTTTAACGAGAGGCATTATAAAATTTTAGACCGGAGCGGTGAGTTAGCGTTAGATATAAAATCAATTTATGAAGTACTGGAAAGGGAAACTGTCTCTAGAAAGAACATATTACCTTTAAGTCAAGCAGAATTTACAAGACTTCTACGAAAAGAGAGCTTCTTTAGTTCTTATAAAACTGTTGTTTTAGTTCCCCCAGGAAGTATTGAAGACGTTAAAAAGCCACGAGGGTCTTTTGTACTGAGTATTCATGGGTTAAGAGAATCAGGAATTGATTTAGGCGCAATTTTAGGTGATGAAACTAGTTTTCAACAACTAGAATGGGGCTGTTTATAAATAAACTAAATGAATAATAAATAATGTTATTTATTATGTGTAAGCCGGTATTACCAATGTATACAAGAATTAATAAATAAAATAAATAAAATTTAAAGATACACTATACATGAAAGTAAGCATCAAGTTACCAAGGTGTATGTAAAAAAACTGTGTGGGTATAGCTTAAAAACTTATTTTTTTTATTTAGTTCCTTGATAAATCTGTATTTGAAGTCAAAAATCATTATTTATAGAGGCTTTATAAATTTAAAAAACTATTTATTTTAAATTAAGGAGTTGAAGAAATGTTTAAACCAATAGACAAATTACTAAAGATCTGTTTTGAAGTCTATCACAAACAACCTATGTCAAGAAATGATATGTATGTGAAGTCAATATTCCTTTCTTGGGTTAAGCAGTACAATATTACACATTATTATTATGGTGCAGCTACATGGAAAAAGTTATTTAGCCTGAGGGCTAAATGGAGACCAGAAGATTTTGTTCCGTTTAGTGATCATGTTATGTTGTTTAAAAGTGAGTCTGGAGAGCTTTATTTTGTATCACATGATTACAATTTCATTCCGGAACGACATGCTGAAAAGTTGAAGATCTGGGCGGATGAACGAAAGATGAATGTGGAAATATTACCGTCACTAAGTTGGCATGCTCCGGGTATAACTACTTTGTTACAGTTTACCAAGAAATAGTTTTTAAATAATTTTGGGTCCTTCTTGGGATTTACATAGATATGGCACGCGGCTCGCACCGGTTGCCTCGGTATACTAAAAAATTTTCACTTGTGATTGTGAAAGGAGATGAAGAATTTGGAAAAAGAGCATGTTAAGAAGGTTAACGACAAATATTATTTTTCTACATGGGCCTTATGCAAAGCACTGGGAGTAACACAACAAACGCTCTCGCTGTGGGCTTCTCAAGGTTGTCCCAAGGCTGATAGAGGTTGGTGGCCGATAACGGATGTATTAACCTGGAGAGGTATTCTCCCAATAAAGGTATCTGATGAAGAGACAACAATAAATAAGCTTGAGGCACGAGTTAAAGAATTGGAAGCATTATTACTAAAAAATAATCGAAAGGGCGGTAAAAAATTATGATGGAGAATTTAAAGGAGTTATTTGAAAACATCGAGAAAACCAAAAAGCTTTTAGAGGGTCAAGAAGTAACGTTAAAGGAATCTGATGAAAAAGTGAAACAAGCTGCAAACACATTGTCTGAAAAAATTGATAGCTTAAAAGGTAAAATTCACTTAAAACAGCTTAGTATAGTAAGTGCCATTGAGGAGAAAGAAAAACAAATATCAAAGTTAGTAGCGGATACCCTGTTGGATCAGGAACCATCTGAAGAGCTCCGTAATCTATCAATCGAGCTGGATATTTTAAAACGTCAAGAAGCAGCTGTTGAAGATGGGTTAAGAAAGACTATTATTGCAGGTACTGAAAAAGAAATCAAATCTTTAAGAGCAACTCAAAAGGATGCAACAATACAGCTCCATGCAGTATATAAGATTTACAATATATATTTTAAGGAAATAGCTGTAGCGATAAAACTTCTGGAGAATATGCGTAAAAACAAGTCTGATAAGCATGTTAATTATCAATCAAGTGTCGTTAATGGCTTAAATATCGATATCTTAAAACCGTTTATGAATCTAGTTTATGATTGTGATGTATGTGAGCCTGGAACAACAGGGGAAGAACCTTCAGCTTATGAGTTGGCAATTCGATTTAATAACGAGATAGAAACTGAATGTATAGGTATAGCAAATACAATGATTGATAATATGAAGACTAGCACTTTGGTAGATCAAATAATAAAAGATTTAGGTTTTACTACAGTAGGCCTGGAGATATAATCATGGAAAGAGTTAAGACAACTTTTGAAGTTATAAAAAGAACATTACAAATAGATGATATTTCCCTTATTGATGGTTCAAATCCAGAACTATTTAATCAGTGCCAAGATGACTGTAAAACACAAAATGCTTTAGGTATGGCATATTTACAGAAAAAAGATCACCATATTCTCAATATGGACCTTTTTAAGCCTGAAAATGAACCGAAAAGGGCACTGGTAAGGGAAGCAATAAGACAGGGTAAAAAGAGTATTCGGGTACACAGATTATCTGTACCAGATAGGTCAATATTTATTAATGTATCAGGTATAGAAGAATGCTATAATTCCGGATACGGTCAATATTATTTAAAATTAAACATTCCTTGGTATGGGGTAAATCCAGTAACCGTTGATGCAATAATCGCAGCTGTAACTATTCATGAATTTACCCACATTCAAATGGATATTCAGGAATTTGAAGGCTGTAAGGATTGCATTTTTTGTGAACATTGTGAGGAATTCAAAAAAAGATACCATATAAATTGGAAAAAGGTTATTGATTTGCCATCATACATAAGAAAGTTTTAATTGATATCAAATCTCCAAACGTTTGGAGATTTGAAAATAAAAAGCCTTCAATATTGAAGGCAATTCTCGAACTAAAGCACATCTCTATTTTATCAAAGGGGAGCGTGCTTGTAAATGGATAATGAAGAGCTTGTCAAAAGATACAAATCAGGGGACACGATGGTACTAAGTGAATTAACAGAAAATAACCTTGACCTTATAAAATTTGTTGCTAATAAGTTTACTATTGGCTGTAGCTTTATAAGCTTTGATGATCTAATTCAAGAAGGCTGGACAGGATTTTTCCGAGCAGTGCAAACTTATAATCCAGACCTTCCGAACTCAGCAAAATTTAGCACATGGGCAGTTTTGTGGATAAAGCAAGCAATTCAAAGATACTTAGAGCAAAAGACTCCCAAGAGTCAGGAGAAAAGTATTTATGAAGAGTATGGAGAGGATTTAGCTGTATTGGATTCACTAGAGGATCCAGCGGCAGAACGAAACTTTTGGCGATATATTGAAAATCGAGAATTGAGAAAAGAGCTTGATGATACTATGGGTAAGTATCTGACATTGAGCCAGCGCGAAATTATTAAAATGTATTATGGTTGGAATAGCGATATTTGCTTTACTTTTACCGCTATAGGTGAAGTTCTTGGATTATCAAAACAAAGTGTAGTACAGCAGCATAATAGAGCAATGAGAAGGTTAAGGGAGTCAGGATGGGCACGTAAAAGATATAAAGAGTACTTTGTACAACAGAGATTAAAATATAGTTATTCTAATCCTGAGCTGGCAATTAACTACTTAGTACCGAGTTTGCAATTGTAAAATATTGCCCTCTGCCTGGGGCGATAAAGTGCAGGCAGAACCTGTACCGGCCAGTGAATGAAAAGCGGTTCTCTCCTTCAGTCAGGAAGCTGTGAAAATGTAAAACAGCTTCCTGACAACAATTAAGAAATTGCAGCTGAACATTTCATAAGGAAAGGCCTAATTTATAGACCTTCAAGTATTTACAGAAAAACTTATCTAGAAGTTATATAAAACTTTTATATGCGAAAGGAGGCTTAAGTTATGGTTGAGAAAAAAGAAAAGGACTTTAATGATATAGCAAGCGAAGCAATTAACGCAGTTAAAGTGATTAATCAAAAGTTTGATAATCTCTTAAGTAAAAAGGATTTGAAGCCCAGCTGCGAAACAAAAAGGATATTACCATAGTTTATATATTGAAAATTTTCATTATATTGAACTGCCAAATTTCTAAATAGCAAAGAGGAGGCATGTTTTCAAATGCAAGCTACAAACTTAGATTACAAAATTTTTAAGCAAAGGGACTTCGCCAATAAATTGATATATAAGACTGAAGTTGTTTTCCCTAACAACAGCAATCTAAAACTTCCTGTGTACGCTTTTCATATCGATAGAGATATCGACTATATTGCTCAGTCTTGCCAGCTGGAGTTGCATAATATTAATCCGACAGATATTAGTGATGCTGGTTATTACTCTCCAGATAGAGCAGATGCAACATGGTCGCACGTATTGTGGCCAGGCAATAAGCTTCAGGTTAAAACAACCGTCCAAGTGTTTGATCGGGATCCGGTTTCCAACACACCAATCTATCAAGAAGAAACTTTTACCATGTTCACTGGCTATATCGAAGACGTGAACATGGTGATTGAAGGTCCAAAAAGCGTAATAAAAATATATGCCAGAGACCCCGGAAGTATATTAATGGATCATCAAATTCCGGAAGACGAGTTTGGAGATAGATGGCTTGAGTATAGCGAGGTTGACATTTCTGATATAGTTGAAGATTTGCTTTTTAAGGCTGGCTTCAGCTCGGAGGATATTGGAGATATTCAGGCAACCAACATTCCAATGGAAATTGAATTTTATAACTCTTCATTTGCTGATTGTATTGCTCAGCTCCAGGATGTGTGTAACTATGATTTCTATTTTGACGAAAACGGGAAAGTCTATTTTACTAAATCTTTTGCCTCAGGTCCAGTTAAGAATGATACCATATCATTTGCTAGCTCTGAGGATTATAATTATCTTGGTTTTGATAACGATAGTTATAGCGTAATGATACCAAAAAGTGAAAAGGTAGCTTCTGAGGACGGCTCAACTACTTATATTAGAGACACTGATTACAATAGACTACACAAAGCAAACAATAAAAAGGACTTCAACATCTACCATACCACTAAACACAAATATAAAAGTAAAATGGCTTGCAACTGCATATCACTATAAGGCTGGTGAAGATATATATTCACTCAAATACACAATATCTCGACAGTTAGTTTATGGATCTATCAAGGTAATCGGTGATGGAGTAGAGGCTACTTATAACAATCCTAATCCTGAATATTACGGAGTAAGTGCGGAAAAGATTCAACTTTTAGCTGAAAACCTGTATTTGACAACAGAAGATCAATGCCAAGAAATGGCCAGCAGACTTGGGCAAGGTATGCTTAGAACTTTTAGGCATGCCGAAATTCTTGGTGTTGGAGTACCGTTCCTGCAGTTTGGAGACTGTATTCAGATCACAGAGAGTATTACGACGGCATCTGAAATATACCGCATATGTGGAATAAGATTTTCTATGAATAATGGAATGCTTTGTAATACTGCACGTACTTATTATTATGATCACTCCCCATCTTGAATTTATGAAATAACTGGAATACAATGGTATATGGAGGTGAGTTAAATGAAAAAAATAATATATGGAATTATAATTGGAGTTATTATAAGCTTTAGTATACAGGCTTTTGCAAGCGAAGCAATTACAGCCCTTAGAGCAACATTTGAGGTATATGTTGCTGGGCAAAAGTTTGTTAGCGATAAGCCAATTCTTTCGGTTGATGGTTCAACATACATCCCATTAAAAGATGTTGGGAAGGCATTAGGTGCAGAAGTAAACTGGAACGAAGAATATCGAAGAGTTGAAATAGGAATGAAGTCAGCTGATGTAATTCCGACACCAAGGCCAACGCCAAAGCCCACAGACTTTATAAAAACGGTTGAAGATGAATTTGTAACAATCCAGTTATTAGGTTCAAAGATTTCTAATGATGAATTTCCACAAAAAGCTTCTGATTTATCAGATATAATTGCTCTTAAAATAAGAATTATAAATAAGACAGGCATAGAAGTACCTTTGCGCTTAGATGATTTTAAAGGCATTTACGAACTTAAGGATCCGCCAGAGTCCAAGCCATGGGTTCAATCAAAAATTAATCTTAACAAAGGAAGCAAGGTGTTTGCGACACCTGTTATTGATCCAGGGTTCTGGAAGATAAATTTGCTTACTTTCAAGTTTGATAAGTTGCTACCTGGCGAAGTTAGAGAAGGAGTTATTGTATATAACTCAATAG
>JAEZUI010000230.1 GCA_023421115.1 Bacillota bacterium | reverse complement strand
CTTTAACACTGTCCTCAGTGACATCCTCTTTTGTCACCTCAATGTCTACCTTTATTTTAGGAATTAAATCTGATTCTTTTAATATCTTATCGGCATATTCATTTAGCATTTTTTTTAACTTTTCAATATTCTCTTCCTTTATTGAAAGTCCTGCTGCCAGCTCGTGACCCCCAAATTTTTCAAGCAAGCTTGTACAATGAGACAGCGCTTCAAACAAATTAAAACTCTCAATACTTCTGCCTGAACCTTTTCCCATCCCGTCTTCCAATGCTATTAGAATACAGGGTCTGTTAAAACTCTCAGTTATTTTTGAAGCTACTATACCTATAATTCCGTGATGCCAGCCTTTACCCCAAACAACTATAACTTTTTCCTTTTCAAGGTTAACATTGCTTTCTATCCTAGCCAAAACATCACAGAATATACCCTGCTCAGTCTCCTGCCGGTAGATATTTTGCTCATTCAACACCTTCGAAATCGCGATAGCCTCATTTTCATCATCAGTAGTCAAAAGCTTGACTGCCTTAGATGCATCGCCTATTCTCCCGGCTGCATTAATCCTCGGTGCAAGCACAAAACCAATGGTATAGGATGTTATAGGTTTGTCTTTACACCCTGAAATATCAATTAGAGCTTTTAGCCCCTTGTTTAATGTATTTTCAATTTTTTGCAAACCATATTTTACAATAATTCTGTTTTCGCCTAAAAGTGTAACAACATCTGCAACAGTCCCAAGTGCCACAAGATCTATATAATTTATGGATTGATCGTTAAGCCCCATCTTTTCCGACAAAGCGCGGACAAGTTTGAACACAACACCAACTCCAGCAAGCTCCTTAAAAGGATATGAACAATCATGCCTTGTAGGACTTACTACAGCATAGCCTTGCGGCAGTTCTTCCTTGCACTCATGATGATCTGTAATAATAATATCCACATGCTTGTCATTTATATACTTTACCTCTTCAAAAGCAGTTATTCCGCAGTCAACGGTAATTATCAAAGAAACTCCGTCTTTAATAACCTTTTCGGCAGCTCCAATTGACAGTCCGTATCCTTCCTCTTTTCTGTCAGGTATATAATACCCGACACTAGCTCCGCATTTTTTGAGAAAATCATACAAAATAGACGTACTGGTTATACCATCAACATCATAATCACCAAAAACCACTATTCTTTCTTTGCCTTTAATGGCATTTATTATTCTATTAACAGCCTTTTCCATATCTTTGAACAGGAAAGGGTCGAACAAATCATCCATCGACGGATTTATGAACTGCTTGATATATTCTTCATCTTCAATACCCCTACTTAGAAAAACTTTAGAAAGAAGAGGTGAAATTTTTAATTGGTTTGATATTCTATGAACTTTTTCATCGGGTATTGTATTAATAACCCATTGTTTTCTTTGATCCATTCAATCACCTGTAGGGTTCAGTTTTATTGTACAAACTCCTCAAAAGGAATATCCAGCAGAGGATACTTTAGGGCATCTGTATCATCAAAATGCCACCACTCGGTACTAATCCTCTTAAATCCATGTTTTACCATTATTTTCCCCAGGAGTTCCCGGTTTTTAATCAACTCTTCATCACACTTATTGTATTTAAGGTGTGCACGCTCAGAAAATTCGTCGTAACCAGAAGGCATCCCAAGTTCTTGCCCCTCCCCATCCACTAAAGTGACATCTACTGCAGCACCTCTATTGTGTTTTGATCCTTTTTTGGGATTTGCCAGGTAGGACTTGTCCTCAGCAGCGTCCCATAAAACTTGTTGAGCCGAGTGCGGCCTGTAAGCATCAAAAACTTTTATCCTATAACCCAACGTCCTGAATTCATTATTTGCTGCAATAAGCTTTTTAGCTGTATTCTTATTAATCAGACATAGTGGGAGAGTATAAATCTTTTTCTTTGCAAAATTATCCTCAGTAGCATATTTTATATCAATAACAAAGGAATCATCCAATTTGATAAGCTCGACAAGTCCATGTTTTTCAAGAACAGCATTTTGGTCACTTTTGTCATTCTTGCTGTCTGCATCCTCATCGCTTTCATTTTGACTACTTTTAATACCTACGTCTTTATTACTTTCATTTTCACTATTTTTGCTGCCTGCGTCTTTATCACTTTTATTTTCGCTATCTTTAGTACCTACATCTTTATCGCTACCATTCTCGCTATCTTTAATGCCTGCATCTACATCACTTTCATTTTCAATATTTATAATATCTGAACTCTCTGTTTCTTGTTCTGTTTGAGAATTTACATCTTCACTATGCAACAATTGTGGTGTGGTATACACATTATCATCAAAAGGTTCTTTTGATTCTTGCGTTAAAGTTGGTTTTGCTATATACTTTATTTCTCCATCAACAGACACTATATTATCAGTTTCAGTATTTGAAAGCTTGTCTGTATGTCTTAAACAACCGCTATTACTCGCTAAAAGCATTAAAACAAGAAAATAATAAATAATCTTTTTAGTAATGTCAATTCCCTCCTAAAAACATTATAAGTAATTAAAATTTCATTCGAAAGAGGAGTAATTAAAAAAGCTCGATTTGCATCGAGCTTTATCCTAAATACTTCTTTACAATTTGATTTATCATTTTCCCATCAGCACGCCCTTTTACTCTGGGCAAAACCGACTGCATGATCCTACCAATATCTTTAGCTGAACTTGCCCCAGTTTCCTGGATAACATCCTTTACAATAACTTCAAGTTCTACCTCTGTGAGCTGTTGTGGCAAATACTGCAAAAGTACGTCAATTTCAATTTTCAAATTATCTACAAGATCCTGTCTGCCTGACTTTTCAAAATCGGGCATGGAATCTCTTCTTTTCTTAACTTCTTTTGCTATAATTTCAATTATACCATCGTCATCAAGGGTAACTTTATTATCCTTTTCAACCTGAAGCACTGCTGATCTAGCCATTTGGATAGTATTCTTTCGGATTGTATCCTTATCCCTCATGGCTGCTTTCATATCATCAAGCAATCTCTCTTTAAGGGACATAACTCCATCCTCCACTATTTGAACTTTCTCTTTCTTGCTGCTTCAGATTTCTTTTTTCTTTTTACACTTGGTTTCTCATAATGCTCCCTTTTTCTTACTTCTGCCAATACGCCTGCCTTAGCGCATTGTCTCTTAAACCTCTTAAGGGCACTATCGAGAGACTCATTTTCCTTAACTCGAACTTCAGACACGTATTTCCCTCCCTCCGATGGTAACAATTGTGCTAAGACTAAACTACTTCGAATACTATGGATATTATTGGGAACTAATCTAAATATAGCACACAACATATTATATAATACTAAGCAAATCCGTGTCAACTATTATTTACTAAGTAATCACGGCAAATTAGTCATTTTACTTATTTTATACCATAAAATAATAGCTATCACATCGATTATTGCAAATAATTACAAATTTCTTGCCATCATTGCCTCAAACTCCATAAAATACTGAATTATGCAATCACAATGATAACGCTAGTTATTATACCAAATATATTTTTTATACGCAATGATTATTTATAGTAATTTTAAAAAATTTTTGAATGAGTTGAAGCTCCATAGACTTTTTAAAGTTGAAACAATTCTCTTATCTCTTCCTCCTTAAGCTTAGTCAGAAGATTTTCACCGGGCTGAATTACGTTATTTATAAGGCCTCGCTTCTTTTCCTGAAGCTCAAATATCTTTTCTTCAATAGTACCTTTAGTAATAATTTTAAATACTTGCACTGCCTTTGTTTGACCAATCCTGTACGCACGGTCGGTGGCTTGATCTTCGACGGCAGGGTTCCACCAAGGATCATAATGAATTACCATATCTGCACCGGTGAGATTCAAACCTGTACCTCCGGCTTTTAGTGAGATCAGGAACATCTCCCTTTCACCATTATTAAACCTATTTACCATGTCTATACGGTCCTTTGCTTTAGTTGAACCATCTAAATAAAAGTAGCTCTTTCCTGAGTCTTTCAGGGCTTTTCCGATTATATCATGCATACTTGTGAACTGCGAAAACAGTAATAACCTATGGCCTGAGTCAATGGAATCTCCTATTATCTCTAACAAAGTTTCAAGTTTTCCGCTCCCACCCTTATAATTTTCAATAAACATTGCTGGATGACAGCATATCTGCCTCAAGCGAGTCAAAAGTGCCAATATTTTTATTTTACTTCTGTCAAGTCCTCTTTCTTTTATTTCGGCAGCCACCTCACCCTGGGCCTGTTTAAGATATGCTGCGTATATTTTTTTCTGCTCTTTTGTCATATCTGCAATAACTTTACTTTCAATTTTTTCAGGAAGCTCCTGTAAAACTTCACTCTTAAGCCTTCTTAACACAAAAGGCTTTATAAATCTTGACAATACATTCAGCTTTTCCCTGTCATTGTTTTGCACAATAGGTTTTTCAAACTTTTTTACAAAATTGTTGTGGCTCATCAGGTATCCTGGCATTATAAAATCAAATATTGACCAAAGCTCTGTCAAAGAATTTTCAATAGGCGTGCCCGTCATAGCAAAATAACCTTTTGCTTTAATGCTCTTTACACCATTTGCATTAAGTGTGTTGGGATTTTTTATATGCTGCGCCTCATCTACAAATATATAGGAAAAATTCATCTCCCTATATTTGTCAATGTCTCTTTTTAGCGAACCATAAGAAGTAACAATTATATCTGTTTCATTACATGATTTCAAAAGCAGATCCCTTTCTACCTTAGTACCATGAACAACCTCTACCTTCAAAGAAGGAACAAACTTCTCGGCCTCCGACTTCCAGTTATATATCAAAGAAGTAGGTGCAACAACAAGGCAGGGTCTCTTGTCATTTTTCCGCTCTTCCTTGATAAAGACAAGTACTTGAAGTGTTTTTCCAAGCCCCATATCATCAGCAAGTATCCCACCAAAACCGTAATGCGAAAGAGTTTTTAACCATTTATATCCAAACCTCTGATAATCTCTCAGAACCCCTGAAATATCCTCATCTAAATGAAATCCCATATCCTTTGGATGGGTTATATCCTGAACAAGCTTTTTAAATCCGTCATTTTGTGCAAAATCAGTCATTTTTCTTTCATTTATAAAATTATCAACAAATAAAGCCCTGTTTGCAGGAATATCCAACACTCCATCCTTAAACTGTCTTGTATCAAGGCTTAAATCACTAATAAGTCTTGCTGCATTTATAAGCTCATCATTGTCTATTTTTAAAATTGAGCCATCCTTTAGGCGATAATACTTTTTCTTTTCCTTTATGGAATGAAAAAGTCTATTGAGTTCACTATCATCAAAATCATCTATATCGAAATCAAATTCAAGCAAATTTGATTCGGAGTTAAGCCTTACACCCATTTGCATTTTTTTGACCTGACGCACTTGTATTTTCTTAAACTCTTCGGAATAGTACACTTCTGCAAGCTGTTTTAATTCTTCTATTTTACCATCAAGCAAATCTACAATCTTTTCCTCATCATCAAGTATCATATTGCCTTTATACTCATACATACCTAAAGACTTTATAAAATCCAAGATCATTTCTTCTTGTTCAAAATTACGCATATAGTATGTATCTTGCTGCGATTCATTGCTTAAAGGATTTATAACCCTTTCGCCATAGCAGTATTCAAGCTTTGCAGAAATTCCGTTATTTAAGGTATCAAAATAAACCCTTGCAACCAATTCCTTTTGAGCCATTTTTTCTTCTAAGCTTTCATCTATCTTTACTTTTAGTCTATCTTTATTGGGTTTTAAAAAATTTCTTATAAACTGTTCTTGTTCTTTTTTTCTGATCTGAAATACTGGGGTCTTTTTCTGATGACGAATTGTGTGAATTTTTTGAAGCAACCCGGCTTTTTCATCCGAAATCCTATATATACTTCTTGTATAGGAATCTAAAACCAATCCATAATCCCGTGTTAACGGCATAATCTTCACATCTTTACTGTAATCCGCTTCAAGGACAAGCAAGTCATCTACTTCCTTAATACCCATATTGATTTCCAAATCATTATATATTGTGCATTGTCCATCCGTATATCCGGAAATTGCGATAGGAATACCACTATCCTTAACTATATCAAAATACTTTTTCATATTATCTTCTATTAGAATTATCAAATTTGATCTCACACTTCCGTAGTTCCTATCCATGTAAGAACTAAAGGGATTATGGAATTCTCTTTCGACTTTTTCTTTAAGATACAACTTTTTTAAGAATTCCATAACTTCTTTATTCACACCCGAGAAGTACATACTATCAGGATGGAAGGTAAAACTTTTCCCAAAATACAACGATGTGTTTTTATCCATTGCTTCAAACAATGAGGAAAAATTCTTAACTTTGTATGGCCTTTCATTACCAATCTTGCACTCAATCTCGATATACGAAGGTTTATAAGATGTTCCCAGTACAATACTCTGTTCTATCCATAAATTAACTTTCTGACTCTTCCTGCTAAAGTCAATCCCTAATTCGGAAATTGGCAAAAAGACATCCTCTTTAGAAACGTTAATACTTTTTTGCATTAAGGTGTTCGCCTTTTCAAAGAAAGATGCCTGCTTATATTCATCTTCAAAATATTCGTTGGCATACATCATAACAGCTACAATATGCTTACACGCACCAAAAAATGAATCAAACGCCTCGCAATCACAGCTGTAGCTTTCAACATCACCGCTTTCATCCAGCTCAATTTCAACATCGTAAGGATAAGTACCATGTACTACAGCAGAAATAATTCCCTCATCCTCAGAATACTCAAATTCATCAACTTGATCTATAAGTCTCACTCCACGATTATATACACCAATGTCATTTATTATTCTTTGTATATATTTATCCGAAAACGTTTGCATTTTCTTGCCCTTCCTATATTTTTTAGACAATATTAATGTTAGCATATCCAAAAAATAAAAAACACCCCCATTTTTTAAATGGGGGTACAAACTTTTTTTGTAATTTACTGTACTTCAACCATAGACAATGAGTCTATGTATAACGTACTTCCATCAGGCATCCTATTACCTAAATAGAAGGTTATCCTTGCACTGCTGTCAGTTGTATTGCAATCAAAATAGGCTTCATATGTTTTCCAATCAGAACCTATTGATACCGTTTGATTTTTGGCATAGGTCTTCCATGGTGAACTCTTCTGCATTAATGAGATAGCAGGAGCACAATCTCCATTTTCACTTTTTGCTTTGAAAGTAAGCTTATACTTTTTACCGGCTTCCACCTTTATTCCCCAGGTATAAAGCTGTATCTGGTTCATGGAAACCCCTTTGTTTGTGCAATCAATTTTGAAGCCTGCCGGTGAACTTTCAAATCCTACAGTATCCCTTGCACCACTTGCCAAAGCGGATTCCTGTCTCCAGAAAGCCCAACCTGTAGTGTTGTAATCAAAACTTGGATTCACTAAAAGTTCATTATACTCTACAAAAGATAAGGAATCTAAGTATAGTTTTCCACCATCCGGCATTCTGTCACCTAAGAAAAAGGTCATTCTTGCATTACTGTCGGTAGTATTACACTTAAAATACACACTATAGCTTTCCCATTCAGAACCTATTGTAACAGATTCTTTATTAGCATAGGTTTTCCAAGGTGATGATTTCTGCATTAATTCAATTGTCGGATTTGAGCTACCACCTTCACTTTTCGCCATAAAACTTAATTTATAAGTCTTACCGGCCTGTACATCTATTCCATAAGTAATTAATTGTATGTGATTTATTGCTGAACCATTTGATGTACAATCTATTCTATATCCTGCATCTCCCGAATCATATACTTCTGTATCCCTTGTTCCGTTGGCAACTGCATCACCTTGTTTCCAGAAATACCAACCTGCAGCATCATCAGTAAAGCTTGGATTCGAAAGCATTTCTTGGGATATCTTTACGCTATAATTCAAATCTTGCATACCTGAGCCATATAAACAATATGTCTCATTGGCATTTAATTTTATTCCAAAAACGTATGGACTTTCTGCCGAAAGATTCCCGTAGTTTATGCAAAGCCCATCACTATTATCCAAATTAAAATATCCATCCCCATCTCCACTGCACTTTATGCTATACACTCCATCAACATCGGGAGTAAACTTAAAGTAATCAGAATCCCCAAAAAAGTCAATCCGTCCAGAGATTTCAGCATTTAAGAAGATTTCTGTAGCAGATGATTTACTATAGCCATGGTCATCCCCCGGCATATTAACTTTTAGATTGTAGGATGTATTTTCCTCGGTAGAAGTAATTTTAATATAAAACATCTCCCCGGGATCGAGAACTACATCATGATAGTAACTGCTTAAATCTCCCGAGTCTATACAAACACCTTCAGAATCATATAGTTCAAAGGAACCTTCTCCTTTAGAACTGCTTTCAATTATGTACGTTCCGCTTTTCTCAGTCGTAAACCTGAAATAGCCCATATCACCTACTAATTCTAATTGACCTGATATTTCGGTATTCAATGGCAAATCCGATGCTGTACTAAAATCAGCTCCCGCTTCGACATTAGCCAAGATATCTTCCATATCGGTAACAATAGGTGTTGCTGTTGGAATTACTGTAGGCGTAGGTACTTCGGTAGGTATAGACGTAGGTGTTGCCGATGGAACTCCCTCTGGAATTGAAGCTCCTGCTGACGGAATCTTCTCAGGTGTTTTTGAAGGAATTGCAGTTGGTAGTTCTTTTAGATCTTCTTTTTGAGAAGCATATACATCTTCACTTACTGTACTCAAACTGCTTCCTGATAAATTTTGATTTGTGGTTTCTGGTAACGCAGATGAAGGCATCAGACTAATTAATGTCATAGAAAATATTAGCATCACAGATGCCTTTTTTAATAATTTGTTCATTTTTCCTCCCCCAATTTAATTAAATTCCGTAAATACAAAAACAAGCAATCAAAACACAAAATAAAAAACAAAATAAAATAAAAGGTTACAACATTTTTCTATCTACTTCTATAAAATTATATCAAATCATTTATTATTTTTCAATATTTAAACAAATAAAAACAAAAAAACACCCTCATTCACATTTATAGTAAATGAGAGTGTTTAATCCTAATCTACAGCTGTCAATGACAACGAGTCTATATAGAGTTTGCTTCCATCGGACATTCCGTCACCTAAAAAGTAAGTAATTCTTGCGTCATTGTCCGTTGTGTTGGCTTTGAAGTAAACTGTATACAGTTTCCATTCAGAACCTATATCCACAATGGAAGTGTTTGCATATGATGTCCAAGGTGATTTTCTTTGCATCAGTTGTATTATCGATTTCGCATCACCACCATCACTCTTTGCCATAAATTCAAATTTGTAACTTTCTCCGGATTTTATGCTTAACCCGGTTACAATAAGTTGTATTTGATTTTTAGCACTTCCCTTTGATATACAGTCTATTCTATATCCAGCCGGTCCTGTTTCATATGTTTCTGTATCTCTTTGACCAATTGCTGATGCGCTTCCTTCCGTCCATAGCCACCAACCGTTGATATCACTATCAAAGCTTGGATTGTCAAGAATCTCAGGATCATTATCTTCTACTAACGATAAGGAATCAATGTAGAGCTTTCCTCCATCGGCAATTCTATCACCAAGGAAGAAGGTTATTCTTGCGTTACTGTCGGTTGCTTTGGAAACAAAAATCATACTGTGTTGTTTCCAGTCCGAACCTATTTCTGCTGTCCTAACTGAGGCATATGAAGTCCATGGAGTTCCGTACTTGGATATTTCTACTCTTGGCGTTACCTTTCCGCCTTCACTTTTTGCCATAAAGGTCAATCTATATTTTTTACCTGCTTCCACGCTTATTCCACCAGTATATAGCTGTATATGATTTGCTGCTGTTCCTTTAGTAGTACACTCAATTCTGTACCCTCCAGGTGCAGTGTCATATATTGTCGTATCCCTTGTTCCAGTTGCAGATGCTCCACCCTCTGTCCATAAAGACCAACCTTTTGTGTCTAGTGAAAAGCTTGGATTCTTAAGCAATTCCCCCTCAGGAATTACCGGTATAACCTTAATGAGCTTACTTACAAGGTATACTCCTTTCGAGTCGAATATCTTTACATCAATTTCGCCTAAAGCATTAGGATTTATGATTAATTTTGCCTGACCGTTGCTGTCAAGTACTGCAGTCTTTCCATCCACTTTAACAGTCCCACCGGCTACAGGGAAACCACCTTTATTGGAAGTAACCAATATTTCAGTGCTTCTGCCCATATACAAAACTTCAGGGTCTACTGTTACTACTGCCGGTGCCGGGTCTTCTCCGTAAGGCCATTTTCTAATTGCATGCCTCAATATTTCTCCTTCTTCAAGCAATGTAGTTACAATATATTCGTAACTTGCAACGCTCTCTTTAACAATATATGTGGTTGTAGATGCATCTACTCCAGCAATCAACTCATAAGGATCAACCGACATATTGAGATCTTTTTTTATTTTGTATATCTTATAACCTTTTGCATTCTGTACTGCTCCCCAAGTTAGTGTTACAGTACCATCTGCGTTTTGCTTTTCAGTAATAACCGGTGCAGCACCTACATAATTCTCAGGCACGCTGATTTTGTGAATAACTGAAGATATTTCAGCGTTACCACCGGTTCTCAATACATAAGATCTTGATAGATCAAGGTCTCCAGTTATTGCAGATACCAAAGTATATTCCTTAACCAATTTTTCTCCTGCCGGGAGCTCTACTACCGATTTTACAAGCTCTTGATTAGGTGCATAGAAGTAATTTTGCTTGCCTTCTTCAAGAAGCTCTATCGCAGGATAGTACACCGGTATATCTGAAACATTATGGAGCTCGAATCTAACTTTGTAGGGATACCCTTTATCTGCCTTATCCTGAGCATACACGTGCATTTTAAGGGCATCATCTCCCCACACTCTAAAGGGTTCTTCATTTTTAAAGGATGCACTTACCTTTTCTCCAAAGGGTTGAAGCACTCCACTAAAGTCAGCCTCAATTGTATATTCACCCTTCTTGTCTCCACGTATTATCCATTTTATTTCTTTGGCTTCTCCACCTTTAAAGTCTCCAATATCAACTTTAAGGCTCTTTGAGTCTTCTGTAGCAATAAAGGTCAAACCTTCTGGAAGTTTGAGTTCTGCTTTAGCCTGCTCAATTACAAATACAGGATCTGCAGTATTCTCTAAAGTAAGTCCTACCTCAAAGAATTCCTTTAGAAATCTTGCTTCACCGGGTATAACCATATATGCAACAGTAGGTCTTACTTCCGGATGGTTTGGTACAGGTATCGCTACAGGGTATGCAATCAAGGCACCTCCGTAACCACCACTTCCCGACGGTATATATAGAGGACTGTAGTTAATTACACTTCCCGATCCGTTTACAATAAACTCTTGTTTCGGAAGCGGTCTGTTCTGGAAGGCAAGGTGTACTTCAAACTTGTATACCCATTGATTTTCCGGAGCAGTTATGTCTATTCCCGCGTCCACTATTTCATCTAGAGTCATTCTTTTTACAGTGAGTTCTCCTATTACCAGCTGTCCCTTTTCTAGTTTTATCGTAACAGGTGTTTTGGTGTTTGCTTCAATTGACACACCAGTAAAGGAAGGCTTATAGTCGGTCTTATAAGCATAAATCTTATATTCGCCTTTTGGTACCGATACATTCAACACCCCGGCCCCATTTGTCGTATATTTTTCCATTGTACCGTCAGCATATTCCACCACTACACTAGAACCACCTATAACTGCACCGCTCGAGTCGTCAACCACTTTAATTTCTATGGTACCCACTTGCTTAGGCGCTTTAACTTTTACGTTCAGAGTATCACTATCCTCATTTCCTGCAGGATCCTTGACGGTAAGTGTGACAGTGTACTCACCTTCTTGTGTATATACATGTGAAGGCTGTGCCTGGCTTGAAGTTTCTCCATCGCCAAAATCCCACAAGTACGAAGAAATTCTGTTGTTGTCTTTGGATCTTCTTGCGTCAAACAATACTGCTACACCTGTTGCGATGATATGATCATCTCCTGCTTGTGCCACAGGCGCTTCGTCATCTTCATCGGTAGGTATAACGACAACCTCACTGCTTCTTTCAGAATTTCTGTATATATCTATTGCTTCAACTACATAGTAGTAGGCTACACCAGGTATAAGCCCTTCATCGGTATATTTGCTATCTGTCCCTTCTTTAATTAGCTTATATCCATCTGCTGATGTTAATGATCTGTAAATTCTATATCCGGCAAGGTCTGCTTCTTCGGATTTATCCCAAGAAAGCTCGGCTCTCCAACCTGCTGCTGTTGCTGTAACTACAGGTTCTGCCGGTGCCACTAAGTTGAAATCATATGTAACCGTTTTATATTCACTCACATTGTCCGAAGTATCGATTGCGACTGCTCTGAAGGAATACTTTCCTTCTGATAATTCAGCAGTATTAAAGGTAAAGGTTACAACTTCCGAGTATTCGGTCAAATCCTGCTCATATGCTTTTGACCATGAATCACTGACATCACCATATGCTTTGTACTCAACAGCAATGTGTTTCAATCGGTAATTATCCCCTGCCATTACAGAAATCTTTGGATTCTTCGGTAAGGTTGAATTGTCTGCCGGGGATATACTGTATACTACCGGGGCTTCATCATCGGCAAGAACCATGCCGGAAACAGCATCGCATAACTGCCCTTCATTACCTGCCACATCAACCGCCGACACTTTATAGTAGTACGTTTTACCCTGCTCAACACTTCTGTCAATATAGCCAACGGATGCTACACTATCAGCTAACAATTCAAAAGGCTCTATTCCTGTCTCGGATTTATATACCCTGTACGTATAAAGGTCCAATTCACTTCCCTGTTTCCATTTAATGGTTACGTTGCCTGCACCGGGCTCAATTGTAAGACCTTCAGGAGCCGAAGGTCCCGAATGGTCTATAATGTACTCAGCGTATGCATAATTTCCTTCAGTAGGGCTTGATAATCCTGCCGCATCAAAGGCAATTGCCCTTATATATATCTTTCCTTCCTCTAACTCTAATACATCATAGTCATACCTTGCCGTAAAGCTTGAGCTGTAGGCTGAGTTTGTCACTTCAGCTATCTTACTCCAATTTGTAAGGTCTTTTGACATTTCAAACTTGACAGCTGTAATACTTGCATTATCCCTTGCATTTGCCCAAAGAGAAAGCTGAGTCCCGAAGTAACTTGGTGCAGGTCCTATACCAGTTATCCAAGGAGCAGTTTCATCAACTGTAGTGGTAACCGTCAAATCCTCCGAGACCACACCACGGTTTCCGAACCTATCGTAGGCTACTACCCTGTAAACATAAGTTGAATCCGGTTCAAGCCCTGTAACATTCATACCTAAAGTAGTGCTTGTTGTACCGACATTTTTATAAGTACCGCTACTTTCTTTTTGCTCTACCATAAAGTATGAGAAATCCTGATCGGCTACATCACTCCATTTTAATACTACATAGGTTGTATGAGCCACATAGGACAATCCCGTTACCTTTTCCGGACCTACGGTATCTGCTTTGAAACTTCTTACAGGAGTTCCGTCACTCTCTAATCCCGATTTGTCTATTGCTATTGCTCTGACAAATACATCTCCGTTTAATGGTGAAGGATTCCAACTAAAGGTTGCTGCTGCACTTGTATTCTTAGTGGCAATATCTGTCCATTCTTTACCGTCTAGTGAATACTGCAGCTTAATACTCTGTACAGCTATGTTATCTTCAGCGCGTACAGTAATATTTGTATTAGGTCCTATCAGTGTTTTATCTGCTGGCTCTATGCCAAGCACTACCGGAACCACATCATCAACTACCGGACTTGCCGACACAACACTTGAATAATTGCTGTTCTGGTTGAACTTATCAAAGGCTAGAACCTTATAGAAATATGTAGTACCATATTCCACATTCATATCATCATAGAAATTGCTGTCCGCTCCGTAAGTTACAATGCTGTTTGAAGTTTTAAAGTCGGATGTGGTTGAGCGCATTATTATGTAACCTGCTACATCTGCATCATCCGGCTTATCCCAAGAGAGATTTATCTTTCCTGTAATTCCAACTGCCTGAATATTTTGCGGAACTGATGGGCTTGACTTATCTACAAAATAAATAGCTTCAAGACTGTCATCTTTTCCGTCGGCATCGGTTACAGTAAATCTAAAGTTATAACGCCCTCCTGTAAGTTCACCTAAATTCAAATATGTATAGAAATACGCCGTTGAATTATTCAAATTATACGGGCCATAAACAGTCGTACTTGATTGTTCCCACGATGTGTCTTCTGTTTTATATTCAAGCTTAGCTTTTGTACCCGTCAAATTGTTGCTGTTTGCAAAATAAACTCTGAACTGTTGATTTGTATTTCCACCAATTGTTATTCCTTCTACAGGTTCAACCTTTACGATGTGAGGTTTGAGCGGTATAGCAGAAACTTCGGCACTCAAATCCGATTCATTTCCGAATTTATCGAAAGCTAAAACCTTATAGCTGTATGAAGTTGACTCAGTCAATTCAATATCCTGATAGTAAAGGCCCTCGGTGATTGCAAGTTCTTCCCCATTTCTAAACACCCTATAACCTTCTACTTTATAATTATCTGTAGAAGCATTCCAAACTACTGTTATTGATGAACCCGTCTTTGAGGCAATTTTTATACCCTGTGGAACTGAAGGAGCCTCATTGTCGACCTCTGTAACAGCAGTTACATAATCACTAACCTCCGATTCGTTTCCTGCCTTATCAAAAGCTGTCACACTGTATTTATAGGTAGTATCCGGTTCAAGTTCAGTATCGGTGTATGTATTATCAATTATTGTCTTTACCCTTACTCCGTCTCTATATACATAATAACCTTGTACACCTAGTCCTTCATAATCCTGGGAAACATTCCAGGTCAATTTTACCGAATTGACTGTTTTTTCATCTACCTTTAGGTCTTCGGGCTTTGAAGGCTTTTGATAGTCAAATACAGCAATACTACTGTCTGATGATTCATTTCCCGACACATCATACGCCCTAACAGTGTAGTTGTACAAGCCTTGAAGGGTCACTGTATCGGTATAATCCAGCGAAGTCGATGACCCCACCTTAACCCCATCTCTGTATATGTTGTAGCCCAAAACACTTACATTATCGGTAGAAGCTGTCCACTGAAGTCCAACTGTTCCTGCTGCTTTGCTTGTTACCGTTAAATAGGCTGGTGCAGTTGGAGATACATTATCTGAAGATATAGCAAGTCTGTAGTCTCCGGTTCCTGTAGTTGAAGCATGCACAACCTTGATATAATAGACTTTTCCTGCCGCAAGAGTACTCGAAAAATAGAAATTATCCCCATCACCCGAGTTATCATCGGACATTCTCAAAAGCTGTTTGTCATCATACAAGTATCCGAAAGTATTAGTTGAACCTAAAGTTGATATTGTATAAATACCGTCTATTTGAGCAGTAAATTTATACATATCAATGTCACCCATGCTTTCGATACTTCCGTAAACCACCTCATTAACCGTGGCTATAGTTGCATCACCAAAACTGTTACCATGGTCATCGGTACCCTTTGATAAGCTCATTGTGTAGGTTCCTGTACCTGCATTATCACAGTCGGAATAATTTTTATGAGTTACCTTTATGTAATAGTTCTGACCAGCCGAGAGCATTAGCGGCAGCAATAAATCCTCAATATCTGAGCCGGTTCTTGAATCTGTATAGATTGAGACTCCACTCTGATTGTATATTGTCACCCTTACATCGGCATTATTGAGTACTCCAAACACATAAGCTCCGCTTATTTCCGGGCTGAACGCAAATACATCCACATCACATTTATACTCAATTGAACTTTCCACACTATCTTCAACTGCCAATACAGAAGCTGAAGAGTTTTTATTGCCGTGATCATCGGAAGTAGCGGTAACTTTTATTCCATAATCTCCGGTAGCACTTCCGGTGGAATGAATGGACTTAATGTAATAGGTTTTTCCCGACTCCAACATTGCAACTATGTAGTAGTTGGTATCTAGCCCTGAATTATTATCGGATGCAATAAGAGCTTTATTCTCTCCATACAAGTAACCTATTAGATTGTTATTTCCAGTACTTTCAATTAGATAGGTACCGGAAGAACCGGGAACAAATTTTACAAAATCAATATCTAAAGCATAGTCAATTCTGGCTTCATACTCTGTTCCTATTTCAACTAAGGAAGCAGTATCAAAGGAATTACCATGGTCGTCACCGGCACTCTCCCCTGTATTGATAACCTTAATTGTATATCCTCCCAAACCTTTTTCTGTATCGGTATGATATACCTTTACATAGCATGTTCGATTAGCGGGAAGACTTTGTGTTATGCTGAAATTCTTGTCATTATCGTCAATATTGTCGGAGGAACCGAGCATATTACCTATGCTGTCATAGATTTCACAATAGGTGTCATTATTTCCGTAACTCCTGATTTGATAAACACCCTCGGAAGACGGTGAAAATCTAAAATAGTCAATATCGCCGGCATAGTCAAATTTACCTGAGCTCTCCACACCTATCTGAATGGCCGTGGCAAAGTTTATTTCATTTTTATGGTCGTCAGTTCCCTGATAAACTGCAATTCCATAATTCCCAAATCCCGAGGATTGATCATGTATTCTCAAATAATAGTTCTTACCTTCCTCAAGGCTGTAAACAATGCGGAAGTTCCGACCATCACCTGCAGAATTGTCATCATATGCTATATAGGCTCTTGAATCGTTATATAGATATCCATATGTGTTTTGTCCGCCAAAACTCTCAATTGTATAGGTTGCAGTGCTAGGCGCAACAAACTTGACAAAATCTATGTCGTTTGTAGCTTCAATGCCTGACCATATCAACTTCTGAGTATCAATCTGTGTAGCTGTATCAAAGCTATCTCCAAACTTATCTGTCAATTTTGTCAATTTTAGAGCATATTCACCGGTATTCTGATAATCCTTATCTGAATAGTAATTGTGATAAACCTGTAGATAATATGTGGAATTTGCAGAAAGCTTATATGCAATCCTGAAATTTTTGTTATCGTCACTTATATCATTACTGTATAAATAATTCACCAAATACCCATAAAGATCAATGTTACCAGTGCTCTCTATCAAATAGGGTCCTGCCTCATCGGTAGTTATCTTGAAGTAATCAAAGTCTCTAGTGAATCCAATTTTACCGTAAACCTCCCCACCAACCGATAGCTGAGTGGCTGTATTGTTGTCATAACCATGATCATCTTCAAGTGCATATACCTTTACTTGATAAGGTACATCTTTTGTTTCCGACCAAACTCTGATATAATACGCCTTATCTGCCTCAAGATAGGCTGGAATATAAAAATTGTTACCTATACCTGAGTTATAATCCCTTGTAACATAGCCTTTACTTTCATTGTACAGTTCTGCAGTACTGTCAACGCTACCCAAACTTTCAAAACAATACATTCCGCTTGCTGACGGAACAAATTTAAAGTAATCATAGTCTCCGTCACTTTCTTGCACAGCTTGTGTCTGTTTATCAGCTTTTATTTCAGTAGCAGTATCAAAACTGTTTCCATGATCGTCTGAAAGCTTAGTCAGTTTTATTTTATAAGCGCCGGTATTTGAATAGTCTTTATCGTAGTAATTTTTATGATAAACCTGCAAATAATATGTCTGACCGGCATTCAAGGTGTAGGTTATTTTGAAATTAGTATTTGAAGTACTTATATTGTAACCATAAACGTAATTGTATAAATACGCATCTACATCCGTAAGTCCTGTACTTTCTATAGAGTAAGGACCCGTTACTACTGGTGTAAATTTAAAGTAATCGGTATCATTTGTGAAATTTATTTCTCCTGACACTTCATTGTCTAATACAAGCTCAGTCGCTGAGTTATTGTCATACCCATGATCATCTTCTAAAGCACTGACCTTTAATTTATAGGTATCATTAATTGCCGCTGAATAAGACTGTATATAATAAGTCTCTCCAGCATTGAGCCATACTGCAAAATAGAAGTTATATCCAATCCCGTAGTTATGATCATAAGTTATACGGTTTTTTGCAGAATTATATATAAATCCTGTAGTATCAGTTGTTCCAATAGTCTCAACCCCGTACATTCCAGCTTCCTCTACAGTAAACTTAAAGTAGTCGTAATCCCCGGAACTTTCCTGTACAGCCTGAGTTTCTTCTCCAACTTTAACCTCAGTTGCAGTATCATAGCTATTTCCATGATCATCCGACAACTGGGTTACCTTTATTCCATAGGCTCCGGTATTATTATAGTCCTTGTCCCAATAACTGTCATGATAAACCTGTATATAATAAGTTTGATTTGCTGTTAAGGTGTATGTAATTTTAAAGTTTTGGTTTGTTGAACTTATATCACTACTACTTGTAATGTTATACAGAGTTCCACTAATATCAGTACTGCCTGTACTCTCTATTACATAAGGCCCTGTTGACTTAGGTGTAAATTTGAAATAATCGGTATCATTTGTGAAGTTTATTTCTCCTGACACTTCAGTATCCAATACAAGTTCAGTGGCTGAGTTATTGTCATACCCATGATCATCTTCTAAAGCACTGACCTTGACTTTATAGGTGTCATTTATTGCCGCTGAATAAGACCGTATATAATAAGTCTCTCCAGTATTGAGCCAAAGTGCACAATAGAAGTTATATCCCGTTCCATAGTTATAGTCATACGCTAGACGATTTTTTGCCGAATTATATATAAATCCGGTAGTATCAGTTGTTCCAATAGTTTCAATACCATACATTCCGGCTTCCTCTACAGTAAACATAAAGTAGTCATAATCCCCGGAACTCTCCTGTACAGCCTGAGTCTCTTCTCCAACTTCAATCTTTGTTGCTGTATCATAGCTATTTCCATGATCATCCGACAACTGGGTTACCTTTATTCCATAGGCTCCGGTATTGTTATAGTCCTTGTCCCAATAACTGTCATGATAGACATTTATATAATAGGTTTGATTAGCTGTTAAGGTGTATGTAATTTTAAAGTTTTGGTTTGTTGAACTTATATCACTACTACTTGTAATGTTATAAAGATTTCCGCTAATATCAGTACTACCTGTACTCTCTATTACATAGGGTCCTGTTGACTCCGGTGTAAACTTGAAATAATCGGTATCATTTGTGAAGTTTATTTCTCCTGACACTTCAGTATTAGTAGAAAGTTCTGTCGCCGAATTATTATCATAACCATGATCGTCTTCCATTAAGTTGACAATGACTTTATAATTGTCATTAATTTTTGACGAAGTTGCTTCAATATAATAAGTCTCTCCAGCATTAAGCCATAAGGCTATATAGAAATTTGTTCCGGCTCCATAGCTATAATCATACGCTAGACGGCCTTTTGCCGAATTATATATGAAACCTGTAGTATCAGCTGTACCAAGGCTCTCTATTGTATACATTCCTGAGGTCTCAGTGATAAATTTGAAATAATCGTAATCTCCGGCACTTTCACACACCGCTCCCATTTCTGTACCAATTTCAAGAGTAGTGGCAGATTCAAATGTATTTCCATGGTCATCGGTACCAGCTGAAATCCTGATATTATAGCTACCCGTTCCGGCACTGTCCTTATCTCCATGATTTGCATGATATACGTATACATAATAAGTCTGATTTGCATTTAGTGCCTGAACTATCCTGAAATTCTTATCCTCATCACTTATATTGTATGCAGTTGTAATGTTATGCAATGTACCAGTAATATCGGTTGTTCCTGTACTTTCGATGACATAAGGCCCGCTCACCGATGGAGTAAATTTAAAATAATCATAGTCATTGGCATAATTTATTTCGCCGGGTGTAATATCACCTATTTGCACGAAAGTAGCTGAAGTAGTATCATTTCCATGATCATCCTCGAACTTTGAGACTCTTAAAGAATAAGGAACAAGTATATTATAAGAGTGAAGTCTTAAATAGTATGCTTTCCCTTTCTCAAGATAATAGGTTATAAATATGTTTCTGTCTATTCCTTCATCTGCACCATAGGCTAAATTGGCTTTGCTTTCGTTATACAGATATCCATAAGTGTTTGAAGTACCTGTAGTCTCAAAAGCATAAACTCCTGATTCCTCTGGTATAAATTTGAAATAATCCACATCGGAACTCTCTTCAATACTTCCATGGTAATCCATGTCTTTTCCAATTAAAGTTGCACTTTCAAAATCATTTCCGTAAATATCACCGTCAGGAGTCGACAATTCTGTTGTTGTGGGTGTTGGCGTTAGTGTGGGTGTTGGCGTTAGTGTGGGTGTTGACATTGGTGCTGGTGATTCTCCTTCTGAAATTGCTGCTGTAGATGAGTAGACTTCTTCACTTACTGTAGACTGAACAATACTTTGATCTGTTATTTCCAATGGGATTGCTTCCATTGAAAACGACGGTACCGGATTTGTTAAAGATGTAACCAATACAAACAAAGCCAATACTTTGGACAATAGTTTACACTTGTACATTTCTTGCCCCCCTCATATTAAAATTTTGTATACATAATCGGAAAATGCAGAAATACAATTACCATATTTTCCTAATTGGATGTTTCTGATTATATCAAATTAACTTTACAGTTTCAATATTCTTCTGTAAAATTCGATATAATTTTACATCTTCTATAAACACCTTATGAAATTTTTACGAAATTATATATATTTTTTTGATAAGACTTTATTTTTTTAAGATAAAGTGTTAAAATATTCCTTGTAATAGTAATTTCATAAAATTCATTATACCATTTCAAAAGTGACCTATATAACTGTATAAGAATTCTCCTCAAACCTACTTTTGGAAATGGTGATTGCAGATTTTTTGGCAGTTAACCTTTAGCTTTTAAATTCATCATATACATAATTGTTAGTGAGGGCGGAAAGTATGCATAGACTAAACAAACAGGCCTATACCAATGTTATTCAACTTCAGTTGGACATAGTTTTTTTGTTTATATCGTATTTTGTTTCTTATTATATCGCTTCAAAGTTTACATCACTATTTGACTTAAAAGAATACTTATGGATACTAGTAGTATTTATACCCGTTTGGATGTTTAGCATGGGTTCTCTCGGGATGTATGATACTACAACCTTTTGCTACATAGACAGAATAATTCGTAATTCATTGTTTGCGACTTTTATTTCTAGCCTCTTCCTTTCGTCTATGATTTTCTTTGTTAGGGAAACCATGTTCAGCCGAACCATGTTTATAATTTATGTAATATGTACATTTAGTTTTCTGCTCTCTGAAAGACTTCTCTACAGGATTTACATAAAGAGAAGTTCAAGACATACTAACAGAGCAATAAGAGTTATAATAGCCGGTTCACCTCATGTGGCCCGACAATTCACAAATTACATACAAAAAACCAACATAAATTTTAATGTTATTGGTTATGTACGTGTGGACTCAAAAGAAGTCAAATCTCAAAAAGTACTCGGTCATCTAAATGACTTGGAAAAAATCATTAAAGAAAATGTTGTTGATGAGGTAGTATTTGCACTTCCTAAAAATTATGTAGGTGAAATCGAACAATACGTTCTACTATGTGAGAAAATGGGTATTACTGTGCGCATGGTACTTAATCTTTATGACTTAAAGATCGCAAAGACTCATCTTACTTGTATAGGTACACTGCCTATGTTGACCTTTCATACTGTTTCATTAAACCGTATACAGCTTTTTATAAAACGTTTCATGGATATTTGCGGTGCACTTGTAGGTCTGTTTATCACAGGTATAATTTCAATATTTGTTGCTACTGCTATAAAAATGGATTCTCCAGGCCCTGTTATTTTCGCGCAAGACAGAGTCGGACTTAATGGTAGAGTATTCAAACTATACAAATTCCGCTCTATGTGTACCGATGCAGATAACAAGAAAAAGGAACTGGCAAGAATGAACGAAGTGGGCGGAGGCTTAATGTTTAAAATCAAAAATGACCCTAGAATAACAAGGGTAGGAAGATTTTTAAGAAAGACCAGCTTAGATGAATTTCCTCAGTTTCTCAATATACTTAAAGGTGATATGAGCCTTGTTGGGACAAGACCTCCAACTTTAGATGAAGTAAGCAAGTATGCCGCATATCACCGACGTAGAATAAGCATAAAACCAGGACTAACAGGTCTTTGGCAAGTAAGCGGCCGAAGCAGCATTACAGATTTTGACGAAGTTGTTAAGCTCGACACGAAATACATTGATGAATGGTCTATATTG